>VGHR01000001.1:0-67500 GCA_016868205.1 Betaproteobacteria bacterium
CCGGCTGGCTGGTCTGCCCACCGGGCAGCGCCCACCGGCCGACCGTGCGCCACGGTCGCGCGCTGGTGCTCTACCTGCTGCCCAAGGGCCGCATCGAATTCACCGCCTGAAGGACGCACCAAGAAGGTCCTGGCTGCCCGCACCGGGCCCACCCCACCCTACCGAACGACGAGGAGAACCCCATGAACACCACCGCCCCCGGCACACCCTTTAACTTCGCCCAGCACCTGCTCGATCTCAATGCGGCCCGACCCGAAAAAACAGCCTTCATCGACGATGTCGGCCGCCTCAGTTATGGCCAGTTGAGCGAGCGCGTGCGGCGTCTGGCCGCCGGCCTGCTGGCTCTGGGCCTGCGCCGCGAAGAACGGGTGTTGCTGCTCATGCATGACAGCAGCGACTGGGCCGTCAGCTTCCTGGGCGCCCTGTATGCCGGCGTGGTGCCCGTGGCCGTCAACACACTGCTGACCGCAGACGACTACGCCTACATGCTGCAAAACAGCCGCTCGCAGGCGGTGTTGGTCTCTGGCGCTTTGCTGCCCACTTTGCGCCAGGCCCTGGCACAAGGCGGCCACGAAGTGCGGCATCTGGTGGTCGCGCAACCGAACGGCGACCTTGGCGCGCAGGCCACCGCGTTCGAGTCGCTACTAGCGGCCAACGCGCCCCTGCCCCAGTGCGCCAGCACCGGGGCCGATGACCCGGGCTTCTGGCTCTATTCGTCAGGCTCCACGGGCCGCCCCAAAGGCACGGCGCACACCCACGCCAACCCCTACTGGACGGCCGAGCTGTATGGCAAGCCCGTCCTGGGTCTGAAGGAGTCGGACATCTGCTTTTCAGCGGCCAAGCTGTTTTTCGCCTATGGGCTGGGCAATGCGCTGTCCTTCCCCTTGAGCGTCGGCGCCACTGTGGTGCTGATGGCCGAGCGGCCCACCCCCGAGGCGGTGTTCAAGCGCTGGCTCGAGCACAAGCCGACTGTCTTCTTTGGCGCGCCCACGGGTTTTGCGGGGATGCTGGTCTCGCCCAAGCTGCCCACCCGAGACGCGGTGGCGCTGCGCATGTGCTCATCGGCGGGAGAAGCACTACCGGCCGACCTGGGCGAGCGTTTCACCCGGCACTTTGGGATCGAGATCATCGATGGCATCGGCTCGACCGAAATGCTGCACATCTATTTGTCCAACCGCCCCGGACAGGTACGCTACGGCACCACCGGCTGGCCCGTACCGGGCTACGACATTGAACTGCGCGGTGACAACGGCGGGGCTGTGCCCGACGGTGAGCCCGGCGACCTCTACATCAAAGGCCCGAGCGCGGCCCTGATGTACTGGGGCAACCGCGAGAAATCGCGCGAGACCTTCCAGGGTGCCTGGACCAAGAGCGGCGACAAGTATGTGCGCAATGCCGACGGCACTTACACCTATTCGGGCCGCAGCGACGACATGCTCAAGGTCAGTGGCATCTATGTTTCGCCCTTTGAAGTCGAGGCCACGCTGGTGCAGCACCCGGCCGTGCTGGAGGCCGCGGTGATCGGCATGGTGGATGAGGAAGGCCTGACCAAGACCCGCGCCTTCGTGGTGCGCAAGGCCGGTGCGGCGGTCGATGAGGCCGCGCTCAAGGCCTTCGTCAAAGAGCGCCTGGCGCCTTACAAATATCCGCGCCGGATCGACTTCATCGAGGAGCTGCCCAAAACGGCGACCGGCAAGATTCAGCGCTTCAAGCTGCGTGACATGCAGGCGGCCAACGCGTGAGCTCCGCAACCGGTCGGGCCGAGATCGTCTGGAACCAGGAGCCGGTGGCCATCGAATACCAGTGGGTGAACGCCGCGGCCCCGGGTCCGTTGATGGTCTTTCTGCACGAGGGGCTGGGCTCGGTCTCGATGTGGCGCGATTTCCCCGCCACGCTATGCGCCAGACTGGGCTGCCGTGGACTGGTCTATTCGCGGCCCGGCTATGGCCGCTCGAGCCCCCGATCCGCCGATGAACGGTGGCAGCCTGACTACCTGGAGCGCCAGGCGCGAGAGGTGCTGCCGGCCCTGCTGCGGGTCCTGAGGGTGCAAGAGCCGGTCTGGCTGCTCGGGCACAGCGACGGCGGCTCGATCGCATTGCTGAGCGCCATCATCGAAGCGGAAAAGGCCAGCCAACCCGGCGCGCCCGCGCCCAAGGGGCTGGCCGGCCTGATCGTGATGGCCCCGCATATCTTGGTCGAGACCCTCTCGGTGCGCAGCATCGAACAGACCCGACAGGCCTACCTGGACGGCTCCCTGCGCGAAGGCTTAGCGCGCCATCACGAGGACCCGGAGGGCGTCTTCTGGCGCTGGAACAATGTATGGCTGTCCGATGCGTTCAGCCGCTGGACCATCGAATCGCGCCTGCACCCGATTCGAGTGCCGCTGCTGGCGATACAAGGTCTCAACGACGCCTACGGCACCCTCGAGCAAATTCAGGGCATCGCCCGCCGCGTGCCGCAAACACACCTGCTCGAGCTACCCGACTGCGGTCACTCACCGCATCGCGATCAACCGCAAGCCCTGATTGAAGGTATCGCCGGGTTCTTCAGCACCCAGGGCCAGCTATCGCATTGAAGGCCGGCATCACCACGGCCCGTAGTAATTGACCACACCCCGCCACAGCCGGTCGCGCTCGCGGCCCATCGAGGTCTGGCCTGTGGAGGCGGTGGCATTGGCCGCCAAGTGCACCATCACCAGTTTGCGGGCCGGATCGACAAAGATGGCCTGCCCGTACACACCGAGCAGGGCGAAGCGGCGGTTGGGCCCAGGGAATGTCCAGGTCTGGTACCCGTAGCCGAGATAAGGCGTGGCCTTCATGGGGCTGAAAGCCGGCGGCTGCTGCCGCCAGTCGGTCGCCTCGATGAGGAAGCTCGAGGGCACGATCTCGGCCAGATCAGGGCGGTCGGGCCGCCTGCCATCGTGAGCGAGCAGCAGGCCCAGCCGCGCATAGTCCCTGGCCGTTGCGTTGAAGTTACCGCCAGCTCGCTCCAGACCGGAGGCATCGGCACGCCACAGGGAAGAAGTTTCCGCACCCATGGGCTGCCACAGCCGCGACTCCAGATAGGCGCTCAAGGACTGTCCTGTGGCACCCCGCAGCACCACGGCCAGCATATCGGTTTCTGCGCTGGCGTAATTGAAGACAGTACCGGCCGGATGAAGGCGTTCGGTGATGGCCCGCGCACCGCCGGCAACGCCATCGCGAAAGGCGGCTGCCCCATAGCGGGCCAGATCGTCTTTGCCATCGTAGCGCTCCTCGAACTTCGCGCCCGAGGCCATGCGCAAGAGATGCCGCACCGAAGTTTGGCCGTAGAGCGTGCCCGCCAACTCGGGCGCGTACGACTGGGCCAGATCGTCAAGCGAGCGGATCTTGCCCTCACGCAGCGCAATGCCCACTGCCAGCGCGGTAATGGTCTTGGCCTTCGAGTTGGAGAGAAAGCGGTGTGTGGGCTTGCGGTCGTATTGATAACGCTCGACCTGGATCGCGCCGTCTTTGATGATGATCAAGGCCATCACCCGCTGGCGCTTGAAGTAATCGTCAATGCTCAAGCCGTCCTCGTTGGCAGTACGCCAGCGGTAGGCAGGCTCCCGGTCCGCTCTTTTCAAGATCCAGGGCTCCGCCGCTGGCTGCATGACATTGGCCTTGCCGTTGTGTATGCCGGCTATCTCACCCTGATGGGTAAACGATCCCACCCGCATGCACTCGTCAAAAAACCAGTTGTTGACCCGACCCGCCTGGCCAATGGGATAGCCCCGGTCCTTGCACAGCGCCTGCGTATCAGGTTCAGCGTGGACCGAAACAGCCCACAGCGTCAAAGCTGTTGCAAATATCCTTCGCAGTGTGCGCTTCATCGTCGTCTCCGTTGTAAGGTGGCTTTCTCAGGCATCGGGCTTGATATGAAAGCGCGGATAGATGCGCGCCACCATAGGGCCCCTTGGATCCCAGGCCAGGCAACCGCCCAGGGCCGCCGGAGGCTGCTCTCCACGCTGCCCTTGGGTCCAGGGCGCCAGGCTTTGAAAGGCCACCGTCCCCATGTTAAACAACAGCTCGCGCAGATGCGCGCACCCGCGCACCTTGCCCAGGCGCTCCTCGATGGCAGCCCGCCAGCCCTTGCGCAAGGAGCACCCGACCACGCTTTGCATCGGTGCCCGGGCCGCCTCGCATTCGCCGTGCGGCATGTGGTCCATGCGGACTTCGACGGCACGCACGATGTAGTCGCCGTCTATGCTCAGCCGTATCAACATGCCGTGGATCGGAGCGCCAGCCTCCCAACGCCCCTCCCCCTCGATGGTCAGAGGCTCGGGCTTGGTATCAATCAACCGGGCCTCGATATCGTAGAGGCCATCCTCCCGCGCATAGCCCTCAAAATGAACCAGGCGGGTGTGCACCAGGCGGCGCGCAAGAGGGGGCGAGACAGACATAGGCTCTAGAGGGGCTTGCCAATGCTCAGGGCCACATCGGCCACACCCTCGATCCGGCCGCTCAGGCGGTCGCCGCTAAGCACTGCAGCCACGCCCTCGGGGGTGCCGGTGTAGATCAGATCACCGGCCTGCAAACGATAAAAGCGCGAAAGATCGGCGATGATTTCCCGCACGCCCCAGATCAGCTTGTCGATATTCGAGTGCTGCCGGGTCTGGCCGTTGACCTGCAAGGAAATGGCCGCCCGTTCCAACACACGGCCCGGCATGGGAACGATCTCGGAGCACACCGCCGATTCCTCGAAGTCCTTGCCCAGATCCCAGGGGCGCCCCTTGTCGCGAGCCAGCAGTTGCAAATCGCGGCGCGTCATGTCCAGGCCACTGGCGTAGCCAAAAATCAACTCATGGGCATCGCCTTCGGTCACACGAAAGCCGGGCCGCCCCAGAGCCACCACCAATTCCATCTCATGGTGGTAGTTCTCGGTGCCCGGGGGATAAGCCACCGTCGCGCCGGACTCGACCAGCGTCGAGGGCGACTTGGTGAAGTAGAAGGGCGTATCGACCGATTTATCGACCGTACGCCCCATCTCAGCCGCGTGGGCATGGTAATTGCGCCCGACACAAAAGATGCGGTGAACCGGAAAGCGTTGGGTATGCCCACGCACCGGCAAGGCGGCAAGGGGCGGGGGATCAAAGAGATAGGCGTTCATTGTGGGGCGTGTATCTGGCAGCGTGGTCGCAAGACTCTCAGCGACGCACTTCAAAGAGGCCCAGCTTGCGATGCAGTGGGGATTCGTCAGCCATGAAGAGGAAAGCGGGCTCGCTGGGCGACAGGTTAGACAGTTCAACCGCCGTAAAGCCCGGCGCGCAACAGGTATCGGCCGACTCCAGCGTGAAAAGCCCACCGTCCATCTTGACTTGTGAGCGCCCCTCGACTTGATGGAACACGCTGGCCGGTGAACGCGCTGGCAGTCTGCAGGTCTGCCCCGGGCGCAGCATCACGGCATAGAAGCCCAGGATGTTTTCCGCATCCTCGCCGGTTTGCGGGTTGATGTAAGTCATCTGCACGAAGTCCAGCGTGGGGTCGTCTTCGGCCAGGCTGAGCAAGCTGGCGCGCGCGTCGGCCCAGGGATAACGCAGCATAGGGTAGCGACGATCGGCCGCCTGAAACACCGGCGTAGGTCGCAGTCCGCCGCGCGCATGCTGCCGATGGCCCTGCCCTGGGTTGACAGCCTGCCGCTGCCCATCCCCGTTGACATGGTAGGACGCCTCCATGTAGTAGACCAAGGGCAGGTCGAGTACATCCAGCCAGATCACCGGCTGATCCCCCTCGTGACCGTGCTCGTGCCACAGGCCGGTGGGCGTGAGGATGAGATCACCGCGGCTCATCGGGCATTTGTGCCCCTCCACGGTGGTCCAGGCGCCCTCGCCCTCAACCACCATGCGAACCGCGTTGGGCGTGTGCCGGTGCGAGGGCGCCCATTCTCCGGGTAACAGCAGTTGCATGCCCAGATAGATGGCGGCGCTGGCCTGCATCTTGTCCAGACCGTGACCCGGGTTGGCCAACACCAGCACGCGGCGCTCCGCTTTTTCTATTGGGGTGAGCGCACCGGCGCGCAGCAGAAGCGGCTTGACCTGCTGGTAAGACCAATGCGTGGGCTGGGTCTTGCGCGTCGGCACATGCGCCGGCATCACGCCGCGCAGGCTCGGCCACAGGGGAACCAGATTCAGGGCGCCCAGTTGCTCGCGATAATCGAGCGGCAGGTCTTCGATACGGCCCAAATCGTTCATGGCAGGCTTTCCTCAAAAATGAGCATCGGTGATTCAAGCGGCCAGCGGCTGCACTGACCTGCGGGGTGCTGACAACTCACGCAAGCCAGCCTCCAGGCAGTTGCTCTGGTTCCATCCGTAGAGCCATTGCATCGCATCATAAAAGCCCTCGGCGCTGCGTCCACGCCAGAGGTCGTTGCGGACCAACCGCTCCACCCCCTTGGCATGGTAGATGCGCCCCATCTCTCGCCCGGACAGGACGATACGCGCTGTTCTCGCAATACGCGCATGTTGGTACAGATCGAGGGCGCGCGACCAGTCATGGTTGCAATGGCGCAGCGACTCGCCCAGAGTCACGGCGTCCTCCAGGGCCATGCAAGCACCCTGGGCCATGTACTGGGTGGTTGGATGAGCGGCATCACCGAGCAAGGTAACGCGGCCATAGGTCCAGCGGCCGATGGGCTCGCGGTCGGCGGTGGCCCAGCGTTTCCAGCTCTTGGGTAAGTCGATCAGTTGGCGCGCCTGGGGCACGATCTCCTGGAAGTAGCTCTGCACCTCTTCCTTGCTACCTTCGGTCACGCCCCACTCCTCCTTGTGGCGGCTGTGAAAGGTAACGACCACGTTGTACTGCTCACCGCCACGCAAGGGGTAGTGCACCAGATGACAGTTGGGCCCGACCCAGATACTGGCGGCGTTCCATTTGAGTTCGTCGGGGAAATCCTTTTTCTCGACAACAGCGCGATAGACCACATGACCCGTTACCCGCGCTGGATCACCCACCAGCTGCTCGCGCACCACCGACTTGACGCCGTCGGCGGCAATCAGCGCCACCCCCTGAAACGATCGGCCGTCGGCCGCATGCACGGTGACGCCACGCTCATCCTGATCGATCCGGGCGATGCGGGTGCTGGTGAGGATCTCGATCTGCCCGGTCTCCTGCGCGCCCTCAAGCAGCGAGAAGTGCACATCAGCGCGGTGGATGACCGCATAGGGGTTTGCGAAGCGCTCTCGAAAACGCTCATCCGTGGGAATCTTGCCCACTTGGTAGCCATCGACGGCGTCGTGCATGACCATATAGTCGGTAAATACCGACCGGCTGCGCGCCTTCTCGCCCACGCCCAGCGCATCGAAAGCGTGAAAGGCGTTGGGGCCCAGCTGGATACCCGCGCCGATTTCACCCACCTCGGGAGCCTGCTCAAAAACCTGAACCCGATACCCTTGCCGCACCAGCGACAGCGCAGCTGCAATACCGCCGATGCCGCCGCCGGCCACCAACACCGGCTGAGATGCCCGCTGATTCATTCGCCGATTCCTTTGCCAAGACGATTTCTGTACCCGGTAAATAATAAGCATACTTACTAAAAAGGTCAAGCAAGGCCGCAGGCACAATCGGGCGATGAGCGCGAGAACCCAGCACCCTTATGAAAACCTGACCCCCGAGCGGGTGCTCGATGCCCTGGCCAGCGTGGGCCTGCAGGGCGATGGTCGACTCATGGCCTTGTCAAGTTACGAAAACCGGGTCTACCAGGTCGGTCTGGAAGAAGGCCAAGCCCAGGGCGCGATGGTGGTGATCAAGTTCTACCGCCCTGACCGCTGGAGCGATGCGCAGATCGAGGAGGAACATGCCCTGGCTGCCGAGTTGGTTGCTGCCGAGGTTCCCATGATCGCGCCCTTGCGCCTGAAAGGCCAGACCCTGGCTCGGTACGAGGGCTTTGCCTTCAGCGTCAGCCCCTGGCGCGGGGGTCGCCGGCCCGAGCTGGAGGATGCCGATGTGCTCGAATGGATAGGGCGATTTCTGGCGCGCATCCACCAAGTGGGGCGGCGGCGCCCTTTCGTGCATCGACCGGCCCTGGATATCGCCAGCTTCGGCCGCGCCAGCCGATCCCTGTTGCTCGAAGGCGATCATCTGCCGCTGGATGTGGCCTCGTCCTGGCAGGCGGCCTGCGACGAGGCACTGCAGGTCGCGGGCGCGCTGTGGCAGCAAAGCGGGGTGACGCAAGCGCTGCGCCTGCACGGAGACTGCCATCCGGGCAATATCCTCTGGACACCGGCGGGGGCAGATGGCGCAGGTCCGCACTTTGTGGACCTTGACGACGCACGCACCGGCCCCGCCATTCAGGACCTGTGGATGCTGCTGGCCGGAGAGCGCGCTCAGCGCCAATGGCAGCTCAGCGCTCTGCTGGAGGGGTACGAGCAGATGGGCGAGCTCGATCGGCGTGAGTTGCGGCTGATCGAGGTACTGCGCACGCTGCGCCTGATTCACTACAGCGCCTGGCTGGCGCAGCGATGGCATGACCCGATCTTCCCGATCAACTTTCCCTGGTTTGGATCCCGGGACTACTGGCAAGGGCAGGTCGATCTGCTGATCGAGCAAACCGAGGCCATGCAGGAACCGGCCCTGGTCGCCTGAAGGCCGGCGCGCCTAGCTGGCAGGCGTACACCCGAGCGCCCCACTAGGGAATCCGAGCAGGCCAGCGGCTTGCGGGTTTGCGTACGATGATTCGACTTGACGCCCTTGCTTTTTGGAGAAGCTGCCATGCACCGAAGAACTCTGCTGACCGCCGCCGTCTGTGCCGCGAGCGGCTGGGCCACCGCCCAAACGACGGCCTGGCCAAGCCGGCCTTTGACCCTGATCGTGCCCTTCCCGCCCGGCGGTCTGGCTGACATCGTGGCCAGACCGGTGGCCGAGGCGCTGGCGCGCGAGCTCGGCCAAAGCGTGGTGATCGAGAACAAGGCGGGCGCCGGGGGCGGCATCGGTATGGGCCAAGCGGCCAAGGCACGGCCCGATGGCTACACCTTGCTGATGGCGCTGTCCTCACTGACCGTCCTGCCCGAGGCCGATGTCATCCTCGGACGCGCCCCACTGTTCACACTCGCCGAATTACGCCCGATCGCGCGCTTTACGGCCGACCCCACGGTCCTGGCGGTGCGCTCCGACTCGCCCTGGAAAACGGTCAAGGATTTCGTCGAGGATGCGCGCAGGCGGCCGGGCGCCATCAACTACGGCTCCTCCGGCAATTACGGCACCATGCATGTGCCGATGGAAATCCTGGCCCAGGAAGCGGGCATTCGCCTGACCCACATCCCCTTTACCGGCGCCGGGCCTGCGGTGGTGGCGCTTCTGGGCGGGCAGATACAGGCCGTTTCCTCCGGGCCGGCCACGGTGCTGCAGCATGTCAAGGCCGGCAAGCTCAGGGTGCTCGGCCATTGGGGCAGCAGCAGCCTGGCCGCCCTGCCCGAAGTGCCGGCCCTGCGGGACCTAGGCTTGAACGCCGAGTACGCGCAGTGGTCAGGGCTGTTCATACCGGCCGGCGTGCCCGAACCGATCGCCCAGCGACTTCGTGCGGCGGCTCGCAATGCAGCCCAGGATGCGCGGGTGCGCGAGGTCATCAACGGTGCAGGCAGCCCCATCCTGTACCAGGACACGCCCGACTTCGAGCGCTATGTACAAGCCGACGCGCGTCGCATGGCCGAAGTCGTGCGACGCATCGGCAAAGTTGAGTAAACCCAGAACCCAAGGACCTGACCATGCAGAGAAAACAATTCTTCCAAGCCGCTCTGATCTTCCTCGGGCTGAGCGCAAGCGCAGTCCATGCTCCCGCTTGGGCGCAGAACTACCCCAATCGACCGGTGCGCATCGTCGTGCCCTTTGCCACCGGCGGTCCGGCTGATGTCTATGCCCGTTTCATCGCGCAACGCCTGACCGACGCGATGGGGCAGAGTTTTGTCATTGACAACAAACCCGGTGGAGGATCGGTGATCGGCACCGATCTGGCGGCCAAATCGCCCGCAGACGGCTACACCCTGCTGATGATGTCCAACACGCACACCGTCAACGAGACGCTGATTCCGAACAAGCCGTTTGCGCTGATGAAGGATTTCGTGGGCGTCGCGCCGATCAATTATTCGGATCTGGTTTTGGTGGCGCACCCCAGCAAGGGCATCAACACCTTGGCTGATCTGCTCAAAAAAGCCCAGGCCGAACCGGGCAAACTCAACTATGCCTCGTCGGGGCCGGGTACGCCCTATCACATGGCGGGCGAGCTGCTTAAAAGCATGGCGCGCATCAACATGGTCCATGTGCCTTACAAAGGCAGCTCGGGCGCGCGCACCGATATCATTGGCGGGCAGGTCGACCTGATGTTTGACGCGGTGCCCACCATGACCGAACAGGTCAAAGCCGGCAAGGTCAAGGCCCTGGCCACCAGCGGCCGCGCGCGCTCCGATGTCATGCCCGATGTGCCCACCCTCAGCGAGGCCGGCGTGCCCGGCTATGAGGCCACGATCTAGCTGGGCCTGATGGCCCCGCGCGGCACGCCACAAGCGGTGATCGATCGGCTCAATGAGACCATCAGCAAGATCGTCGGCTCGGCCGAGGTCAAACAAGGCTGGGGCAAACAAGGCGCATCGCCGATGGTGATGAATCCGGCGGCCTTCACCAAATACCTGAATGACGACATTGCCAAATGGGCCGGCGTGATCAAGTCGGCCAATATCAAACTGGACTGAAGCAGTCTAGACGCTTTGGGCCAGGCCCCTTACTGTATGAGCGGTACGCTGCAACTCCTCAGCGGTGGCGCGGCCAACGGTCTGGTCAAGCGCTTGCAAGCGCCTTTTCTGGAACGCACGGGAATGGCCATTGCAGGCACTTTCAGCGCTGTGGGGCAAATGCGCGAGGCCCTGCTGACGGGCCAGCCTTGCGATGTGGTTATCCTCACCGAAGCCCTGGTGCGCGAACTCATCCAGACGGGGCACCTGCAGGCCGATAGCGCCAGGCGCGTCGGCGCGGTTCAGACCGGTCTGGGCGTGCCCGAGGGACACGCGGCACTCGCGATGCGCACACCAGAGGAACTCTCGCAAGCCCTGCAGCAGGCCGATGGCATCTATATGGCCGACCCGCACAAGGCCACGGCCGGAATTCATTTCATGAAGGTGGTGCGCGAGCTCGGGCTTGAGCAAGCGCTGGGCGATCGGCTGCTGGGCTTTGCCAACGGCCAAACGGCGATGGCCGCCATGGCTGAACGCGCGCAGCAAGCAGCGACCCGCCCGGCCCGCCTGATCGGCTGCACCCAGGTGACAGAGATCCTGAACACCCCGGGCATTGCGCTGGTGGGGCTGCTGCCGCCACGCTTGAGGTTGGCCACTGCCTACACCGCCGCCAATACCCGAAGCTGCGCGCACCCGCAGGCAGCAACCCAGATGATTGAGCTGCTGACCGAGCCAGGCCGAGCCCAGTTGCGCAAGGACTGCGGTTTCGAATGAAGCCCCAACCCCGGCCTGCGCAATCAGGCGGCCGGCAACATCTTGGGCAGGACGCGCGAGGGAATTTGGACGCCGGTACTGCGGCCCCGCACCACCTCGGCCAGCATGTCAGCCGTCACCGCCGACAGCGTCCAGCCGAGATGACCATGCCCGGTGTTGTAGAACACATTGCTGCGACGACCCTGACCAACGCGCGGCAGCAAGTCGGGCATCATCGGACGCAGCCCAGCCCACGGCACCACCTGGCGCGTACTGACTCCGGGGAAGCACCGGTTGACCCACTCGACCAGGGGGCGCACCCGGTCGGCGCGAATATCGAAGTTAAATCCGTTGAATTCGGCAGTGCCGGCCACTCGAAAGCGATCCAGGCCCAGACGGCTGCTGACCAGCTTGGTCTCATCGTCAAGCAGGCTGACATTGGGGGCGGCCGTCTGGCTGAGGGCATCGGGCAGATTGACGGTGATCGAGTAGCCCTTGACCGGGTACACATTGATACGGTCGCCCAACTGTGCCGCCATGGCGCGGCTGCGCACCCCGGCGCAAACCACGAGCGCATCGACATCGAGTTGCTCGAGACGGCCATCGCGCATCAGGCTGACGCTGGCGCGCTGGCCGTCGGACTTGAGTTGCTGCACTTCACAGCCGTAGAGCACACGCACGCCCAAGCGCTCGGCCGCGGCGGCCAGCCCGACGGTGAATTTATGAATATCACCGGTGCAGTCGCTGGGGGTGTAGAAGCCGCCGTAGTAGTCACCGGCCAGGGCCGGCTCGATGGTGCGCATTTCCTGCGGCGTGACTGCGTGACGCTCGAGACCGCCGCGCGCAAGCAAGCCCGTCACCCGCGCCGCGTGGTCAAAGCCCGACTTGTTGCGATAGATGTGCAGGATGCCCTGCGTCTTGAGATCGAAGTCGATGCTCTCTTCGCGGGCCCAGGAGAACAGATGCTCGCGGGCCTCGATAGCCAGACGCGCCGTCTCGACGGTGTGGCGCTCGTAGTGGGGAATGTTGGCAATGAACTGCGCAAACCAGGAAAGCTTGTGCCAGCTCGGCTTGGGATTGACCAGCAAGGGCGCATCGCTGCGCAGCATCCACTTCAGGCCCTTGAGCACGGTGGAGGTGTGGTTCCAGACCTCGGCGTTGGAGGCTGAAAGCTGCCCGCCGTTGGCATAGGAAGTTTCCATGGCGGCATAGCGATGCCGCTCGATCAAGGTGACTGAAAAGCCCCGACGCGCCAGGGCGTAGGCGGTGGTGACGCCGGTGATGCCGCCGCCAATGACTGCAAAAGATTTCATGAGCTCTACTCCAGGCGAAAGAGTCGGCGCGCGTTCAGCGCGACCAACGCCCCCTCTGTTTGGAACCTGAGAGATTCGCCCGGATGACTCCGGACTTGCTCCTGCGGTGAGACCGGCCTCACCGCCGATCCGCTCTTCAGAGTGTTACAGGCCCACCGGTCCTTTGGCCTGAGAGTTTCCGGGGCGGTTGCTCCTTCGGCGTCGCTGCATGGGGAGAAGCGATCTCTCCCGGTGGGCTAAAAAAATAGTACCTTAGTTTAAACCAAAAATTTCTGCACCAACGCCAACCACATGCGAGCGCCGGGTTCGATGAGCTCGTCGTTGAAGTCGTAGCCGGGGTTGTGCACCATGCAGGCGCCGGCCGATCCAGGGCCTCCGTTGCCCACCAGAAAATAACATCCGGGCACCTGCTCGAGCATGAAAGCGAAGTCCTCGCTGGCTGTCAGGGGCGGGGCCTCGGTGTGGACCCGATCGGGTCCGAAAAGCTCTCCAGCCACCTGCGCCGCCAAACGGGTCGGGGCGCTGGCATTGACCAACACCGCATAGCCGTCCTGCCAATCGATCTGCGCGCGAACCTTGAAGCTCCGGGCCTGCAGTTCGACCAGTTTACAGATGCGTTCCCGCAGCAGGACCCGAACCTGTGGGTCCAAGGCCCGCACGCTCAATTCGAGCCGGGCCTGTGCCGCGATGACATTGTTGGCCTGACCGGCATGGATCGCCCCCACGGTCACCACCGCCGACTGCAGGGGATCGACATTGCGCGAGACCACCGTCTGCAAGGCCGTGACGATGGCAGCGGCGGCGACCACCGTATCGGCTGTGGTGTGCGGCATGGCCCCATGCCCGCCGACACCGTGCAGCGTGAGGGTGGCGTAATCGCTGGAGGCCATGGAAGGCCCCTCGCGAAAATGGAAATGGCCGGCCTCCAGGCCAGGCATGTTGTGCAGGGCAAACACCGCGTCGCAGGGAAAGCGCTGAAACAGCCCATCGGCCATCATGCGCAGCGCCCCCCCGCCGCCCTCCTCGGCCGGCTGAAAGATCAAGTGCAGCGTACCGTGAAAGTGGGCGTCCTCGGCAATCAGCCGCGCAGCGGCCAACAAGATAGCGGTGTGGCCATCATGCCCACAAGCGTGCATCAGGCCCGGCTGGCGGCTGGACCAGGCCCGGCCCGAGGCCTCCTCAATGGGCAGGGCGTCCATGTCAGCGCGCAGACCCAGCCGGCGGCCCCCCTGGCCACGCACAAGCCGCCCGACCACCCCGGTACCGCCGATACCGCAAAACACCTCATAGCCCCAATCGGCGAGTTTGCCAGCCACCAGGGCGGAGGTGCGATGCTCCTGAAAACCCAACTCGGGATGGGCATGAATGTCGCGGCGGATGCTGACGAACTGACCCATGCGCGCAGACAGCGCATCCCCGAGGTAGGCGGTGGACATTACTGCGGCTGGAGATTGATGGCGCGGGCGATCGCGCGGTATTTTTCGGTGTTGTCGGCGTAGACCTTGGCCACGGCCGAGAGCGCCTGGGGTCTGGGTACGATCATGGCGTGGGCTTCGAGCGCGCTGCGCACGGCCGGATCATTGGCAACCTCGCTGAGGGCCTTGTGCAGAGCCTGCACAATCGGCTCAGGGGTGTCTTTCCGCACAAAATAGCCTGCCCAGATGTCGAACACAAAGCCCTTGAGGGCCGGGCTGTCGTTCAGGGGCGGAACCTTCTTGATCAGATCCTGCCGATCGGAGGAGAGCACGGCAACCGCCTTGAGCTTGCCTTCGTCCACCAAAGCCACCTGACCCTTGCCATAGGGCGTCATGAAAACATCCACCAGGCCTCCCATCATGTCCTGGAAGGCTGGCGCAGCCCCCTTGTAGGGCACATGGGTCATGGCAATGCCACCGACTTTGGACATATGCTCGCCCAGCAGGTGGTAGAGCGAGCCTGGGCCCACGCTGGCGTAGGTCAAGGGCTTGCCCGCAGCGGCTGATTTGCGCGCAAAGGCCAGCAGTTCTTCACCATTGTTGGCAGGCAGGTCTTTCCGGGCAAACATGGCCATGGGATTGATGGTGATCATCTGCACCAGGCGAAAGTCCTCGGGCTTGTACTTGAGCGCAGCGTTGGACATCGGCGCCAGAATCAGCTCATTGGGTGAACCCTGGAAAATCATGTGCCCGTCGGCGGGGCTGTTGAGCAGCTTCTGCGCGGCAATGCCGCCGCTGGCGCCGCCCAGGTTTTCCACCAGCACGGGCTGACCCAGCTGCTTGGACAGGGCATTGTTAAGGGCGCGGGCGATGACATCGGACAGGCCTCCGGCCGGATAAGGCACCATCAAGGTCACCGGCTTGCTCGGGAAGCCTTGGGCCCAAGCCAGGCCGGTACTGGCCGCGCAGGCCAGGGCCAGGACGCAACGGCGGAGGAAGGAACGCGGGGCAGCAGACATGGAAAGTCTCCTTAGGGGGTTGAATGTGGTGCTAATGCTAAGGATCGCGGCTCGATGCGTCTATTGCATAATTTTTTTATTAATAATGCACTAGACGAATACATAAGGGGAGACAGCGCATGAATATCCGCAGCCTGGAGCACCTGCTGGCGGTGGCCGAAACCGGGTCCTTCAGCAAAGCGGCCGAACGCTGCGCCCTGACTCAATCGGCACTGAGCCGCAGCATACAGACCCTGGAGAACGATCTGGGCGGGAAGCTGCTCGACCGCATCGGCAAGCGCAACGAGCTAACACCGCTGGGCCAGCAGGTGGTTGAGCGCTCTCGAGGCATCGTGCGCGAGGCCGCCGAACTCAAACGCGGCGCAGAACTGCTGCAAGACGGGGCGGGCCTGATCCGGGTTGGCCTGGGCTCGGGTCCAGGCGCTTTACTGATGCAGCCGCTGATGCGCCTGGCGGCCGAGCAACACCCACGGGTGCGGGTCAATATCACCCGCGGACCGACGGAATTGCAGCTGGTGCAGTTGCGCGCACGCCAGCTCGATGCCATGGTGGTCGATGCGCGACGCGTGCAACCCGCCTCGGACCTGAAGATCGAGGCCCTGGGCGAACTCAGAGCCGGCTTTGTTTGCCGCTCTGACCATCCCCTGGCAGGCAAGCGACAGGTCAGCATGGCACAAATGCTGTCTTATCCCCTGGCAGGCACCCCCCTGTCGGCCGAGGTCTCGCGCACCCTGCTCGAACAATACGGTCCCGGTTCGCAGGCCGAGAACATCACGGCCATCGTCTGCGAGGACATTGCCGCCCTGATCGCCACGGTCGAGCAGAGTCAGGCGATTTTTCTGGGTATCGTGGCCGCGGCCCGTGAGAGCCTGCAAGCCGGCCGACTGCGCGAGCTCAGGGTCGAGCCCCAACTCGGTATCGGGGCTCGCTTTGCCTATGTCACCCTGAGCGGGCGTACCGAAGCGCCCGTGATGAAGCTTTTGCGCCAGATGGTCCAGGAGCGGCTGCGCGATACACCCTAGGCCGCGAGAGTCTGCTCAAGCGCCGAGTTGTCCAGCCAAGTCCATCAGATCGCGCGCATGCAACTCGTTACCCGGCCGCGGCGAGACATCCTTCATGTGCGCGGCGCCAAACTCCAGGGGGCGCTCGATATAGGCCGTGCGCAGTCCGCAGGCCGCGGCGGCCTGTAAATCGTCGTGGTGAGCGGCGCAAAGCATGACCTTTGAGGGGCTCACATCAAAAACCTGCGCCACACCGAGATAGGTGGCGGGGTCGGGCTTGTAGGCGCGAAACACCTCGGCCGAGAGGATGCAGTCCCAGGGCAAGCCGGCGCGCTTGGCCATCTGGGCGAGCAAACCGATGTTGCCATTCGACAGGGGCGTGATCAGGTAACGCGCCTTGAGCCGGGACAGGCCGGCCAGGACATCGGGCCAGGGATCGAGCCGATGCCAGACCCGGTTGAGATGCTCGCGCTCGGCCGGCGACAGATGCGACAGGCCGAAACGGGGCAGCAGGCCCTCCAGAATCAGGCGGTGCAAATCGTCGATGCGGGTCCAGCCCAACTCGCCCGAACGCACACGCTGCATCGCCGGTTGATAGCCCTCGCGCCAGGCCAGCGCGAAGGCATCGCCATCGACTTGCGGGGCCAGCCTCTGTAATTCGCGCACGATGCTGCCATGCCAGTCGACGACGGTGCCGAAGACATCAAAAGCCAGGATTTTTGGGGGGCTGCGCATGCCCTTAAGTATCACGCAGGACGGCCCCCGCCCCGCGCCTCAAGTCAGGAGCGCGTTGACCCTTTTGACATAGGCGGCCGGGTCCTCGGGCAGGCCGCCTTCGGCCAGCAGGGCCTGATCAAACAAGATGTGGGCGTAGTCGTCGAAGGCGGTATCGGCCGATTCGAGCTTGCGCACCAACGGGTGCGCGGCATTGACCTCCAGGATAGGCTTGACACCCGGCACGCTCTGGCCAGCGGCCTTGAGCATGCGCGCCAACTGCATGGACATACCGCCATCTTGCACCACCAGGCAGGCGGGCGAATCGACCAGCCGGGTGGTCGCACGAACATCGGTGGCCTTGTCCTTGAGCGTTTGCTTGAGCCGCTCCAGCAAGGGCTTGAAATCGGCCTCGGCCTGCTCGGCCTGCTTTTTCTCTGCCTCGTCCTGCAACTTGCCTAAATCGACTGCGCCCTTGGCCACCGACTGCAGCGGCGTGCCGTCAAACTCGTGCAGAAAACTCAGCGCCCACTCGTCGACCCGGTCGCTCATGAGCAGCACCTCGATGCCCTTCTTGCGAAAAATCTCAAGCTGTGGGCTGCGGGCTGCCGCCGCCTGGGTTTCAGCAGTGATGTAGTAGATTGCCTCCTGCCCTTCTTTCATGCGGGCCTTGTAGTCGGCTAGGCTGACGCTGAGGGTATCGGTGGTGGAGGAGGCAAAGCGTAGAAGCTTGGCCAGCCGCTCCCGGTTCGAGAAATCTTCGCCCAAGCCTTCCTTGAGCACTGCGCCGAACTCGTGATAAAAGGACTTGAATTTTTCGGGCTCATTGAGAGCCAGGTCCTCGATCATGGACAACACGCGCCGGGTATTGCCTTCGCGTATCGCCTTGACGGCGCGGCTCTCCTGCAAGATTTCGCGCGAGACATTGAGCGGCAAATCACTGGAATCAACCACCCCCTTGACGAAACGCAGATAGACCGGCAGCAGCGCCTCTGCATCGTCCATGATGAACACGCGCTTGACATACAGCTTGACGCCCGCCGCCTTCTCGCGGTTGTAGAGATCCATCGGCGCCTTCGACGGAATAAACAGCAACTGCGTGTATTCGGCGGCGCCCTCGACGCGGTTGTGCGTGGTGGCCACGGGAGCTTCCTGGTCGTAGCTCAATTGCTTGTAGAACTCGTCGTATTGCTCCTGGGTGATGTCTTTCTTGGGCCGGCTCCACAAAGCGCTGGCCTTGTTGACCGTTTCCCACTGCCCGGTCGCCACCATCTGGCCCGGCTGATCATTCTCACCGTCCTGCCACTTCTCCTCGGGCATGAGGATGGGCAGAGAAATATGGTCGGAGTACTTGGCGATGATGCCCTTGAGCTTCCAGGCCTGAAGATAGTCGCCGGCATCCTCTTTCAGATGCAGGATCACGCGGGTGCCCCGGACAGCCTGGGTGATATCTTCAACTTCGAAATCCCCCGTGCCCGCGCTGCTCCAACGCACCGCCTGCTCCGGCTTGAACCCGGCTCGGCGGCTCTCGACGCTGATACGGTCGGCCACGATGAAGCCCGAATAAAACCCGACGCCGAATTGCCCGATGAGCTGCGCATCGCTTTTTTGATCACCCGTGAGCCGGTTCATGAACTCACGCGTTCCGCTTTTGGCGATGGTGCCCAGGTGAGCAATGGCCTCCTCGCGCGATAAGCCGATGCCGTTGTCGGTGATGGTCAGGGTTCGAGCCTGGGCATCGACCTCGATTTTCACCTGCAGATCAGGGGCATCCTCGAGCAGTTCGGCCTGGTGCAGCGCCTCAAAGCGCAGCTTGTCACACGCATCGGAGGCGTTGGAGATCAGCTCGCGCAGGAAGATGTCAGGATTGGAATAAAGCGAGTGCGTCACCAGCTTGAGCAGCTGGGCCACTTCGGCCTGAAAGGAGTGGGTCTGGGCAATCATGCGTTCCGATATGAGGCCGGTTGCAGCGATTTCAAGAGCCGACTGTGTCATGATCGCGGCCCATGAACCGATTGGCCAGCTTCCCGCCATGAGTGCCGCCGAACTCTGGGCCCTCCTGGCCCTGGGTACGGCGATGAGTTTCACGCCTGGCCCCAACACCACCTTGTCAACGGCGCTGGCGGCCAACGGCGGTTTGGTGCGGGCGCTGCCCTTTGTTGCTTCGGTGGCGGTGGGCTGGGGCTTGCTGCTGTGCCTGTGCGCCCTGGGCCTGGGCGCCCTGATTCTGGCCCTGCCCTGGCTGGTCTGGCTGATCAAGGCCGTGGGCGTGGGCTACCTGATATGGCTGGCCGTCAAATTAGCGCGAACCCGCCAACTGGCTCAAGCCAGCGATGCCGGACTGAGCGTGGGCTTCAGGCTCGGCATCACGCTGCAGTTTGTCAATATCAAGGCCTGGATGCTGGCGCTGGCGGTGGTCAGCGGTTGGGTCGCCGGGCAACCGGACCTGGGGCAACGCATAGCCTGGGTGCTGCCGGTGATGATGCTCTTTGCACTGAGCAGCAACCTGACCTATGCCCTGATCGGCTCCCTGCTACGGCACTGGCTGGCGGGCCCCGAAGGCAGCGGCCAGCGATTGCTGGTGTTTAACCGCCTGATGGCGGCGGTCCTCGTGCTCACCGCCGGGTGGATGCTCAGCCGATGAAGGCCGACGCCAACCTGCGTCGCGGCTTCTGGCTGGCCCTGGTGGGGGTGCTGATTTTTTCCATCACCCTGCCGGTGACCCGGCTGGCGGTGGGCACGCCCGAAGACCCGCAGCTGCCGGGCCTGTTCGTCGCGCTGGCCCGTGCTGTGGTGGCCGCCACTTTGTCGGCCCTGTACCTGCTGATCGTTCGGGCGCCCTGGCCGCGGCCAGAGCAGTGGCGCGCTCTAATCATCATCTCCCTGGGCGTGGTGCTCGGCTTTCCGGTGTGTACCTCGATCGCTTTGCAGCAGGTCGAGGCGGTGCACGCCAGCGCGATCCTCGGCGTGCTGCCGCTGGCCACTGCAGCCATGGCTGCGCTGCTGCACCGGCAGCGGCCTTCGCCAGGTTTTTGGCTCTGTGCGGTGCTCGGCAGCGCCCTGGTGGTGGTCTATGCCTACTTGCGCTCCCCCCCGGGGCAACTGGGTCTGCAGGCAGCCGACCTGCTCCTGCTCATGGCGGTCTTATCGGCCTCGATGGGTTACACCTGGGGCGCACGCCTGTCGGGTCATATGCCGCCCGAGCAGGTGATCTGCTGGGCTCTGGTGGTGGCTCTGCCGCTGACCCTGCCGGGCAGCTGGCTGACCCTGCCCGCGCACCCGGTGCGCCCCGGCGCCTGGATCGGCCTGGTTTATCTGGCCGTCTTCTCGATGTGGGTGGGGTTTTTCTTCTGGTATCGCGGCCTGGCGTTGGGTGGCACGGTACGGGTGAGCCAGGTGCAATTGCTGCAGCCCTTTTTCTCCATGTTCTTTGCCGTGATGCTGGTGGACGAACGCCTCGACGGGCTGACCCTGGGCTTTGCGGCGGCCGTGTTGGTCACCATCGCCTTGGGTCGCAAAATGAGCGTAAGCGCTCCAGCCCCCGAGGTGCCAAGGCCCGAACCCGTACAACCCTCCCTGAAAAAATGAAGACCCGAGCCAGACCGTTCTTCCAAGTTGATGTCTTTGCGCAGCAGCCCTACAGCGGGAACGGACTGGCGGTGGTGATGGACAGCCAGGACCTGAGCGAGGCCCAGATGCAGGCCTTTGCGCGATGGACACAGTTGTCAGAAACGACTTTTGTGCTGCCACCGACCGCAGCGGAGGCCGACTACCAGGTGCGCATCTTCACCCCGGGGGGAGAACTGCCCTTTGCCGGCCACCCCACGCTGGGCAGCTGCCACGCCTGGCTGGAGGCCGGGGGCCAGCCGCGCGAGCCAGGGCGGGTGGTTCAGCAGTGCGCCGTGGGTCTGGTGCACTTGCGGCGCGAGGCCACGGACCTGGCCTTCGCGGCGCCCGCTCTGCGGCGCCAGGCAATCGATCCAACCCGACTGCCTCGGATCATCTCGGCGCTGGGGCTGGCCCCCGGCCAAGTCCAGGCCGCGCAAGAGCTCGATAACGGCCCGCTCTGGTTCGGTCTGTTGCTGGACTCGGCCGACACCGTGCGCCGCCTGGAGCCCGATCATGCACAGCTGCGCGCGCTGGGCACCAAAATCGGAGTGGCTGCAGCGCAAGGAACTGACCTGCTGGTGCGCGCCTTCGCCGCGCCGGTAGGCATTCTTGAAGACCCGGTCACCGGCAGCCTCAACGCCAGCCTGGCCCAATGGCTGATCGAGGAGGGCCATATGCCCTCGCGCTATCGGGCCAGCCAAGGCGCAAGCGTGGGGCGCGACGGGCGCATTGAGCTGCATCGTGATGCGCACGGACAGGTCTGGGTCGGGGGCGCCTCGGTCACCTGTATCAGCGGGCAAGTCTGGCTCTGAAGACCGGGGGCGGGAGGCAGGGGCGGCCGGGCCGCGCCCAAGCGGGCCGCGATAATCGCGCGGCCCCATCCCAACACGACTCATGGCATGGCAATCCTCTATCTGGTCCGACACGGCCAAGCCTCCTTCGGCGCTGACAACTACGATGTCCTCAGCGATCTGGGGCGGCGCCAGGCGCAACGCCTGGGCCACTATCTGCGCGAGCGGGGCGTTCAATTTGAGGCCTCGATCACCGGCACCCTGGAACGCCAAAAACAGACTCACGCCGGCATTTGCGACGGACTGGGCCGGCCCATGCAGGCCCTGCATCTGCCGGCCCTCAATGAGTACGACAGTCACGCCCTGATCGAGGCCGTACATCCGCAAGCACTTCCCCGGCCCGACACACCCGAGCTGTACCGACAGCACTTCCGGCTGCTGCGCCAAGCCCTGCACGCCTGGATTGCCGGTCAGATCGAGCCGCGCGGCATGCCCAGCTTCGAACACTGGAGCGCGGGGATACAGACAACGCTCGACCATGTGCGCCAGCACTACAGCGGCCCTGTGCTGCTGGTCTCCAGTGGTGGGCCGATCGCCACGGCGGTGGGCCAGGTCGTGCAGGCGCAGCCGGGCAGTTGGATCGAACTGAATTTGCGCCTACGCAATGCATCCTTGACGCAATTTGAATTCAATCCGAAGCGTCACAGCCTGCTGACCTACAACACCCTGCCGCACCTTGACGGACCCGAATACGCCGATTGGGTGACTTACGCCTAAAGCGCTCGCATGGGTCTGGCTGTCGGCGGCGGTGGTAACCACGCAGAATCAGACACCAGCACCTCAGTGCGGGGGCAGCTCACAGGCTTCGGTGAGCAACTGGGCCAGCACCTTGGCCGAGGCTTGGAGCACGGCGCGACCTTTCTCGGCGCTGGCTGCAGTCGCGTCGCCGGCTGCGCCCGAAGGATGGAGGTCCTCGACCGCCCAGGCCAACTTGGCGCTTTGCCCGTCGCCCAGCACCGGGTAACGCGCCGCACGCGCGCGGCCGCTGGAGACGAAATCGCGAGCCTGCGACAGGTCCACCCGCTCGGGGTGCAGGGCCAGCATCATCGAAGTTTCAATGGCGCCAGCGTGCGCGCCGAAGCGGTGCTCGTCGGGCGAAAACAGCGCGTGCAGCTGCGGTGGCAAGCGCAGCTGAAAGGTATGCACCATCAACACAGTCAAGCCGTGTCGGGCGCGCAGTTCGCGGCCCACGATGTCCATGGTGGAGGCATTGCCACCGTGCGAATTGAGCAGCACCAGCTTTTTCACGCCGGCACGGGCCACGCTGCGACCCAGGTCAAGCCAGTGTCCCATCAAGGCGCTGCTGTCGACGGTGAGGGTGCCGGCATAAGCCTCATGCTCGATGCTGCGACCCACGGTCTGAGTGGGTAGCAGGAGCACCGGCAGCTCGGCCGGCAGCAGCGGCAGACACATCGCGATCAGCCCCTCGAGCAGGTCGGTGTCCACACTCAGCGGCAAGTGCGGTCCATGCTGTTCAATCGCGGCCAGGGGCAAGACGGCCACCGTGCGGGCGGGATCCAGGCGCGCGAATTGCGGGCTGCGCAGATGGGCCCAGTAACGGGGCAAGGCAAAAGTGGCGGTCATGCAGGCAAGATTAAAACAGGGCTGACTGGTTTGTGCTCAGGGCGAAGTGGGCAAGGCCGCCGCCCCCAGCGCGCGTTGCCGCGCATGGCGGGACTGTCGGTCGGTCAGCGAAGACGATGGCGGCGCCGCAGCCCCCGCCGGACGGGAAGCCGCTTGCAGCAAGGCCGCCAGACAGCCCGGCTTGCCGCGCGCGCCGCTGGCCCGGTAATCGGCCAACAGGGCGGCTCGCACCTGCTGCGGGTCGAGCCCCCGCTCCTGCACCAGGTAGTCGTGCAAGAGATCGACCAGAGCCTCCTGCCCAAACTCATGCGTTTTGCCCGTGCGCTGCCACAGCCAATCGCTCCACCTAGCGAAGGCGGCGAAGGCCGAAGCGCCATCAAGCAGCAGCCGCAGCGACTGCGCAAAACGCCCGCCATTGCCGATCAGGTCCCAGTAACGGGCCAGTCGGCCAAAGCGCTGCACGGTCGCAAAATCGACGCAGTCATTGCACAGCAGCGCATAGGGAGGCTGGCTGTCATAGACCATGCGGTACGCCTGGGTGTGGCGATCTATCGGGGCGCCCCGCAAGCGCTTGAGCAGGCCAAGTTGAATTTCATGGACGCCCACGGCCTGCAAGCGATCGAAGCCCGCGGCAAAGCTCTCCAGCGTCTCCCCCGGCAGACCAAAAATCAGGTCGGCGTGCAGATGGGCACGGCTGTGCCTGAGTAACCAGCGCAGATTGTCCAAGGTGCGGGCATTGTCCTGGCGCCGCGAAATACGCTGCTGCACCTGCGGGTCGAGGCTTTGAACGCCCACCTCGAATTGCAGCGAACCCTCTGGAAACTGCACGATGAGAGCCTTCAGCGGCTCGGGCAAGCGGTCGGGGATGAGCTCAAAATGCACAAACACATCCGAACGCTCAGGCATCGTCCCCTGCGCATCACGCAGACGGTCCAAGAAGAACTCCAGAATGCGCGCAGCCAGATCGATGCGCAGATTGAAGGTGCGATCGACGAACCGAAACTGCCGGGCTCCGCGATCAAACAGGGTTGCCAAGGCGGCCAGCAGAGGCTCGACCTCGAAGGGCCAGGCGGTCTTGTCCAGGGCGCTCAGACAAAACTCACACTGATAGGGGCATCCCCGCGAGGCCTCGACATAGACATGGCGCTGGGCCAGATCGAGGTCGCTGTAATGCTCGTAGGGCAATTGCAGCTCGGACAGGGCCGGCTGCTCACCGGCGATCACCTTCATCAGGGGCGGCGGGCCGTCGAGCAGCGCCCGGCACAACCGCGGAAAACTCACATCGCCCCAACCGGTGATGACATGATCGGCCCAGCGGCATATCTCCTGCTGCTCGACCTCATGGCTGACCTCTGGGCCGCCCACAACGATCTTGACCTGCGGCGCCAGCGCCTTGAGCAAGCGAACCAGATGCAAGCTTGGTACTGCATTCCAGATGTAAACGCCCAGGCCTATGACCTCAGGCTCGAGGGCCAGCAAGTGCTCAGCCATTTGCAGCGGGCTTTGGGCCAGGGTGAATTCACGCAAAACCGTCTGCGCAGCCAGTCCAGCCCGGCCATGCCTGTCCATATTGGCCAGCAAGCAACGCAGGCCCAGACTGGCGTGGATGTAGCGGGCGTTGATGGTCGCCAGAACGATGGGCGCCGGTGGCGCCAGCGTGCCAGGGGTGTCAGAAGCCGACATGGCCCGATTATCCGGTTCTGCGGCAGGGGCGGCGGGCCCGGAGCCGTTAGCATTGGGCCATGACGAGGCACATGCACGAGCCGGCCACCCGGGCCCACTGGATGGATCGACTGAGCGCGGCTCTGAAGGCCGGCGTGATGGCGTTGAGCCTGATGGGTGCATCGGCGGCATCGACGCAAACTCCGCAAGGTGGCCTGGGGCCGCTGACTGCCACAGATGTGGTGCAAACCGAGCAGGTACGCGCGAAGCTGCTGGCGCATGCGCCGCAAGGTGTGGGACCAGGGCGGCCGGTCTGGCTCGGTCTTCTGATCCAGCATCAGGACGGCTGGCACACCTACTGGAAGAATCCGGGTGACTCCGGTTTGTCCACCACCCTGGAGTGGACCCTGCCACAAGGCGTGCAAGCCGGCGAGATCGCCTGGCCCGTCCCCAAGAAGTTTCCACTGGGCGATCTGGCCAACTACGGCTACGAGGGCAGCTTGCTGCTGCCTGTGCCGGTGCGCATGGAGACGGCCCCTGTCGGGCCGGACTTGATCGTGCAGCTGCACGCGCGCTGGCTCGTCTGCCGGCGCGAGTGCATCCCCCAGGAGGGGCGGATGAGCCTGCGTTTGCCCACCGCCGGTTCAACGGCCCTGCATGCGTCGGCTTTTCAAGCCGCGCTGGCCGCACAGCCCCAGGTCCTGCGGGAGACGGGCAGCCGCATCGAGGTACGCGATCAGGCCCTGCACCTGGATATCGCGGGCCTACCGAGCGATGCGCGTGGACGCAAGATGGAGGTCTTCTTCGAGGCACCGGGTCTGATTGAAACAGCCGGCGCCTGGCAGCAGGGCTGGAAGGGTGAGCGCTGGCAGGCTCAGGTGCCCTTGTCCAAGATGCGCAGCGACAGCCCAGGCCAAATCACGGTGGTACTGGCACGCACCGAGGGCACAGGAGCCTGGCAAATACAGGCCCCGGTGAGCGGAACCTGGCCGCCGGCTGCGCCGCTGGTGGGCGTACCACCGACGCTGGAGGCGGCCCTTAAGGCCGCCGCCGAGCCCGCCCCCTCGATAGCCTGGTTGACGGCGCTGGCGGGCGCTCTGCTCGGCGGGCTGATTCTTAACCTGATGCCCTGCGTGTTCCCGGTGCTGGCACTCAAGGTGCTCGGTTTCGCGCAAATGCAGCAGGGACAACGATTGCAACTCGGATGGGCCTACACCCTTGGGGTGTTGATTTCTTTTACAGCGCTCGGGGCACTGCTGATCGGGCTGCGCTCTGCGGGCGAGGAACTGGGTTGGGGCTTTCAATTACAGAGCCCGGGGGTGGTCGCGGCCATGGCGGTGCTCTTTACCGTGCTGGCCTTGAACCTGGCGGGCCTGTTCGAATTCGGGCAATGGGTTCCAGGGGCACTGGCCAGCTGGCAGCCACGCCATCCGGCGGCCAATGCCGCCCTCTCGGGCGCCCTGGCAGTGGCCATTGCATCGCCCTGCACCGCCCCTTTCATGGGTGCCTCGCTGGGCGCCGCGCTGACGCTGCCCGCCTGGCAAGGCCTGAGCATCTTTGCCGGGCTCGGGCTGGGCATGGCTGTGCCGTATCTGCTCATCAGCGCTGTGCCTGCGCTCGGCCGCGCCCTGCCGCGGCCCGGCGCCTGGATGCTGCGCTTCAAGCAGTTCATGGCCTTCCCGATGCTCGCCACAGTGATCTGGCTGCTTTGGGTCCTCGGTCAACAAAGCGGCATCGATGGTGCGGCCGCGCTGATGCTCCTCCTCCTGCTCTTGGCCCTGTTTTTGTGGACCCTGGGATGGCAGCCGGGCAGACGGGTCCCGGCCTGTTTGGCGCTGATGGCGCTGCTTCTGGGGCTGACCTGGGCGGGCCCGCAGGTTCTGCGCACGCAGGACACCCGCGTTGAAAGCGGTCTCTGGCAGGCCTGGGCGCCGGGGCAGGTCGAGCAGCTCAACGGCCAGGGCCGCACCGTCCTGGTTGATTTCACCGCGGCGTGGTGTATCACCTGCCAGTACAACAAGCAGGCTGCGCTCAAGGACGAGACCTTCCTGGCCGATGCCAAGGCCAGAAAAGTGGTGCTGCTGCGCGCCGACTGGACGCAGCGCGATCCGGCCATCACCGCTGCGCTGCGCGCCCTGGGGCGATCGGGTGTGCCGGTTTACGCCCTCTACGCGCCAGGGCGGGCGCCGATCCTGCTTTCAGAAGTCTTGACGGTGCAGGAGTTGCGGCAAGCCCTGGCCAGGTTGTAAATTCGAGCCTGACAGCCAGCCGGCACCGCTTGGCGCAGACTCAGACCCATAAAAGGCGCGGGCAGCGCCGCAGGAGACTCACATGGATGCACAGCCCAAGGCGGGCTCAACCGCCGAGAAGGTGGCTTGGGTGCTCGGCCATTGCCGCAATATCGCCGTCGTTGGACTCTCGCCCAAGCCCCACCGGGCCAGTTTCGATGTGGCGCAGTACATGCAGTCGCGTGGCTACCGCGTTATTCCGATCAATCCCAACGCCGTCGAAGTTTTGGGCCACAGGGCCTTTCCCAATCTGATCGAGGCGGCCCGGCACGAACGCATCGATCTGGTCAACTGCTTTCGCAACAGCGAAGAAATCGCTCCCATCGTCGACGAGGCCCTCGCCGTCGGCGCACGGGCCTTGTGGCTGCAGCTGGGCGTTCGCAACGACGAGGCCGTGCGTCGGGCCAGCCAGGCCGGGCTGGTTGTGGTGCAGGACCGCTGCCTGAAGATTGACCACAAGGCAGTGGCGGGCGGACAGCGGCGGACCTTGGGGGGCGCGAGCACGGCATCCGTGCAGAGGCCATCGCCTGAGCCCGCCCAGGCGCCTGGCGCGCTGGGTCTTCAATAGCCCAAAGCGTTCGCCTGCGCTGTTACGGCACCGGGGGCCGGTGGTGTCCAGCTCACGCCCAGACTCGCGCGAGCCATGGCGGCGGGGACTCGGACCAGACCGGTCTCGGCGGTGGTCAATAGCCCCAGACTCAAGGCATCGGCGTGCGCGTACACCGTGCACGAGTCCCGGCGGGTTCGGCCCGAGGCGCAGTGCCACGAGCGGGCCGTGCTCTCAGGCCGGCCCAGCTCCGGGACCAGCAAAAGACCCGTAGGATCTTTCATCTGATAGATCGCCTGTTCCATCACAGCTGCGTCGTACCGGTCCCCCATGCGGTGGCGGTAGTAGGACAGCATGATCTGCGCTCCTGCCGAACTCAACTGTCCGGTGCTTGGCACATAAGGGCCATGGATGCCGATCAGATGAGGCTGCCCCGCTTGCGCCTGGGCAAACTGGCGTTGCTCGCCCGCCATGAAGATCAGGGAACAAGCCGACAGACAGTGTCCGACCACGACCGTGGACATCCGCTGATTCTCGACCCAGCGCGCGATGCGCAAGCTGGCCAAAAAGGCCCCCCCGGGGGAGTTCACCAGCACCAGGCGCCGCACGGGCGAGTCCTCGTGCGCCGCCTTCAGGATCAAGTCATCACCCAACTGAACCGGGCCGCTCACATAGAGGTCTTCGCCATCGCGATGCAGGCTCAGCGCTTGGACGGACCCGAGAAAAACAAGGCCGAGAAAGGCCACAACGAGCTTGGAGGCGAATTTGTATGCTTTCATTTGCAATCTCCGGGCGATTGAGTTGCGTTTGAAGCAAATTTTTAACAATCATTTGTTATTTATCAATAACATTATTTTTCTTTTTGTGTATTTTGGGAGACATTTTTAGACTATCGAAAGACTCCCATAGATCAAATTGTTATAAAAAGTCTTTGGGATGGGCTCGCCAAGTGTCGAGAGGGCCTGGGTGTACTACCGCAGCCACGCCGCGGGCGATCCGGATCGCTTGACCCCTCATAATCCCGGGGTGAAGCTCCACCGCTGCGAGCTAGCTCTGGCAACAAGCACCCCATCCATGCAAAACGACAGCTTCCTGAAGGCCTGCCTGCGGCAGGCCACCGAACACACCCCCGTCTGGCTCATGAGACAGGCCGGACGCTACTTGCCTGAGTACTGCGCCACGCGAGCCAAGGCGGGCAGCTTCATGGGACTGGCCACCAATGTGCAATTCGCCACCGAGGTCACGCTGCAACCCCTGGATCGCTACCGGCTCGATGCAGCCATCCTGTTCTCAGACATCCTGACCGTGCCGGACGCGATGGGGCTGGGTCTGTCCTTCGCGCAGGGCGAGGGCCCCAAGTTTGAGAAAGTGGTGCGCGATGAGGCCGCCGTCGCCGCACTGGCCGTGCCGGACATGCACAAGCTGCAATATGTCTTCGATGCCGTGAGTTCCATCCGCAAAGCGCTCCGGGGACGGGTCCCCTTGATCGGCTTTTCGGGCAGCCCCTGGACACTGGCTTGCTACATGGTCGAAGGCGGTGGTAGCGACGATTACCGGCAGGTCAAGAGTCTCATGTACGCGCGGCCCGACTTGATGCACCGCATCCTGGCGGTCAACGCCGATGCGGTGGCCGCTTATCTCAACGCCCAGATCCAGGCCGGAGCACAGGCCGTCATGGTCTTCGACAGCTGGGGCGGAGTGCTCGCCGACGGGGCATTCCAGACCTTCAGCCTGGACTACACCCGGCGGGTTCTGACTCAGCTCCAACGCAGCCATGACGGCGCGATCGTCCCGCGGATCGTGTTTACCAAGGGTGGGGGCCTGTGGCTGCAAGAGATGGGGCAGCTCGACTGTGAGGTGCTGGGCCTGGATTGGACGGTCAACCTCGGGCAGGCCCGTGCGCTGGTCGGGGGGCAGGCCGGCGGCCCGGGCAAGGCGCTACAGGGCAACATCGATCCCAATGTGCTGTTCGCCCCCCCGCAAGCCATTGCCGAACAGGTGCGCGGTGTTCTGGACAGCTTTGGCCCGCCGCACACTGATGCGGCCGCCCCTGGCCCCACGCACATCTTCAACCTCGGTCACGGGATCAGCCAGCACACCCCGCCCGAGCATGTGCAGGCCCTGGTGGAGGCGGTTCACAGCCATTCGCGTCAGATGCGATCAGCGCGCTGACTTTCGCGCAGAGCCGGCCCCAAAAAACGAGTCCTATAGCACGAAAGGGCTCGGCCAGGCCCGACTTATGCACAAAAATCGTGCTGCGGTGCGAAAAGCAGATTGAAAGGCAAGAAAGCCCGTTTCAAGAAACAGAAAACACCCAAGTGCTTGTTTTTTATAGGCTTTATTCAAATGCTGGAAATCCGGGCAGAACAAGCAACGCCTTGATTTTTAAGGCTTGGCGGGAGGTCGGGGCGAGCTATCAACAAAGTTATCCACATAAACGCTGAACAATTCCAAAGTCTCATTCAAATCAAATACTTAGCCGATTTTGCGAAAGTGGAATTGCGACAAAAAGAAAAAAATGGGTTTTTGGCTAGACATTGTGGTTGCGGCGCCGGCTCATAGCGGCATCACCGGCCCTCTCACCTATGAAAGTAAGTCAGCGCTTTCACCCGGGCAGTTGGTGCGTGTGCCCTTGGGTCGGCGAGAGGTGCTCGGTGTGGTGTGGGGCTTGCGCAGCGATGCGGGCAGCCTGAGCCCGGGACAAAGCAAATCGGTTCTCGATGTGCTCGAAGGCCTTCCCGCCCTGTCAGCCAACTGGCAGGCGCTGATCGGCTTTACCGCCAACTACTACCAGCGCAGCGTCGGCGAGGTGGCCCTGGCCGCGCTGCCCCCTCAGTTGCGTGAGCTCGATGCCCTCGGGCTGGCACGCCGGCTTAAGAAAGCCGCCTCATCACCGCTCGCGCCCGAAACAATGGCCCAGGCTGATCGCCCCGCCCTGAGTGCGCAGCAGGCCCAGGCCTTGGAACTGTTTGAAGACACCCGCCGGCCGGCCCTGCTGTTTGGCGCCACCGGCAGCGGCAAGACAGAGGTCTATCTGCGGGCCGCCGAAGAACTGCTGCAAGAGCGGCCGCAGGCTCAGGTGCTGATGATGGTGCCAGAGATCAACCTGACCCCACAACTGGAGACCCGGTTGCGAGATCGCTTTGCTGGCCTGGGGCCGGGAGCAGTGGTGGCCTTGCACAGCGGGCTGACCCCGGCACAGCGCCTGAAAAGCTGGCTGGCCGCCCACACCGGACAGGCACGATTGATCCTGGGCACTCGCATGGCGGTGCTTGCCTCGCTGCCGCAGCTGCAGTTGATCGTGGTCGACGAGGAGCACGACCCGAGTTACAAGCAGCAAGAGGGGGCGCGGTATTCGGCGCGCGACCTGGCCGTCTACCGCGCCCATTTGGAAAGCCGCTCGGTCGCGGACAAAGCGGCAGGCTGCCGCGTCATGCTCGGCTCGGCCACCCCCTCGCTGGAAACTTGGCAGGCCTGCCTGAAAGGGCGCTACCTTCGACTGGATATGCCCTTGCGCATCGGCGCCTCAGGCGTGGGCGAAGGACCTGAAGTGCGGGTGCTCGACATGAGCAAGCAGGCCAAGGGGGCCCTGCTTGCACCGCCTCTGATGCAGGCCATCGCCGAACGGGTGTCACGCGGTGAGCAGTCCCTGGTCTTCCTCAACCGCCGAGGCTACGCGCCGGTGCTGGCATGCCATGCCTGCGGATGGAAAAGCCAATGTCCGCATTGCAGCGCCTACCGGGTGTTCCACAAGGTGGACCGCAGCCTGCGCTGTCACCACTGCGGCTATACCGAGCCGGTGCCGCGCGGCTGCCCCGACTGTGGCAATGTGGACATCACCCCCGTGGGGCGCGGCACCGAGCAATTGGAGGAGCAGGTAGCGCACCTGCTGAGCGATCTCAAGCGGCCCGACGGATCGCCGGTGCGTGTGCTGCGGATCGATGCCGACAGCGCCCGGGGCAAGGGTGTGCTGCAGGCGCGCTTGGCTCAGGTACACGCGGGCCATACCGATGTGCTGGTGGGCACACAGATGGTGACCAAGGGCCATGACTTCCGTCACATCACGCTGGTGGCGGCCGTCAACCCGGACAGCTCGCTGTATTCAAGCGACTTTCGCGCACCAGAGCGCCTGTTTGCGCTTCTCATGCAAGCGGCCGGTCGCGCGGGACGACAGGCACAGCACAGCGCCACCGCTCAAATGTGGGTGCAAACCTTTCACCCGCAACACCCTTTGTTTGACGCCCTACGCCGACACGACTACGCCGGCTTTGCACAAGAGGAGTTGCACAGCCGGCAATCAGCAGGCCTGCCGCCCTTCAGTCACGCCGCGCTGCTGCGCGCCGAGGCGGCCTCGCAGGAACTGGCCCAGGATTTTCTGCGTGCTGCAGCGCAGGCGGCAGCGCAGCAGGTCCTGCCCGGGGCCGATCGGGTGCAGCTGTACCCAGCCGTGCCCATGCCCCTGCAACGGCTGGCCAATGTCGAGCGGGCTCAGATGCTGATCGAGAGCGCCTCACGGCCGGCCCTGCAACAGTTCATGAGTGCCTGGCAACCCGTGCTCGCCCAGCTGAGCAGCCAGCACGCTTTCAAGCGTCTGATGCGCTGGGCTCTGGATGTCGACCCGCTCAGTATCTGAGCTCAGAGCAACCAGGACACGGCCACGGAAAAAGTCAGGAAGGCCAACACCGTTGACCAAAGAATGATGCGCGCGATGCGCGCGGTGTTGGCGCCAAAACGCTCAGACAGTAAAGATACATTGCTGGCACTTGGCAAGGCTGCCACCAAGGTGGCGGTAGTCACTGAGAATACGCTCAGGCCCAGGCCGCTGGCCATCGCCAAGGCGCCCAAGCCAGCCACCAACGCAGGATGGACCACCAGCTTGATCAGGACCACGGCGGCCTCTTCACCGGAGGGCAACACGGCGCGGCCGGCACTGGCCATCTGCGATCGGGCCAGCACAGCGCCAATGGTGAACAAGGCCACGGGCGATGCCGCATCGGCCAGCAGGGTGATGGTTTTCATGACGGGCGCCACCGGTTGCAGCTCGAGCCCGGAGGCTAGCGCACCAAGCAAAACTGCCCACGGCATGGGGTTGGACAGCACGCCCTTGAGCGCTTGAGCGGCTGCCTGCTCAGCGCCGTGCAGGCCGGCACCGTCCAGACGCGAAAGGGCGATACACAGGGAGCTGATGAGCACCAGGTCCACCAGAATGGTGACGATGGCCGGCCCGGCAGCCTGCACGCCCATGAAAGACACCAGCAAGGGGACGCCCATGAAGCCCGTATTGGGGAAGGTGGCCACCAGAGCCCCAAAGGCCGAGTCATTCCAGCTCAAATGACGCCTGCGCGCGATCAGCACCGCCAGCAACACCACAAACAAAGCGCAGAGCAGATAAAGCAGCGCCAGCTTGACATCGAGCAGTTGCGACAGCGGTGTGTCAGCCCCAAAACGGTAGAGCATGCAAGGCAAGGCAAAGTAAAGCACAAAGGCGTTCAGACCGGTAATGGCCGATACCGGCAAGAAACGCAAACGCGCCGCCATAAAGCCGCACAGAACCAGCGCGAAGAACGGAAAAGTCTGAAGCAAAATGGCCGTCATGAGGTCTGTATTGTCAACCCGCGCGCGCAGGCCGCCGCTACAGCCGGCGCCGGGGGACCTATGATGTTGCGTTTTGCCGGCTACTCCAGGCCGGCTGACTCGCCAGACTCATGCACGACAGCGCCACCCGATCGCCCTCACTCAACCTCGCACAACTTCAAGCCGTTCATCACATCCAGGGGCCCTGTCTGGTGCTGGCCGGGGCCGGCTCGGGTAAGACGCGTGTCATCACCCACAAGATCGGGCACCTGATCCATTCGGGCCTGTCCGCCTCCGAGATTGCAGCCATCACCTTCACCAACAAAGCCGCCGCTGAAATGCGCGAGCGCGCCAAAGGCCTGATCGGACGCCAAGCCCAGGACACCCTGATCTGTACCTTCCATGCCCTGGGTGTGCGCATGCTCCGGCAGGACGGCCAGGCCCTGGGGCTCAAGCCCCAGTTCAGCATTCTCGACAGCGATGATGTAGACAGCTTGCTCAAGGACTGCGGAGGCAGTACCGATGCAGCCACCGTGCGCCAGTGGCAGTGGGCCATCAGTTTATGGAAAAACCAGGGACTTAACGCCGAACGCGCGCTGGCCCAGGCAGCCAGCGAACAGGATGTCTCGCTGGCCCGCATCATGGCCCGCTACGAGGAACGCCTGAGCGCCTACCAGGCGGTGGACTTCGACGACCTGATCGGACTGCCGCTCAAGCTGCTGCGTGACCACGAATCGGTACGGCAACGCTGGCAAACGCGGCTTGGCCATGTGCTGGTGGACGAATACCAGGACACCAACGCCACCCAATACGAATTGCTCAAGCTCTTGGTCGGATCGCGCGCGCGGCTAACCGCCGTGGGCGATGACGACCAGTCCATCTACGGCTGGCGCGGTGCCACCCTGGACAACCTCAAACGACTGCCGCAGGATTTTCCACAGCTCAGAGTCATCAAGCTTGAACAGAACTACCGCTCGACCAGCGCCATCCTGCGCGCGGCCAATCATGTGATCGGGCCCAACCCCAAGCTCTTTCCGAAGACCCTGTTTTCAGAACTGGGCGAGGGCGAACCGGTACGGGTGCTAGACTGCGACAACGAAGACCATGAGGCCGAGCGCATCGTGGCGCGCATCCAGAGTCTACGGGCCGGGGACGGTCAGCGCCATCGCGAGTGGAAAGACTTTGCGGTGCTCTACCGGGCCAATCACCAGGCCAAGCCGTTTGAAAAAGCCCTTCGCAAAGCGCAGATTCCCTACAAGGTCTCGGGTGGGCAAAGCTTTTTCGATCGCGCTGAAATCAAAGACCTGTGCGCCTGGCTGCGCCTGCTGGCCAACAATGATGACGACCCGGCTTTTTTACGCGCCATTACCAGCCCCAAGCGTGGCATCGGGCACACAACGCTTTCCAGCCTGGGGGTGTTCGCCAGCCGCTACAAACTCAGTTTGTTTGAGGCCCTGTATAGCCACAGCCTGAGCACCGCCCTGCCCGCGCGCGCAGTGGGTTCCTTGCAGGAGTTTGGCCGCAGCGTCAATGACCTGCAGTACCGGGCCCGGCATACCCAGGGCAGCGAGGCTGCGCAAGTTTTTCTGCGCGACTGGCTCAAAGACATCGGATACGAACAGCATCTTTATGACGGCGAAGACAATGCGCAAGCGGCGGCAGCGCGCTGGTCCCATGTCACGGACTTCTGCGACTGGATGGCCCAGCGCTGCGGCGGCCAGGTCCAGGAAGAGGCGGGACTGAGTCTGCAGCGCGAACCCAAAAGCCTGCTCGAGGTGGTGCAGACCATCGCGCTGCTCTCGACCCTCAGCGAGCGTGAGGGTGAACAAAATGTTGTGACGCTCTCCACCCTGCACGCTGCCAAGGGGCTGGAATGGCCGCATGTGATGCTGGTGGGCTGCATCGAAGGCCTGCTGCCCTTCAAGCAGGAAGAGGACGAAGGCCTGGCCCAGGCACTGCGTCTGCAAGAGGAACGGCGGCTGATGTATGTGGGCATCACCCGGGCACAAGCCACACTGGCCGTGAGCTGGACGCGCCGACGCAAGAAAGGCCGTGAGATGGTGGCTGCCAGCGCAAGCCGATTTATTGCCGAAATGGCCCTCGATCAAAAAACTGTGAGGGAAGATCCTCAGGAAAAACTCCGGGCGCTCCGGGAGGAATTTGCGCGCCGCGCCGCGCTCAATGCCCCCTGAATCGCCCCTCCCGCTTTTCCATGAAGGACGCCATGCCTTCAGCGAAGTCCGCAGTTGCTGCGCAACGCCTGAACAATTGAGCCTCAAGCTCGAGCTGAGTATGAAGATCGTTGTGACTGGCTTGCCGCACCAACTGCTTGAGATGAGCCAGGGCCAGCGGCGCTGACTTCGCCAAACGCGCGACCCAGGCTGCTGTCTCATCAGCCAGGTGCTCAGCCTTGACCACCCGATTGATCAGGCCCATGCGCCAAGCCTCTTGAGCATCCACGGTTTCATTAAGCAAGGCGACCTCCATGGCTTTGCGCAGACCCAGCGTCCGCACCAGGCCCCAAGAGGTGCCGCAATCGGAACTGGTGCCAATGCGAGGGTAGGCCAAGCTAAACCGCGTGCCTTCAGCGGCGATGATCAGATCGCAGGCCAGGGCCAGGCCCAGACCCCCACCAGCCACCGCCCCGTGCACGGAGGCGACCACCGGGGCGGGCAGCTGGGCCAGTAATTCGAGAGCCGGATGAATTTGTTCGATCAGCGCTGAGCTGGCGCCCACTGGATCGGCGATCATGCTCGGCAGATCGCCGCCAGCCATGAAAGCGCGGCCCTCGCCGCTGATTACCACCACCCGTACCTGCGGGTCGGCGTGGAGCTCGCGACATGCCCGACCAAAGGCCTGGGCCATGGGCAGGTCGATGGCATTGAGTGACGCCGGCCGATTGAATCGGATGTGGGCTACTGCGTCCTGGCGCCAGAAGAGTACGGAGGCATCGGCCGTGGGCGTTTTTTGGATCATGGGGCTCCTGGAAATCAAGCGGAGGGCTTGTACGACCGGGGTAGGCCGGCCATCCCGGTCTTTCCCGGGATCACGGCAACACCACCAGTTTGCCGCGCGCGCGGCGTTGCGAGAGCTCGAGGATGGCCTGCGCGCCTTCGGCCAGAGCGTAGCGGCCCGAAATCAGGGGCTTGATGCGGCCCTGCTTGAGCCAGGCCACCAGATCGGTCAGATCCTGCTGCGCCGCCTTGGGTTCACGGCGAATGAAATCGCCCCAGAACACGCCGACGATTACGCACCCCTTGAGCAGTACCAGATTCAAGGGCAGGCGTGGAATCTGGCCGTCGGCAAAGCCGACCACGAGATAACGCCCCCGCCAGGCCATGGAACGAAGCGCCGGCTCGGCATAGTCACCGCCAACCGGGTCCATCACCACGTCCACACCTCGTCCCCCGGTGAGCCGCTTGAGTTCGTCACGCAAATTCTGTTGCCGGTAATTGATCACCTCATCGGCTCCCTGGGCACGACAGGTGGCAAGCTTCTCGGCGCTGGAGGCCGCCGCAATGACGCGCGCGCCCAAGGCCTTGGCCAGTTCGATGGTGGCCAGCCCTATGCCGCCGGCAGCGCCCAGCACCAGCACGGTTTCACCGGGCTGGAGGGCGCTGCACGCCGGCCTCAGCCAGGCCTTTGCGAAAGCGGCTGACTTGGGCCTTGTCGCGGGGGAAGCAGGCTTCAAAGCACTTCTGGCCACTACAGACTTGAAAGTACACCTCCTGTGCCCCGCGCTCGATGACCGCGTCATCGCTCAGGTTGTCGGCGTGCCTGAGGCCAAGCAAGGCCACCATCGGGCGGACCGACTGTCGGGGCCGGCCCGCCGGGCTGATGCCTGCACCAGCCAGAGTAACGGACGGACCATACAGGTCGGCGCCTTCGACTGTTCGGTCAGTGCGATCACGGTGCGCAAAAGCCAGCGACAGTTTCGATTCGATCTGCGCCCACGGCATGCGGGCAGCCAGCACAGCCAGCGGGTGGCCAAGATCTATCATGGCGTCGAGCCGGACGTGGGGCAAGCACACCCTCGCAATGGACCAGGCTTAGCGCCGGCGCCACTGCGGCGCTCGCTTCTGGCTGAAGGCCAGGGCTGCCTCACCAAAGTCTTCGGTCATCAGCGCCAGCACCTGCACATGGTTTTCCAGGTCCAGGGCGGCGCCCAGACTGGGCGCGTCGAGGTTGTTCCACATCACGCGCTTGGTGTGCAGGGTGCTGTAGGGGCTGTGAGCCAGGATCTGGCGGGCACAGGCCAGGGCCCGCGCCAGCAAGGCCTCGGGTTCGCAGAGGCCGGCCACCAGGCCGATGCGCTCGGCCTCGGCGGCGTCCACCGGCCGGCCGGTAAGCATGAGCTCGAAGGCCCGACCAGCGCCGACCAGGCGCGGCAGGTGGTAGCTGATGCCGCATTCCCCGGCCGACAGACCCACCTTGACCGCGCCCACATGAAAGCTCGCCCCCGTGCTGGCAAAGCGGATGTCGGCGGCCAGCGCCAGACCAAAGCCCGCGCCCACGGCCACGCCGTTGACGGCGGCGATCACCGCCGCTTCCATCTCGCGCAGGCGGCGCATCACGCCCTCGAAGACCATCTGCAGCTCGTAGGAGGCGGTGGCGTCCAGGCCGTAGCAGCCCCGCTCGTCCAATACAGATTTCAGATCCAGGCCAGCACAAAAGCCCTGGCCCTCGCCGGTGAGCACGAGCACGCGCACAGAGCGGTCGGCGGCCAGCCCGTCCAGTGTGGCCTGGAGTTGCCGCATGGACGGCACGTCCATGGCATTCATGCGCGAGGCCCTTGTCAAGCGCAGCACGGCCAGGCCGGCTTCGGGGCGTTCAAGGTGCAGGCAGGTATCGGTCATGGTCTCTCCTGGGGATGACTCCCTCTCCTTGCTGGGACTAGGAGTCTGGGCGGCAGAAGGCATCGCAGCGAAAGGGGCGAAAACCGAGAATCGCTGGGTAGCGCCGACAAGCCCAGGGTAGGCCCCTGGGCGTCGGAGGTGATGCCCGACGAGACCGGTTTCTCGGCCCTTGCAGCCGATGTTCCTGCTGGCGCCCAGACTCCTAGAGTGGGGGTAAGGGGCACGCGCGCCCCAGTGGCTTGCATCAGCGCCCCAGGAACTTGGCCGGCCGCTTGGCCATGAAGCTGGCCATGCCTTCGACGAAGTCCTCTGTGCCCGCACATTCGCGGAACAGGCGCGCCTCCAGCGCCAGATGGGTGCGCAGGTCGTTGCCCCCGGCCTGGCGCAACAGGGCCTTGAGGTGTCCGAGCGCGATCGGTGCGCCCTGCGCGATGCGCTGGGCCGCGGCCTGGGTTTGTGCGGCCAATTCGTCGGCGGGGACCACGCGGTTGACGAGCTGGATGCGCAGAGCCTCGTCCGCGTCCAGGCTGTCGGACAGCAGCGCGATCTCCATGGCCTTGCGCATACCCACCCAGCGCACCAAACCCCAAGAGGTGCTGCAGTCCGGGCTGGTGCCTATGCGCGGATAGGCCAGGGAAAAGCGCGTGCCCTGGGCCGCGATCACCAGATCGGCGGCCAGGGCCACGCCCAGGCCTGCGCCGGCCACGGCGCCATGCACCGAGGCGATCACCGGCGCACGCAGGCCGGCCAGGATCTCCAGGGCCGGATGCATTTGCGCGATCAGTGCGGTGCTACCGCCCACCGGGTCGGCCTGCATGGACGGCAGGTCGCCGCCGGCCATGAAAGCCCGGCCCTCGCCGCCGAGCACCACAACGCGCACCGAATCGTCCTGCGCCAGCTCGCGGCAGGCCTGGTGAAAGGCACTGGCCATGGCCAGGTCGATGGAATTGAGCGCAGCCGGCCGGTTAAAGCGCAGATGGACGATGCCGCCGTCCTGCCTGCGCAGCAGCGGGGCCTGGGGGTCAAGGCTCGGTGGGGTCATCAAACGTTCTCCGATCGAAAAGACAGGCAGCTCCCTCCCCGGCCCTTCCCCAGCGGGGGAGGCAGAAGAATGGCTGGCTCATCGCGCAAAAAGATCTGCAGCCGCTCGGGCTCGAAGGCTCAAAGGCCCAGACGCTCATGTGGACCCCGGCGAAGGCGGCGTGGAACCGGCTGCCGACGGTGGCTTGCCCAGCATGAAGCCGCCATCGACCACGATCTGCTGTCCAGTGATCATGCAGTCTGGCTCGAGCAGCCAGACCACCGCATGGGCAATCTGCTCGGCCGTACTGATGCGGCCCAGCAACGAGGTGGCTGCATATTGACCCTTGACCCGCTCATAGGCCTCATCGCCCAGGCCCTCGCGCATCCAGCGACCCTCAATCATGCCGGGCAACACCGCATTGACCCGTATCTTGGGCGCCAGGTTGCGCGCCAGGCCCACGGTCAGGATGTTGAGCGCGGCCTTGGACATCACATACGGGAAGGACGAGCCGCTGCCGATCTGACCGGCAATCGAGGAGACACTGACGATGGCACTGCCCGGCCCCATGTGAGGCGCGACCGCGCGTGCCATTTGGAAAGGGCCTACGGCATTGACGCCATAGACCCGCAGAAAATCCTCAGCTTGCACGCCTTCCAGATCATGCATGGGCACGAACTGCGTGGTCGCTGCACTGTTGACCAGGGCGTCGATACGACCGAAGTGTTCCATGGCGGCGGCTACGATCTGGCGGCAGCTGGCGTCGCTGGCCACATCACCCAGCACCGCCAGGGCCTGACCGCCAGCGGCCCGACATGCGGCCACTGTTTCATCGGCCAGGCCGCGCTGGCGGCTGTAGTTGATCAGCACCGACTCGCCGCGGCGGGCCAATTGCAGCGCCACGGCCCGGCCCACGCCACTGGAGCCGCCGGTGATCAGGGCCACTCGTGAGGTCATGGTGAACTCCTGCTTGTTCAGACTCTGGCTGGCTCGCTTCAGGGCAGCACGATGAGTTTGCCCTGGGCTCGTCGCTGCGACAGCTCGACGATGGCCTCGGCGGCCCGCTCCAGGCTGTATCGACCCGATATCAGTGGCTTGATCTTGCCCTGACCCAGGAGCTCCACCAGATCGCACAGATCGTTGCGGGCGGCCTGGGGCTCGCGCCGGATGAAGTCACCCCAGAACACACCGACGATGGCGCAGCCCTTGAGCAGCACCAGGTTTAGCGGCAGACGCGGGATCTGGCCATCGGTAAAGCCCACCACCAGATAGCGGCCACGCCAAGCTATCGAGCGCAAGGCCTGCTCCGCATAGTCACCACCGACCGGATCGACGACCACGTCCACACCCTGACCGCCCGTCAGCCGCTTGACCTCATCGCGCAGGTTTTGCTCACGGTAGTTAATGACCTCATCGGCGCCCTGTGCGCGGCAAGTGGCCAGCTTTTCAGCGCTGGATGCGGCCGCAATCACCCGTGCGCCCAGGGCCTTGGCCAGCTCAATCGCGGCAATGCCGATGCCACCGGCCGCGCCCAACACCAGCACCGTCTGGCCCGGCTGCAAGGCGGCGCGGTCGCGCAGGGCATGGATGCAGGTGCCGTAAGTCAGCAAGAGCGAGCCTGCGACCTCATAGGACAAGCCCTCGGGCATGGCAATGACCTGGTCCTGCTTGGCCAGCACCTGCTCGGCAAAGCCGCCCCAAATGGTCAGGGCGATGACCTTATCGCCCACCTTCACCCGCTCCTCACCTTCGCCCACGGCCAGCACTTCGCCTGCCGTCTCGCCACCGGGAGAAAACGGCGGCGTGGGCTTGAACTGGTAGAGGTTTTGCACGATCAGCGCATCGGGGAAATTCACACCGGCGGCGCGCACCCGCACCACCACCTCACCAGGGCCGGGACGAAGATCTGGCATGTCTTGCACACGCAGGTTCTCCGGCGGTCCATATTCGCGACAGATCAGGGCCTTCATGCGACAACTTTCAGGGCTAGGGAAGGGAAGGGCTCAGGGCTTGGGCGGTACCTGGGCCAAAAAATATTGACGCACCACCGACTCGGCGATGCAGGCGGGTCGCTCCTGGCCTTCGATTTCCAGAGTGACCCCAAAGGTCAGCTGCAGGCCACCGGCTATGTCCTGCAGTTGAGCCAGTACAAAACGGCCGCGCACCCGGCTGTCTGCCGGCACTGGATGGGTAAAGCGCACCTTGTTGAGGCCGTAATTCAGACCCATCTCGCAAAAAGGCAGACTCATGTGACGTTCATAGAACTGACCCAGCAGCGAGAGGGTAAGAAAGCCATGTGCGATGGTGCTGCCGTAGGGCGACTGCTGGCGCGAGCGCTCGACGTCCACATGGATCCACTGAAAGTCACCGGTGGCCTGGGCGAACAGGTCTATATGACGCTGGGTCAGCTGCACCCAGTCGGTGACAAAGGCCTCGCGACCGACCAGGGCGCGGATCTCGTGGACCGATTGGGCAAAGGAGCCAGAGCGGCCGGGGTCAGGCAGGTTCATGCGCGGGTCTCCGGAACGGGTGAAAGATGGGCCATCTGATCGCGCATCTCGCGCTTGAGCAGCTTGCCATTGGCATTGCGGGGCAAGGGCATGGTCTGTACGGTATAGGACTCAGGCACCTTGTAGTCGGCCAGCCGGGCAGCGCAGTGCGCCTTGAGCTGCGCATGCAGCGCCGGCGAGGCCGCATGACCTGGCTTGAGACCCACAAAGGCATGGACCCGCTCGCCCAACACCGGACAGGGCTTGGCCACCACTGCGCATTCCTGCACGCCGGGATGCTCATACAGCACGTTTTCGACCTCGATGGTGTAGATTTTGAAGCCGCCCCGGTTGATCATGTCCTTCTTGCGGTCCAACACCCGCACATAGCCCTGTGCGTCGATGGTACCCAGATCGCCTGAATGCCAATAGCCGCCAGTGATGTTGGCGGCTGTGGCTTGCGGGTTGTCCCAGTACCCCCGCACTACCATGGGCCCCTTGATCCAGATCTCGCCCAAGTGACCCGGCGGCAGCTCTCGACCGTCATCATCCATCACCCGCATGTCCACGCAGTGCAGGGCCTGACCTACGGTTTCGTTATGAGTCCGGGTCTGACCCGGTGGCATGACAGTCGCTGGCGAGGTGGTTTCGGTGGCGCCGTAGCAATTCATCAGCACCAACTGCGGCAGTTTGTCGGCCAACTCGACGATGGTGGCCACTGGCATGGGTGCCCCCCCGTAGGCGCCGATGCGCCAGGCAGCCAGCTCGCTGCGCTCAAAGGCAGGATCGAGCAGGCACAGCTTGTACATGGCCGGCACCATCAGACTGTGGCTGATGCGCTCAGCCTGGGCGATGCGCAGGTAATCGGCAGCCTTGAACGCTGGCATGATGACCATCTTGCCGGCGCAATAAATGAAGGTGGTGGTCAGCGCCACCAGGCCGGTGACATGGCTCAGTGGCACGGCGGCCACCGTGGCATCTTCGGGTCCGAGCCCCATGGCCAGCGCAAAATGCATGGAGGAATGGACGATGCCCAGATGGGTGAGCATGGCCCCCTTGGGCCTGCCGGTGGTGCCCGAGGTGTAAAGGATCACAGCGGTATCCTGCTCGTCAAGCTCGGCCACTGGAACCACCGCGCTCAGACAGTGCTCAGCATACGCACTGCTGCCGGGTGCCAGCGGCCCCTCTCCTAACTGCCAACGACTGCGCAGAGCCGGCAGGTCGGCCACCGATGGCAACACAGGCGCCAGTTCGGCCTCATGCACCAGCAGCATGGCACCGCAATGCCGCAGCATGTAGGCTAGGCCCGGTGTCTGCTCGCGGGTGCTCAACGGCACCGTGATAGCCCCCAGCCGGGCCGCCGCAAAGAGGGTGACCACGAATTCAATCCGGTTGCCCAGCAGCAGCGCCACCCTGTCGCCCGTCGTCACGCCTGCGGCCACCATGCCGGCCGCCAGCGAGGCAGCGGCGTCGAGCAAGCCTCGGTAGCTCAGGCGCTGCCCGCCACAGACCAGAGCGCAGCGCTCGGGCTCGCGCTGCGCCGCCTGCTCGAGCATCTGGTGCAAACTGCGCGGCCTTTCGGCAAAGCAGGCCTCGACCCGGTCGCCATACAAGGATTCGAGTCGTATGGCCGCCGCCTCGCTGCGGTGCCAATGGCTCAGGGCCGAGCCATGCATCATGTGAACGGCCCCAGACCATCGGACGGAGCGAGCAGACGCTGACCATCGTCTGCGATGGACAGATCCAGCAAAAGCCAGATCGCCGCCTTCTGCCAGTGCAGGCCGGGGTGCAAGGAGGCATAGACGCCGCCGGGCAAGGCCCGGGGCAGGACGAACTTGAGGGCTCGCAAACCAGGTATCTCGTAACGCAGCACCGGGCCGGGCACGACGCGGTTCATCAGCGGCTGCAGACGCTCGGGCGTGAGCACCTTGCAAAGCATATCGTAGGCAGCCTGGTCGCGCGCCACCAGGGACAGATCGAGCATGTCGCCCTTATCGCCGGCACGCCCGGCCGCGATGTCACCGACTCTCATGACTGACTCCAGACAATCTGGGTGGGGACTTGCTCATGGGCGATGAAGCCGTCGAGCACCTCAATGCGTGGTCGCTTTTCGCTGCGCACGCTGCAGCCACCGGCCGGCCCGGACAGGGTCATGGCGTAGACCTCGTCTTCAACGATCTGTGCCTGCTCACCGTCGCTGCAGCGCGCCGACACATGCACACGCAATTCGGGTACCGGGCCCCGCATGGGCTGCGAACCGGCGCGCAGCACCGAGCCGGCCCCCACCAGGTCAACCGCGATGTCACGGTCGGCCCAGTCTCCCAGGCGCAGGCGCAAGGCCCGGGCCATCACCTCGGCGCGCTCATGCGCGCCAGCGCCGGCCAAGGCAATCTCGCAGTCCATGATAAAGCCGGGCCGATCGACAAAGCCTGCCACTTTGAGCGTCGGTGGCGGCCCTTTCGAGCGCACACCACTCATGCGCACCCGGTTCTCACCCACCGTCTCAAAGCGCACGCCGCTGAAATCGACCACCAGGTCCGGGGTGGCGTAAGAAGACGGGTCATGGACCTCGTAGAGCAGCTGCAGGCTGCAGGTCAGCGCATCGACCATGCCTGGCGCACCCGGCGGCAGACCGATCTCGGCCGAGCCGTCGGACATCACCCGCGCCAGCGGGTAGCCCAGACCGGCGTACTGTTCGGCGCTCAGGGGCGGTGGCAGGCCCGCGCCGGCCATCGGTTCGTAATTGCCTCCGGTGAGCTGGCCACCGCATTCGAGCAGGTGACCCACACCAATAGCGCCGGCCAGGGCGGTCTGGCCCGGCGCGAGGCGATCGCGCGCTACAGCCGCGAATAGGGCCGAGTCGGCCACCCGGCCAGTGACGACCACATCGGCGCCTTGCGCCAGCGCATCGGCTAACGGGTGACAGCCGAGGTAAGCGTGGGCGCCCAGCAGCGGTGCGCCAGGCTCACGCACCCAGCGCACCTGCAAGGCACGGTCGGACACGTCATCGCCCACGATGGCCGCGACCTTCAGGCCAGCCAGCCCCAGCTCGCGGCCCAGCCGCGCGATGCGCTCGGCCGCAGCCACCGGATTGGCCGCACCCAGGTTGGAGACGATGCGGCAGCCCTTCTCGCGGGCCACCGGCAGCAGCGGGGTGAGCCGGCGCACCAGGCGCGGGTCGTAGCCGGCCTGCGGATGTTCGCGCCGTGCGCGCAAGGCCGGCACCAGGGTGCGCTCGGCCAGGCATTCGAGCACCACGGCATCGACGCCAGCGCGCGCCAGCACGACGGCCGGATCGATGCGGTCACCGGCAAAGCCGGCGCCGGCACCCAGGACACAAGCCACATCGGCCATCACAGTCCCATATAGGAGCGTTGTACATCGGGATCGCGCAGCAGCTCTTCGCCGGAGCCCGTCTTGAGCAGCTGGCCATGCTCGAGGATGTAGCCACGCTGGCACATCTGCAAGGCGTTACGTACATTTTGCTCGACCAGCAGCACCGTCAGGCCCTTGGTGGCGACCAGTTTTTTCACCAATTCAAACACCCGATCGACCATGATCGGCGCCAGGCCCAGCGAGGGTTCGTCCAGCATCAGCAGCTGGGGCATGCCCATCATGGCGCGGGCCACGGCGCACATCTGGCGCTCGCCGCCCGAAAGCCGCCCGGCCAGCTGGCCGCGGCGGTCGGCCAGGATGGGGAAGAACTCCATCACCTCCTGCAGATTGGCCTTCATCTGCGCCCTGGCCTTGGCATGGTAGGCGCCGAGCTCCAGATTTTCCAGCACAGTCATGAAGGGAAACAGCCGCCCACCCTCGGGCACCATCACCAGGCCGACGCAGGCCGCATCGTGCGCCGGCTGGCGGCTGATGTCCTGGCCGTTGAACTGGATGGCACCCGACTGCAGACGCAAATGACCGCCTATGGTCAGCAGCAGCGTGGTCTTGCCCGCGCCGTTGGCGCCGACCACCGAGACGATCTCACCGCGGCCCACATGCAAATCCACATGGTCGAGTACCGGCAGCTCTGCGTAGCCCGAGCAGACCTGTCTGACGTTCAGGATGGTGTCCATTGGTGCCCCTCTCCCAGGTAAGCCTTCACCACCTCGGGTGAACTCAGGATCTCGTCGGCGCTGCCCTCGGCGATCAGCCGGCCGCGATCGAGCACGATCACCCGTTCCGAAAAGGCCCGCACCACTTTCAGGTTGTGCTCGATGATCAGAAAGGTCAGCCCGTCTTCTTGATGCAGGCTGCGCAGCAGGTCGATGCAGCGGCCGGTCTCGCTCTGGTTCAGGCCCGCCATCACCTCGTCGAGCAGAACGATCTCCGGCCCCAGGGCCAGAGCGCGTGCCACCTCCAGGCGGCGCCGCTCGCTGAGCGTCAGGTCGCCGGCGCGCCGCTTGGCATGCGCGCCCAGACCCACGCGCTGCAGAACGGCCATGGCCCGGTCGCGAGCATCGGCCATGCGCCTGTGCTGCAGGAAGGCGCCAACCATGACGTTTTCCAGCGCTGATAGCGCGATCAGCGGCTTGACGATCTGGAAGGTGCGCCCCATGCCCAGCCTGGCCCGCTGCTGCGGTGCCAGGCGGTTGATGTTCTGACCGCGCAGGCTTACCTCGCCTAGGGTGGGTTCGAGTTGGCCTGTGAGCAGGTTGAAGTAGGTGGTCTTGCCCGCGCCATTGGGGCCGATGATGCTGACCACCTCACCCTTGTGCACGGCCAGCGAGACATCGTCCACGGCTTTGAGACCCATGAAATGCTTGCTCGCTCCGCGAGTCTGCAGCAGTGCCTGCGCCATCAGCGGCCTCCTCTCCTGGACCGGATCTTTCGCACCAGATCCTCGACGGCCCCGACCACGCCGCGCTTCATGAACAGCGCGGCCAGCACCATCAGCAAGCCCAGGATGGCCAGGTTCATGCCCGGCAGGGCATCGGCCAGCTCGGCGCGCAGGAAGTTCTCGAAAGGCACGATCAGCGCCGCGCCCAGCAGCGGCCCGGCGATCGTGCCCACGCCGCCAATCAAAGAGAGCAGTGCGAACTTCACGCCCACGTCCTGCAACGTGAACAGCGACGGTGGGTCAATGAAGCGCAGGTACATGGTGAACAGCGTGCCGCCGATGGCGGTGAGAAAGGCGCTCAGCGCCATGCCCTGCAGCTTGACCGACAGCACATTGATGCCAGAGGCCCGGGCGGCATCCTCGTCCTCGCGCACGGCCAGCAGGTAGTAGCCCAGACGGCTGCGCCGCAAGCAAACGGTAATACCCACCACCAGCGCCACGAAGACAAACATCAGCACCGCGTACTGCCAGCGTTCGCGGAAGATCATGTTGGCAAAGCCGGCCTTGAAGGGGATCATGATGCCGCGCGGACCGCCAGTGAAGCTGTCAAAGTGGTTGGCCAGCACGAAGGCCACCTCGTTGAAGGCCATGGTGGCGATCGCAAAGAACGGGCCCTTGAGACGGAAGGTCGGCCAGGAGATCAGCATGGCCACCAGCGAGGCCAGCAACGCCGCCGGGACCATTACCAGCCAGGGCGACAGGCCGTAGCGTGCGGTGGCAATGGCCGTGACATAGGCGCCTATGCCAAAGAACACGCCGTGGCCCAGCGAAAACTGCCCACCAAAACCGCCGATGATGTTCCAGGCCGAGGCCAGGCCCCCCATCAGGTAGGTGAAGGCGATGATATTGAGCCAGTAGGGGTCCTTGGCCAGCAGCAGCAGCGGCAGCGCGGCCAGGGCCATCAGGCCCAGGTAGCGCCACAGCGCGGTGCCGGCCGACTGCAGGCCCGAGTCCTCGGGCCGGACCACAGGCGGACGGGCTCCAGGGGCGCCGGCAAGATCAGTTTTGTTCACGGAAACCTACCTCCTCAGCACCCACCTGGCCCAAGAGGCCAGCCGGGCGGATGATCAGAACCGCCAGGAAAATCAGGAACCAGATGGCGTGGCGCAGCGCCGGGTCAATGTAGTAGCCGGCAAAGGCCTCCACCACGCCCACGATCAGCCCGCCCAGGTAGGCGCCCCAGACGCTGCCCAGGCCGCCAAGCACCACCACCGCAAACGCCGCCAGGATGAAGTTGCCGCCCACGCCGGGGGTGATGGAGTAGATCGGCGTGAGCATCACCCCGGCCAGGCCCGCCAGCGCCGAACCGATGCCGAAGGTCATCAAGAAGGTCTTCTCGACATTGATACCCATGGCCCGCGCGGCGCGCTTGTCCTGCGTCACCGCCCGCACCGACTTGCCCACCATGGTGCGAGTCAGCCAAAAATGCAGGGCGATGGTGATGGCGGTGGTGATCACAAAAGTCAGCAGCCGAACGGTGCCCACTTTGATGTCGCCCAGCTCGATCACCTGCGCGCCGAAGTCGCCGCCCACGCTGCGCGCCTCGCCCCGGGTGACGGCCAGCATGATGTTCTGGAACATCATCAAGAGGCCAAAGGTGGCGAAAATCTGCATGTTCGATTCGTTGTGCAGCGGCTGGATCACCAGGCGCTGGATCAGCACCCCGAGCAAGCCCACCGCCGGCGCCACCAAGAACACCGACAGATAGGGGCTCAGCCCCAGGATGTTGTAGGCGTAGTAGCCGCCGTACATGCCGAACATCACCAACTCGCCCTGGGCGAAGTTGACGATGCGCACGGTACCGAAGATCAGGTTCAGCCCCACGCTGACGAGGCCGTAGACGCCTCCCAGCAGAAGGCCGATCACCAGCACGTTCAACAGTTGGTCCATGGTCTCCTCTTTAGCTATCGTCTTTCTGCTCAAATACCTCGCGCAGGCTGCCTACGCGCTGGCGCACGCCGGTCATCATCAAGTCCCACTCCACCCCCGCCGTGATGAAGCGCGCGCCCAGGCGCAGCACCTGGCGCAGCAGGGCCGGCGTGTGCGCCAGACCGCCCGCCCCCGCCACCTTGCCGTGACGCTGGCAGGCCCGGATGACCCGCTCGTGGCAGGCCATCACCTCCGGGTGGCCGTAGTCGGCCGGCCGCCCGAGCGCATCGCACAAATCCACCGTGCCGATGTGCAGGATATCTACGCCCGGCACGGCGGCAATCTCATCGGCCCTTTCTATCGCCTCGGGCGACTCAAGCATCACCACCACGGTGGTGGCGGCATTGAAGGCCTGTCGCAGGTCGCGCGCATCGCTGCCTGGCCGGTAGCCCACATGCGGCCAGTTGCCGGCGGCCGAACGCTCGCCCTGGGGGGCGAACATGCAGGCACGCACCACGGAGCGCGCATCCTCGGCATTTTTCACATGCGGCGCGATCACGCCCAACGCGCCCGCGTCCAGCAGGCGGTTGGCATAGTGACCGTCCAGGCTGGGCACACGCACCAGGGGCGTCACGCCCGCGTGCAGCGCGGTCACGCAGACCTGCGCGGCAGCCTGCTCGGGGATGACCGAATGCTCCAGGTCCAGGCTGATCGCGTCGCAGCCGCAGGCGCGGGCGGCCAGTGCGATGTCCACCGAGGCGACCTTCTGCACGATGAGCGCCACGCCCAGGCCACCGGCGGCCAGGGTCTCGGCCAGCGGGTTGCGCAGCAGCGGATAGGTGCTCATACGGCCGCACCCGGCGCCAGGATCAGGTCGGGCGCGAGCACCGCCTCGCCGCGCTGCCAGCGCGCCAGGTTGCCGAAGGCATGGCGGGCCACATGGGCGACATTGTCAAAGACTCCGCCACCGGCGTGCGGCGTCAGCACCACCTGGTCCAGCGCAAACAAGGGGTGGTCCGGCGCGGGCGGCTCGGGGTCGAAAGCGTCCAGTCCGGCGCCCCTGAGGTGGCCGGACTGCAGGGCCGCGCACAAGGCGGCCTCGTCAATCAGGCCGCCGCGCGAGGTATTGACCAAAATGGCCCCGGGCTTCATGGCCGCCAGCGTGCGGGCATTGAGCAGGTGACGGGTGGCCTCGGTCAGCGGCGCATGCAGGCTGAGGATGTCGCTCGTGGACAGCAGCTCGTCCAAGCCCACGCGGCGTGCACGCAGCTCAGCCTCGACCCGCGCAGGCGCGCCCTGCAGGTCGTGATAGACGATCTCCACCTCGAAGCCGCGCAGCAACTGGGCCAGGCGCCGGCCGATCTGGCCGAAGCCATACAGACCCACGGTCTTGCCCTGAATCTGAAAACAGGATTCACGCATCTGCGGCGTGGGCCACAGGCCCTGCCGCATGGCGCGGTTCACATAAGGAATGCGGCGGTAAACCGCCAGCATCAGGGCCAGGGCCAACTCGGCTACCGGCTGGCTATTGGCCCCGCTGGTGATGGCCAGGCCCACGCCCCGGCGACGCAGGGCCGCCAGGTCGATGGCATCGATGCCTATGCCCCATTTGTGCACCCAACGCACGCCGGGCGCAGCGGCCAGCAGCGCCTCGTCCACCCGGGCAAAGCCGGGCAGCAAGGCGTCGGCATCAGCCGCCAGCGCCTGCTGGTGCGCCGCCTCGTAGGACTGGGCAAAGCGCAACTGCCAGCCGGTGGGTGCGGCGCGCTGCACCTCACGGCGCACCGGGTCGGCCCACACGTCCAGACAGGCGACCTTCATGCCCAAATCCTTGCGCTGGGGTGGCACAGGGGCATGGCGCTCAGGGACGGCCCAGGGCCCGGAGCGTCACGCCGGGCAGGGCCGCATTCTGCGGGAACACGGTCACCATCTTGCCGCCCTGCCACTGCGAGGCGGTGAACCAGGCGCGGGTGTTCTGCATGTTCTTGTCGAACTTGGCGCCAAAGCCTGAGGGATAGCTGCTCTCGGGCTTGTCCAGCGCGACAGCGGCGGCGCGCACCTTGTCCGGGTCCAGGCTGCCGGCGGCCTTGACCGCCTCGGCCATGATCAGCGCCCCGGAGTAGGCAGCCATGCCTTGCGGCGCGATCGGATCGGCCTTGTACTTGGCACGGTAAGCCGCCAGATAGGCGCCCTGACCGGGACCGAAGGTCTCGGTGATATCGTGGCGCGGATAGCCGATCACCAGGATGCCCTCCAGGTAGCCGGCGCCTATAGCCTCCAGGGTCTCAGGTGTGTCGCCGGTGCCCACCATTAGGATGGCGCCGGGCTTGAAGCCCTGCTCACGTATGGTGCGCAGCAGCAGGTTGCCGTCAGGCACGTAGCCGGTCTGCACCACCACGTCAGGCGCAGCCTGCCTGGCCCGCAGCACCGAGTCGTTGAGGTCGATGGTGCGCGCCGGATGCGCGCCCACACCCACGACCTGGGCACCGGCCTCGGTCAGCAGCTTGCGCTGCACCTGAGCGATGCCAGTGCCATAGATCGAGTCCTCGTGCTGTAGCCAGACCTTCAGGCCCCTGATATCCTTCCTCAGGTTGGGCGCGATCAGGTTACGGATCACGTTGACCGATGTCACCGCAAAGGCATTGCCGTCGGGCCCGCTGCGGATGAAGTTGGGCAGACCGCGCTCGGTCAGGTTGACCGCCACCGCGTTGGTCTCCCAGTACAGCTTGTTGTAGCGCATGGCCGCGTCGCTGGCCGTCAGCGAGATGCCGCTGATATAGGTGCCCATGTACATGTCCACCTTGTCCTTGACCGCCAGCTGCTCAACCGTGGCAATACCTTGCTGCGGGTTGGACGCGTCGCCGCGCACCAGCTCAATCTTCCTGCCCAGCAGGCCGCCGCTGGCATTGATGCGGTCCACCGCGAGCTCATAGCCGCGGGTGACCTCGGTGCCGTACAGGGCTAACGGGCCGCTGTAGGGGTTGATGGCGCCGATCTTAATCGTCTGCGCCAGCACCGGAGCGCCAGCCAGGGCCGAAGCGCCGAGCAAGGCAGCGCCCGCCCAGAGTTTGAATTTGCTTGAATGCTTCATAGCAGTCTCCTTCGCTTTCATGTCGATGAATTGACGACGTCCCTACTGACTACGGCACCGAGCCCACGTCCGATGACGCGGTGCCACGAACCTCTTGCGTGTTCTTTGACTGAAATCCATGTTCAGACCACCCCCAGGCTGCGACCGACGGGCCAATAGATGCCAGTGCCGATCACACCGCCGTCAACCGCCAGATCGGCGCCAGTGATGTAGGACGACTGCGGCCCAAGCAAAAAAAACATCACATCAGCCAGTTGCTCGGGCCGAGCCATATGCTCAAGCGCGATGATCCCTTGGAGGGTTTCAACCAGGGCCGGGTAGTTGCGCACCATCTCGGTGTCAACCACGCCCGGGCAGATGCAGTTGACGCGAACGCCGCGCGGGCCGAGCTCCATGGCAGCGCTACGCGTCAGACCACGCAGTGCCCATTTGCTGCTGCTGTAGGCTGCCGAAAAATAGCCGGTCATTCCGACGGTGGAGGACACATTGACAATGGCTGCTCCGCGGGGCATCAGGGGCGCCAGGGTGCGTATGCCCAGAAAGCTGCCGGTGAGGTTGGTGGCCATCACCCGCTGCCAGTGCTCGCTTGTAGTCTGCGTCACCGGCGCACGGGGACCGGTGATACCAGCGTTGTTGACTAGGCCCAGCAGGGGCCGCCCAGCTGCCTGCACCTGCGCGGTCAGGTCCTCCCAGGCGCCCTCGTCGGAGACGTCGGCATGGACGGGCAGCAGGCGCCCGGGCATACCCTGCATGCAAGCCCGCAGCGCGGTCCAGGCCCCGTCCTCGGCGGGCAGGGCATCCATCACATGCACCGTCGCACCGGCTTGCACCAGCAGCCGCGCCACGCAGGCACCCTGGCCGCGTGCGCCACCGGTGACCACCGCGGCCTGGCCGCTCCAGTAGGAAGTGTGCTCCGCGCTCATGCCGGCCCCTTCGCGCGCCACGGCTCACTGCGGTTTGATGCCTGCCGAGGCGGCCACGCCCCGAAAGCGTTCGATCTCGCTGATCTGAAACCGCCGCATGTCCTGGGTCGCCAAAAGCAAGGGATCTGAGCCAATCTTGCGGGTGAATTCCTTGGTCGCCGGCAAAGCCAGGACCTTCTGAACGGCATCGACCAACCGAAGGGTGATCGCATCAGGAGTTTCGCTGCGTACCGTCAAGGTGGTCCAGGTGTAGTTGACATAGTCCGGGTACCCAAGCTCCTTGGCGGTGGCAATCTCCGGGTAGTCCGGATGCCGGACATCGCCCGTGACCGCCAGGGCGCGCAGCTTGCCAGCCTTAACCTGGGGCATAGCCGCAATCAGGTCGCTGACCGCCCAGTCGATCTGGTTGCCCAATAAGGCCAGAAACACCTCCGGCGCACCGCGGTAGGGCACATTGACATGGTGTGTACGCGTGAGCGAACCGAACCATTCAGCCGACAGATGGAAGCCGGCGGTGTAGGAGCCGACATTCAAACGTTTCTGCGGGTCGCGGCCAGCCTGAACCAGATCAGCCAGATTGTTGATGCGGGTGTTGGCGCTGGAGGCAAGCAGGACCATCATGCCTCGAGTCAGGCCGCTGATGGGCTTGAAGTCTTTGACGGCGTCGTAGGGGATGTCCTTGATAGTCACCGGATTGACTGCCAGGTGGGTGTTGGTCCCGAGGAACAGGGTGTAACCGTCGGCTGGGGCCTGCTTGACCGCCATGGCTGCAATCACGCCATTGCCGCCAGCCCGGTTTTCAACCACCACCGACTGTCCAAGCAAGGCGGTCAGCTGCTCGGCGAAGAAACGGCCGACGATGTCAGAGCCGCTGCCCGGTGAGGTGGGCACGATGATGCGCAGGCTGCGCGATGGGAAATTGTCCTGGGCCAGAACTGGCGAGGCGCATAGGCCGGCCAGCACGGAAACCAGAAAAGCCCGGCGCAAGGAAGAAAGTTTCATGATCAGGTCCTTAGAGGGTTGTTGCTTCAAGTGGGGGCGAACAGTCAGGCTGGCACGAAGCGGGGCAGTGCGAAGTCACCTTCGCGCTCAATCCGCAGCAAGACGGGCTGGTCGATTTGCAGCCCATTGGGATCATCGAGGCCCAGCACATTGCTGATCAAGCGCGGGCCCTCTTCAAGTTCAATGATGGCCACGTTGTAGGGCAGACGCCTTTCAAAAGCCTTGTGATAAGCCATGTGAAACACGACCCAGCTCACAACGTGAGCACGGCCGCTGGCCGGCACCCAATCGACCTGGTCATGCAGACAAGCGGGACACTCGGTGCGCGCCGGCAGCCAGGCATGGCCGCACTGCCGGCAACGCTGATAAGTGAGTACGCCTTCTTGCAGCCGGTCCCAATAGGGCGCGGTCAAGTCGGTACGAACCGGAGGAGGTAGGTCAATGTCGCTCATGGTCTTGCCTTACTGGCCCAAGATCAGCGTGGAATGCGTATGCATGATCCCGCCCTGGTTGCTAACGACGCAGGTACGCGCGCCCGTGACTTGGTTGACTGCCTCGCCGCGCATCTGCCGCACGCCTTCGATCACCATCTGCAAACCTGGCATGCCGGTCTCGGACAGCAAGCCGCCGGCGGTGTTGAGCGGCAGCTCACCGCCGATCTCTAGGCGACCGCCAGCCACAAAGGCACCCCCCTGCCCCTTCTTGCAAAAGCCATAGTCCTCCAAAGTGATCAGGGGAACGATGGAAAAACAGTCGTAGAGCTGCGCTACATCGATGTCCTTGGGCGCAAGCCCCGCCATGCGGAAGGCGGTCTGCGCCGATACGGCTGCGGCGGTCTCGGTCAAAACAGGTCGCTGCACCACCTCCCACGACGTCTGGCCTTGACCAAACCCCAGGATGAACACCGGCTTGTCCACTTGCAGTTGCCTGGCACGCTGAGCCGACATAACCACCACCGCCGCCCCCCCATCGGAGACCAAGCAACAATCGTCACGCGTCAGCGGAGCCACGATCAGGCGAGACTGCCTGTACTGCTCGAGCGTCAAGGGTTTGCGCAGCTGGGCATTGGGATTGGTGGCGCCATGCCCACGACAGGCAGTGACAATAGCGCCGAGCTGGTCTCGGGTGGTGCCAAACTGCGCCATGTGCCGCTGCGCGATCATGGCGTAGCCGGCGGGTGTGCCAAACCAGCCGAAGACATCATCATCGCCCCAGGATTTTTCGTAGGCGTGGCGCGATCCGGTGGCCGGGTTGTCGGCCAGACAGACCACCGCCACCTCGCACTGCCCGGCCTCGATGGCCATAGCCGCGTAACTGATCATGCTGATATTGCTGGCCCCGCCGTGGTCCCAGACGCCGCCGATGCGCGGCATCATGCCCAGGGCCTCGGCCAGCTTCTGGGCGTACATCATTTCAAAGCGCGAGGTCGGCGCCTTGACGAACAAACCATCCACTTGGTCCTTATCGATACCCGCATCGGCCAGGGCCCTGCCGATGGCCTGTGCGTTAAGCGAAATCGTGCTGCGACCTTCGAGCTTGCCGAAGGCCGTATGTCCCACGCCGGCAATCACCGCCTTGCCTCGCATCAGATGACCTCCTCATCACGCAGTTTCTGCACTTGGCCAGCAGACAAGCCCAGCCACTGCCTATAGACTTCCTCGTTATCGCGCCCGAGTTCACCGCTGGGCTTGATCGGCAGCCGATCGGAACCCTCGAACCGCAGCGGCGAGCGCATCAGGCACACCCGGCCGTACATCGGATGGTCAACCCACTCCAGGGCGCCTCGCTCGTGCATGTGGGCATCGTTGACAACCTCGCCGATCCGGCGGACCGGCGCACATGGCACGCGGTGGCTCATCAGCAGGTCAAAAAGCCCCTGTTTAGAATGCGCTGAGGTAAAGTGGGCTACCAGTTCGTCGATATCGTCCATGTGCTCGACTCGGCTTCTTAAGTTGGCATAGCGCGGATCGCCGAGCAGGTCCTCGCGCTTCATCGCCCTGAGCAAAGACGCCCAGTGCGTCTCACCGACACAGATGATGGCGATATGTCCGTCCTGCGTCGGATAGACGTTGTAGGGCGACTCGGCCAGACCGCCATGGCGGTTGCCGGTGCGCTCGGAGGCTTGTCCCTCAGAGCCATAGTGCAGGCCCAGATTGGAAGCCAGCGAGGCATAGACCGCCTCCTGCATGGCCACCTCCACGAGACGACCGCGTCCCGTGCGTTCGCGCTCGAACAAGGCGGTCATGATGCCGGCGTAGAGATGCGTGCCACCGAAAAAGTCGCACAAGGCTGGGCCGGCCTTGACCGGCGGGCGATCGGGAAAGCCGGTGACGCTCATGATCCCGGCCATCGCCTGCACCGTCAGGTCCATTGCGGGATAACTGCGATTAGGGCCTGTGCGGCCGTAGCCTGACCCAGCGCCATAGACCAGACGCGGGTTGACCTGACTAAGCGCCTCGTAGCCCAGCCCCAAACGCTCCATCGCTGCAGGGGCAAAATTTTCCACCAGCACATCGCTGCGGCTGACCATGGCTCTGAGCAACTCACGGCCGCGCTCACTCTTGAGGTTGAGCGTGGCAAAAGTCTTGTTGCTGTTGAGCATGGCAAAAGGCAGCGCCGCCCCGCCGACCACGCTGCGCCGGCGCAGGTGCTCTCCACCCTTGGCTTCGATCTTGATGACGCGGGCGCCAGCCATGGCCAGCATGAAAGTGCAGTAAGGTCCGTTGTAGATCTGGCCCAGATCGACCACGGTCACGCCGGTAAGGGGCAGAGGGCGGCCCATGTCATTGCCCCTTAAACCGAGGATCGCGTTTTTCGGCAAAGGCGCGCGACCCTTCGGCTACGTCCTCGGTGTCCTGGAGCATGCGTCCGATCATTCGCTCCAGACGCAGCCCCGACTGGAGGTCCAGATCGCGGCTGCGGATGGCCAGCTCCTTGGCCGCCTGGACGGCCAGCGGAGCATTGGCCGCGATGCGCCGTGCGAAGTCAAGCGCTGTGGGCATGAGCTGCTCCATCGGCACCACTCTGTTGACCAGACCCCAGCGCTCGGCGGTGGTGGCATCAAAGGTGTCGCCAGTAAGCAGGATTTCCATCGCGATGGCATAGGGCACCTGACTGAGGATGCGCTGCGTGCCTCCGTTACCGGCGATCATGCCGCGCTTGACCTCCGCCAGATTAAAAGTCGCATGGGTGGCCGCAATCCGTATGTCGGTAGCTAGCATGAGGGTGATGCCGCCGCCGAGACAATAACCATTGACCGCACTAATGACCGGCTTCCACACCTCGAGCCCACGGTTGAGTAGCTGATCGGCCTGGGTCTCCCACATCTTGGCCATCGGCGTTGGCGCAGTGATGAAACTCTTGATATCGGCGCCAGTGGTGAAAGACTTGTCCCCGGCCCCGGTGACGATGGCCACCCGGATCGATGGATCATCGCGCACCCTGATCCAGGCCTTGGACAAGGCTTGGTAATGCTCGGCATCCATTGCATTGAGCCGCTCGGGGCGATTGAGGGTGATGAGCGCAATGCCCTCATCGGAGACCGAAAAGTCGATGGCCATTGGTCTTCCTTGTCTTTAGCCCTGCCGCATCGCGCCGAGGATGTCGCGGGCCACCACCATGCGATGCACCTCGGACGGACCTTCGCCAATTCGCTTGATGCGCATCTCGCGGTACCAACGCTCCAGGGGAAGCTCCTGGGCGACCCCCATGCCGCCCAGAATCTGAATGCAGCGATCGACCACCCGTCCGGCGGTCTCGGTGCCGAAGACCTTGGCGATAGAGGCATCAACCTTGATGTTGCGCCCCATGTCGGCATTCCAGGCCGCCTGGTAAACCAAGAGACGGGCGGCGCGCAATTCGATTTCGGAGTCGGCGATCATCCACTGGACGGCCTGCTTGTCAGCCAGATAGCCGCCGAAAGTCTTGCGCTGACGGGCCCAGTCAATAGCGATATCTAGCGCTGCTTGCGCGATTCCTATCGTCGCTGCGGCATAGGGCGGACGGGCGTGAACCAGCCATTCTTCGGCGAACGAAAAGCCTTTGCCTTCGTCGCCCAGACGATCTTCGATGGGCACCTCGTAGTTGTCGAAGTGCACCTCGTAGGGCGAATAGGACCGAATCACCGGGATCTTTGACAGGCTGATACCCGGCCGGCTCTTGTCAACCACGAAGCTGGTGATGCCGTCGCGGCCCTTGCTGTCGCCCACGCGCGCAAAGACGATGCCCCACTTGGCCATGCCCGCTCCGGAAATCCAAATCTTGGTACCGTTGATCACATAGCGATCGCCCTTGCGTTCGGCGCGGGTCTGTATGGCGCGGCCCGGATCGGATCCGCCCGAGGGCTCGCTGATGGCCACAAAAGCCTTGGTGCCCAGAGCCACATCTTCGCGGGCAAAACGCTGCTGATGCGCCGTGCCTTTCCAGATCACATTGGGCGGGTCAAAACCGAAGGCGCCGCAGCCAGCAATGTAGGCACCCATGCGGCATTTGGCCGTCTCCTCCGCGGCCACACACTGCCCCAGCAAATTCAAGCCAGCCCCCCCTTGCTCGGCCGGGGTTTCGAACAGCCAAAGACCCAGGGCACGGGCTTTTTTCTGCAGGGCAGCCAGTTGCTCGGGCGGCGGCTCGTAGGCATCATGCTCGAGCTTGTCCTCTACAGGCTTGATCTCTTCCTGCATGAAGCGGCGCACGGTGTCGCGCAGCATCCTCATTTCCTGAGGTAATTCCCAACTTCCCAAATCGTCGTGAGTCACTGATGTCCCTCTGAGTGTTTCTTGGAATCGATCGTGTCAATGGCGGGCGGCCTTCAGGCGCGCGCGGCCTTGCCGGCATGCATCTCCGATCGACGTTTTTCGCTGGCGGCCTTGTCGATGGTGTAGAGGGGCGTACCAGCGGCAGGCCGACTCTCGGCGGCAATGACGGCACCGTAGTCGCGCTCAGCCGTGGCGCGGGATATGTAGGCGGCGTTGAGATCGCGTTCAACCGCATCAAGGTCCCGCTCCAGCGGGTCACCATAGCCGCCACCGCCTGGGGAATTGGCGCGTAAGGTGTCACCCGACTGTAGGCTGCGCTTGTCTTCCTTGCTGCGCATCTGTGGCGTCCATGTCTTTCCGGCAGTGACGAACTCAACCCGATTGGGCTGTCCGGCCTTGCCGCCGAGCACCCCGAAGGGCGCATGGTCGGCGCGGTCACCCAGCACCGTAACGAGGCAGTCACTCCAGGTGGTAAGGCTGTAGCTGGTGCCGCACCCGCCCCGATGCCAGCCGGCCCCCCCCGAATCGTCGCGCACCTGGAAATGGTTGAAGCGAATCGGGAAGCGATGCTCGGACATCTCCAGCGACATGAAGTTGGCCATCGACTGCGGCGGCGTGCCGTTGATCAGTCCATCACTGGCCCGACTTGCGCCGTAGCCACCCGGGTAGGGAAAGACGCCGACGTAATAGTTGCCTGAGCGCGGATGGGTGCCGCTGATGGCCGTCACGCCTATGGTGCCAAAGAAAGCCGCCGGGGCCTTGTCAGGGATGGCCTGGGCCAGCGCACCGAAGGTGACGTCGATGGCACGACCCATGGGCTCGAGATAGCCGCCACAGGGGGTGGGGTATTCGGCCGAGAGAATCGTGCGCGGCGGCAGGGTAAAGCTGATCGGCCTGAAGGTGCCTCCATTGACCGGCACATCGGGGAAGATATGCTTGATCGCCACATAACAAGACGACAGAGTGGTGTTATGCGACATGTTCATCGGCCCGGTGGTGCTGGCCCCGGTTCCGGTGAAATCGAAATGCATTTCATCGCCCGTCACGGTGATCGCCAGCTTGACCGGGACCGGCTGATCGTTGATACCGTCGTTGTCCAGGAAATCCTCCCAGCGGTAGGTGCCGTCGGGGATCTCGGAGATGTAGGAGCGCATCTGGCGCTCAGAGTAAGCAATCATTTCGTCGAGGCACTGCGACAAAGTGCTGCGCCCATAGCGTTGGACCAGAGCTTCGATGCCACGGTGACCGACGGTAAAAACATTGACCATGGCCGAAAGATCGCCGGCAATTTCCTTGGGCAAACGTACGTTGGCCTTAAACATGGCCAGCAGCGCCTCATTGAGCCGCCCCTGCTCGTAGAGCTTGACCGGCGGGATGACTATGCCCTCCTGATGAATCTCGGTGGCCTTGGGCCCCCAACCTCCCGGCACATTGCCGCCGATGTCCATCCAGTGTCCGGTGGTCGCCAGCACCGCGAACAATTGGCCGTCGGCAAAGATGGGAGCCACTAGCTGGACATCCTGCAAATGACTGCCGCCGGCGTAGGTGTCATTCATGATCCAGATATCGCCCGGCTTGAAGCCACCCTGCTGGCGAGACAAGCCGATGATGTGCTGGACTGCAAACTGCATATAGGCCAGAAAAACCGGCAACCCGTACCGGCCCTGCGCAATCGTCTCGCCCGTCTCCGGATGAAAGATGCCGTTGGCGCAATCGTTGGTTTCGGAAATGATGGGGGAGATAGCGGCGTGGATCAGTTGCAGATCCATCTCGTCGGCGATTTGCTCAAGACTGCCGCGCACCACGGCCAAGGTCACTGGATCCATTTACTTCACCTTCACAAGGAGATTGCTGTGCAGATCAACCGTCACAGACATGTCCGGCTCGACCACCGTGGTGGTATCACTCTGTTCAACGATGGCCGGACCATAGAAATGCATGCCCGGCAACAGGTCATCGCGCCGATAAACCGGGGTGTCGTACCAACGCTGAAAATGCACCGGCCGGGTAGCCGCCGGCTGGGGCTGGGCCTGGCTGGCTCTGACCTCGGCACCCTTGACCGCTGCCGCGCTGCTACGTGAGCCGACCGCTACCGTGCGGAGGTTGACCAATACCACAGGCATGTCATTGAGGGTGTTACCAAACTGCGTGCGGTAGGCATCAACAAAAGCCTGCTCAAGCAACGACTGGCTCATGCCCGGCTCGACCCGCACGCGCAGGCAATGAATCTGCCCAGCGTAGGCCATGTCGGCGTTGTGCGCGATCACTACCGCATCGACCGGCACCTGGCTCTGCGCCACTTGCTGCGCTGCCTGCTCACGCTGCGATACGAACATGGCAGCCAACTCCGCCGCGTCGATGCGATCCAAGCGCTTTTCCACGGTCTGGGAGATGTCATAGCGCAGGTCGGCATGCGCACAACCGAGGGCGCACAGGACACCCGGGTACTTGGGAACCAACATGGTACTGACGCCCACTTCGCGTATGAGCGCGCCCCCATGCATAGGTCCGGCACCGCCGAAAGCCACCAGCGCAAAATCGCGTGGATCGAGGCCACGCTCTATGGACATCAAGCGCATGCGGCCGGCCATGCGCTGATTGACCACCGCCAAAATGGCCTCAGCCGTCTTTTCCGTGCTCAGGCCGAGCTTGCCGCCAAGTTCGGCCACCGCCCGACGGGCGCCCTCGACATCCAGCGTGCTGCCATCGCCATTCATCTGGCTGGCCGGATTGATGCGCCCCAGTACCACATTGGCATCGGTGACGGTGGGCTCAACGCCGCCGCGTCGGTAGGCCACGGGGCCGGGCACGGCCCCGGCACTGCGCGGACCGACCTGCAGCATACCGCCGCGATCCAGGTAGGCAATGCTGCCGCCGCCTGCGCCGATAGTGTGCACGTCGATCATCGGCAGGCGCAGCGGAATGCGAAAGTCCAGGTTGGTCAGCTCGGCCACTTCGGGCTTACCGTTGATGATCACCGCCACATCGAAGCTGGTGCCTCCCATGTCGCCAGTGATGACATGGCTAAAGCCCGATTCGGCCGCGATCAGGGCGGCTGCGGTCACTCCAGCCGCAGGCCCGGAGCGCACGATGTAGGCCGAGCGCTGGCCCAGCTGCCGCAGCGGCGCCACGCCGCCGTTGGATTGCATGATGGCCACCTCACGGCAGAAGCCCCAGTCGCCGAGCTTTTCCGACAGATTGCGCGCGTAGCGAGCCACCAGAGGCTGCAAATAGCCCTGCACTACGGCTGTGCTGGTGCGTTCAAATTCGTAATACTCGCGCACCACCGAGGTGGCGGTGACCAGTTCCCAGGCCGGATTGATCTCGGCCAGGATCTGCCGTGCACGCTCTTCATGCGCAGTGTTAGCGTAGGCGTGCAGAAAAGCAATCACCACCGATTCGACACGGCGCGCCTGTAATTCCTGGGCCACAGCGCGCAGACCGGCTTCGTCCAGAGGCTTGAGCACCCGGCCCTCGTAATCGATGCGCTCGGCCACCTCGAAGCGCAAATGCCGAGGCACCAGGGGCTCATGCACGCCATGAAGTCCGTACATTTGGGGCCGGTCGCGCCGACCCAGCTCGATCAAGTCGCGAAAGCCGTGGGTGGTGATCAGAGCGCAGCGGGCGCCCTTGCGCTCGATCACCGCGTTGGTGGCAATCGTGGTGCCATGCACAATGGCATCGAGGTCGCCGGGCCGCAGGCTGGCGGCCTGCAAGGCATTGAGCAAGCCTATGGACGGGTCGTGCGGGGTCGAAGGCACCTTGAGAATCTGGTGCGGGCGATCGTCGCCACCGAAAAAATACAGGTCGGTGAAGGTGCCCCCGACGTCGATGCCTACAGTGCCTTTCATCATCGCTCCCCAAAAATCTCTTAGGCACTTAGCCTGTTTTTTTTCGCTTATCCCAGCGCTGGCCGCACTGCGGCTCCTGATGCTGCCGCCGCAGCCAGGCGCAAGCATGCGCCATCGCCTGGGCCGCCTCGGGGAGACGACCGGCATGCTTAAGAAAGCCGTGGTTCAGGCCCATGGCGCAGCGCGACTCGACCGAGACACCAGCTTGAGCAAGCCGCTCAGCCAAGGCCTGCCCTTCATCGCGCAACACGTCGTACTCGGCGGTCATCAACCATGTCGCCGGCATGCCTGCCAGTGAGACCATGCGCAGGGGCGCCGCATCAGGATGGGCCCTCTGCGCGGCATTGCCCAGGTAGAGAGACCAGAACCAGGCCATCGCTTGCGCGCTCAGGCCATAGCCCTGTGCGTAGCGCCGGTAAGAGCAGCGCTCGCTGTCGGGCTCGTCAGTGACCGGGTACCACAACAACAATCCTTGCGCTTGGGCAGCAGCGCGATCGCGCAAGCGCGCCGCGGTGACCACGGCCAGGCAGCCGCCCGCGCTGTCGCCGGCCAAGGCGAGTCGCCGCATATCGGCTCCGAGGTCATCGGCCAAAGCCAACAAGCCCAGTGTGGCGGCCAGGCAGTCATCAGGGCCTGCTGGAAAGGGATGCTCGGGTGCAAGCCGATAGTTGACCGAAACCACCAGGCAGTTCGCACCCTGGGCCAGTCGTCTGCAGATCTCGTCGTGCGTGTCAAGGTCAAGGGCGCAAAAGCCACTGCCGTGAAAAAATACCGTCAGGGGTAATCGATCACCCCCCGGGTGTGGGCGATACAGGCGCGCAGCAATGGGTCCCGCGGGCCCGTGCAACGCCAGATCGCGCACCTCGGCCATGGGCACAGGTATCTGCCGCGCATAAGCGCGCTTCATCTGCTCACGGGCCTGCTCAATCGGCAGTTGGTGATAGGGCACAGCCGTGTCGGGCGCGGCGGCCAGCTCTGCGGCGATAAAGGGATGCAAGGGCATGGACTTGGGAGTCGATGTGCTCTGGCCTTACTGCGGCTGCACGCCAATAGAGGCCAACAGCCGCGGCAGGCGCTCAACCTCGCTGCGCACGAAGGGGCCAAAGTCAGCCGGCCCCATCCAACGGGGGTCGGCACCGATTTGTTGCAGTCGTTGGGCTGTGTCCGGGCTCTTGACCAGCCGCTCGAGCTCATCGGCCAGGCGCCGTACCACGACATCGGACGTGCCTACAGGTGCAAACAATCCAATCCAGCCGACGAAGTTGAAATCGCTCACGCCGGCCTCGGCCAGCGTGAGCACTTCAGGCGCCTGCGCACTGCGGCCGCCCAATGTGACCACGCCAAGTACACGTACCGAACCGGATCGGACATGCGCCAGGCTCGAGCTGATATCGGGAAACATCACCTGCACCCGACCCGCAATGACATCGGTCAGGCCCAGCGGATTGCTTTGGTAGGGCACGCGCAGCATTTCGGCACCGGCGCGTCTAGCGAACATCTCGCCCATCATCAGGCTCGATGTGTTGCCGGCCGCAAAGCTGATCGCTTTGGGCTGCGCCCGAATCAGCGCCACCAACTCGGCGGGCGTCTTGGCAGGGACAGAGGGATGAACCACCAGAAAACTCGAGAAGGTGGCAATCAAGCCGACCGGCACGAAGTCTTTGACCGGGTCATAGCCAGGCTTAGCCATCAGGCCGGGGTTGGCTCCGTGGGTGGAGTTGGTCCCCATCAAGAGCGTCAATCCGTCGGGCGCCGCACGAGCCACGGCCGTACTGGCAATCGCGCCATTGGCACCGGGACGATTTTCTACCGTCACCGGCTGCTTGAAGGCCGCTTCAAGTTGCTGCGCCAGCAGGCGCGTGGCCGTATCGGTACCGCTGCCAGGTCCGAAGGGCACCACGATCTTGACGGGACGCTGCGGATACGCCTCGGCCTGCGTCAATGGCGATACCGCACACAGCGCCGCCGCCATACCGGCCCACATCAGGATGCGCGCCCATAGCCGCATCGATGGCGAGGATCCCGGGGTCGAGCGCCCGGTCGCCTTGAACGTGCTCTTCATACCTCTCCTCCACCCTTGCGGGTCTCCGCATTCGTCGTGGGGCCCAGTGCATAGCCGGCGCTCTCACACGGTTTTAACTTCCACAGCCGCCCTTGCCGGCTCAATCGGTCCGTCAGTCAGACTAGGCCGTTGCTGCATCTTTTTTCCTGGACCGGCGGGCGGCTCCCTCCTTGCCGCGTTGATCCACTGCTTGCACATATGCGCCCACATGCCGGCCCATGCGGCGCCAAGCGGCATCGCCCTCACGCTGCTCGATCGCCTCCATGACCCTCTGATGGGCTCTAACCACCGCACGGCGCACATCGGGTGAATTGAAACCCTTGAGGTCAGTTGCGTCATAGACCGCCTGGGCGATGGCCTGGGTAAACGCGATCAGTAATTCGTTATGACTGGCCTTGACCAGACTGACATGCCAATCCAGATTGGCCTGCAGAAAGGCGGGCACATCCCCGATACAGGCCTCTATGCGACGGTGGCAGGCCTGCAGATGGTCCCAATCTTCCTTCGTGTGGTGCAGGGCCGCCAGGCGTGCCGATTGCGGCTCGATAGACTCGCGGGCCTGCAGGACGGAGTCGAAGCGAACACCCTGTCCACGTATATAAGTCTGGATCGAGCGCTGCACGGTCTCGGTGTGTGGACGCCTGACCTCGCTGCCGCCGTTACGACCGGTTCGGGTGACAACCAGGCCCTCGACGTCGAGGATAAGCAGGGCTTCGCGAACGGTGGCGCGCGACAAGCCCGATCGCTGCGCCAGTTCGCGCTCACTGGGGAGCGAGACCCCGACACCGAGTTGCCTTTCCAGAATCTGCTTGCGCAAGACATCGGCCAAGACGTCGGCAGCTTTGGGGATATCGATGGGGGTGAGATCGAGCATGCTGGGCTTTCTCTGTGGTCAAAATCATATTTGGCCCATCTTTGATTTGGTCAGACCATTAGAGTGTTTTGCTCAGTGTTTTCCCTAGATTTGGACATTCCATTTAGAAAAAGGCGCCGGCAAAGGGCTGGTCGCCCAGCCCGTCAGCCCATGGCATCCGGGCCCAGACTTTTGACGCGGCCCACATAAGCGCCGACGTGTCGCGCCATGCGTCGCCAGGCCGCGTCGGCATCGCCGGCCTCGATGGCGTCCATCACCACTTGGTGCGCGCGTGCGACCGTGGCGCGGATATCGGGAGGGCTGAACTCCTGAAGATCAGTGGCCTGATAGACCGTCTGGGCAAAGGCATTGACAAAAGCACTCAGGAGCTCGTTGTGGGCTGAATGTACCAAATTGACGTGCCACTCGAGGTTGGCGCGCAAGAAGGCCGCCACATCGTGGAGATCGGTCATGAGGCGGCGGTGACACTCGCGCAAGACCTCCAGGTCGTCGTCGGTCCGGTGCAGTGCCGCCAGCCGCGCCGCATAAGGCTCAATGGCTTCGCGGACCTCTAGCACCGAGGCCAAGCGGATGTTTTGCCCCCGGATAAAGATACCAATGGACCGCTCTATGGTTTGCAGGCTCGGCCGGATCACCTCAGATCCGCCATTGCGTCCGGTGCGGGTGGCAATCAAACCTTCGACTTCGAGGATGCGCAGCGCCTCCCGAACCGATGCACGGGAAAGGCCGGCTTGTTCAGCCAGGTCCCTTTCGTTGGGAAAAATGGCACCCACACGCAAACGACCGTCCAGGATCTGTTCGCGCAAATTGTCGGCCAGCACATCGGCAGCCTTGGGCACATGAATGGGATAAAGATTAAGCATGCGAATCCTTGAAGCAGGATTCTAGAGGGGCGCAAAACGCAGCTCAGGCGGAGAGCAGGATCGTCTCAGGCGAGGCAGAAAACAAAACGCCCAGCCATATCTTGCGAACAGGCTGGGCGGCTTGCGGGCTGTAAGAGCCTGACGATGTCCTACTTTCACACGGGAGTCCGCACTATCATCGGCGCTAAGTCGTTTCACTGTCCTGTTCGGGATGGGAAGGAGTGGTACCAACTTGCTATGGTCATCAGGCATAAAGGGTTGGCAACCTGCACATGGCAGGCCACCCAATTCATAGAGCTGTATCAGCACAATTTAGAGGTGGTGTGCTTTAAACACACCTTTTGACTGCGTCACTTGGCATAACAACCCTGACGACTTCAAGAATCATCAAAGTTATAGGGTCAAGCCGCACGAGCAATTAGTATCAGTTAGCTTAACGCATTACTGCGCTTCCACACCTGACCTATCAACGTCCTGGTCTTGAACGACTCTTTAGGGGGCTCGAGGCCCCGGCAGATCTCATCTTGAAACGAGTTTCCCGCTTAGATGCTTTCAGCGGTTATCTCTTCCGAACTTAGCTACTCGGCAATGCCACTGGCGTGACAACCGATACACCAGAGGTTCGTCCACTCCGGTCCTCTCGTACTAGGAGCAGGCTTCCTCAAATCTGCAGCGCCCACGGAAGATAGGGACCAAACTGTCTCACGACGTTTTAAACCCAGCTCACGTACCTCTTTAAATGGCGAACAGCCATACCCTTGGGACCGGCTACAGCCCCAGGATGAGATGAGCCGACATCGAGGTGCCAAACACCGCCGTCGATATGAACTCTTGGGCGGTATCAGCCTGTTATCCCCAGAGTACCTTTTATCCGTTGAGCGATGGCCCTTCCATACAGAACCACCGGATCACTATGTCCTGCTTTCGCATCTGCTCGACTTGTCAGTCTCGCAGTTAAGCACGCTTATGCCATTGCACTATCGTCACGATGTCCGACCGTAACTAGCGTACCTTCGAACTCCTCCGTTACGCTTTGGGAGGAGACCGCCCCAGTCAAACTGCCTACCATGCACTGTCCCCGATCCAGATAATGGACCTAGGTTAGAACCTCGAACACACCAGGGTGGTATTTCAACGTTGGCTCCATGCGATCTAGCGACCACACTTCAAAGCCTCCCACCTATCCTACACAGATCTGTTCAAAGTCCAATACAAAGCTACAGTAAAGGTTCATGGGGTCTTTCCGTCTTTCCGCGGGGAGATTGCATCATCACAAACATTTCAACTTCGCTGAGTCTCGGGAGGAGACAGTGTGGCCATCGTTACGCCATTCGTGCAGGTCGGAACTTACCCGACAAGGAATTTCGCTACCTTAGGACCGTTATAGTTACGGCCGCCGTTTACTGGGACTTCAATCAAGAGCTTGCACCCCATCATTTAATCTTCCAGCACCGGGCAGGCGTCACACCCTATACGTCGACTTTCGTCTTTGCAGAGTGCTGTGTTTTTAATAAACAGTCGCAGCCACCGATTTTTTGCAACCGCTTTTAGCTCCATCCGCGAGGGACTTCACTGACTTGCGGCACACCTTCTTCCGAAGTTACGGTGTCAATTTGCCGAGTTCCTTCTCCCGAGTTCTCTCAAGCGCCTTAGAATACTCATCTCGCGCACCAGTGTCGGTTTGCGGTACGGTCGTGTGTAGCTGAAGCTTAGTGGCTTTTCCTGGAAGCAGGGTATCACTCACTTCGGCAGCAAGCTGCCTCGTTAACACCTCTCATCTAAGCCCGGCGGATTTGCCTACCGGGCACGACTACGGGCTTGAACCAACTAATCCAACAGTTGGCTGAGTTAACCTTCTCCGTCCCCACATCGCACTACACATCGGTACAGGAATATTGACCTGTTTCCCATCAGCTACGCATCTCTGCCTCGCCTTAGGGGCCGACTCACTCTACGCCGATGAACGTTGCGTAGAAAACCTTGCGCTTACGGCGAGGGGGCTTTTC
>VGHR01000001.1:72500-114924 GCA_016868205.1 Betaproteobacteria bacterium
ACGCGGCGACAAAATAGGGCTGATCGGATCCAACGGGACGGGCAAAAGCACCCTGCTCAAGCTGATTTTGGGTCAATTGCAACCGGATGACACCAAGCCGCCTGGATCGGTCCGGCTGGGCAGCCGGCTGCAGATCGCGTACTTCGACCAGATGCGCCAAGCCATCGAACTGGAGTCCACCCTGGAGGACTTCATCAGCCCGGGCAGCGAATGGGTACAGATCAACGGTCAGCGCAAACATGTGCGCAGCTACCTGGCCGACTTCTTGTTCTCGCCGGCGCGCGCGCAAGCGCCGGTTCGCACTCTCTCAGGCGGCGAGCGCAATCGGCTGTTACTGGCCCGGCTGTTTGCACTACCCGCCAATGTACTGGTGCTCGATGAACCCACCAACGATCTCGACATCGAGACCATGGAGTTGCTCGAGGAGCTCTTGCAGACTTTCGAGGGCACTGTGCTTCTGGTCAGCCACGACCGCAGATTCCTCGATGGCGTGGTCACCAGCGTTCTTGCTTGCGAGGCCACCGCCGAGCATCCTGGACTGTGGCGGGAGTATGTCGGCGGGGTCAGCGATTGGCTGACCCAGTCGGCACGCAATCCCGCTGCGCGCGCAGAGCCAGCGACGGCTCGCCCCACTGGCGAGCGACCGCGCAAGTCGGCCGTACCGGGCAAAGACACCCAGCCGAGTCAAGGGACCACCCTCAAGCGCAAATTGAGCTACAAGGAGCAGCGCGAACTCCAAGCCCTGCCGCAGCGCATCGAGGCCTTGGAGGCGGAGCAAAAGTCGCTCGACCAAATTCTGGCCGAGGGTTCTGTATTCCTAACGCAGCCGCAGCGCGCAGCGGAACTGACTGAGCGCGCCGCGCAGATTGAGGAGGAGCTCCTCGAGGCCTTGATGCGCCTGGAGAGCCTCGCCAGCTAGACGCACCCGGCAGGACTACACTCAAACGAACACCCCATCGCCTGCCATGGCGGTGGGGCGTTCGCCCCAGTCATGTCTGACCGCCCCCAGGAAAACCCCGAGGCACTGCCGCTCCAGTCCTCAACAGGCTCGACCGCTCGATCGCGGACACCCTCGCCCTTTGACCCGCTGGAGCATCCGGTGTTTCGCAGGCTGTGGGTAACTTGGCTGGCCGCCAATATCTGCATGTGGATGAGCGATGTGGCCGCCGCCTGGCTGATGACCTCGCTAACGAGCGAGCCTCTCTGGGTGGCCCTCGTTCAGACGGCCGCGACCTTGCCGGTCTTTCTGCTGGGCCTGCCTAGCGGCGCCCTGGCGGATATCCTCGACCGGCGACGCTACTTTCTGGTAATCCATAACCGCGGGCATCCCTGCGGCAGATCACGCACATCATGGAAACCGGGCCCCGACAATCTCGGTGTAGCGACCGCTCGGGCGCACGGCGATCTCGGAGGGACAGCGCAGCTTGGGGGCACAGGCGATCGCTTCATCCACCCGCCGGGGCAGCGGCAAGCCCTGGGCACGGTTGGCCCACCAGGAGGCCGCCTTCTGGCGCGGATAGCCCTGGTGCTCAATGCAGATCCATTCGCTGTGGTGCGTGAGCCCGCTCCAGTAGTCCACGCGCAATGACGGTGGCTTGCCCGGCTTGTCGTGTCGGGCGTAAGAGACACGGGTGACCGGTACCCACTCGGACTTACCGGAGGTCAAAATGTCCAGGTTGCTGGCCTTGGCTTCGATCTTGAGTTCGGGCGGCGGGAACACATGCCCGCAATCAGGACAGGTGCGCACCGAGGCGTGTACGATGCTGTCGCACTCGGGGCAGGCCTTGGTGGGTGCGACGCCATCCTCGCCCCCCTTGGGGCGCTTGGGCTTAACGGCATCAATGGGGCCGTGGCGAGCGATGTTGCCGGCAAAGTCCAACACCAGGCAGTCGGTCTTGCCAGGCGCCAGGCGGCAGCCGCGACCCACGATCTGGACATACAGCCCCGCCGACTTTGTGGGGCGCAGCATCGCCAGCAGGTCCACGCCTGGGGCGTTGAACCCGGTGGTGAGCACATTGGCGTTGGTCAGGCATTGAATCCTGCCGGCCTTGAAGTCATTGATGATGGACTCGCGCTGCGCACCGGGTGTGTCCCCGACGATGGTCTCGCAGCGCACGCCACGCGCACGAATCGCATCGCGCACATGGACCGCATGGGGCTGCTCGAAGGGGCGGCCGGCCTGGAGGCCGTGCTGCGTCGCCACCCGCAGGTCGAGCGGGTGATCTGCGGCCACCTGCACCGCACCATCGTGCGCCGCTTCGCGGACACGGTGGTGATGACCGTGCCCTCCACCGCGCACCAGATCGCGCTGGACCTGCGCGCCGACGCCCCGCCCGCCTGGCTGATGGAGCCGCCCGGCTTCGCCGTGCACGCGCTGCGCGACGGCGCGCTGGTGTCGCACGTGGCAGCCGCCGGCGAGCACGGGCCGGATCGGCTGTTCGGCTGACGGCGCCGCGCTCCAGGCCGCGGCAGCCGCTGCATCGCGGTCGGGCGCGTGAACCGCGCCAGGGGCACGGCCCCGAGTGGGCCGCGCGCCGAGCCGCCGCTGCACCCCGTCGTACGGGCTCGGTGGCTGGCCAGGGGCAGCCGTGGCACCGCGACGGCCGACGGCGTGCCGGCCATTCAGGTGGCGTGGCTGCGCCGCAACACCCGCAGCGTGCGCTGCGGGCCGTCGATCTCGACGATGTCACCGCTGGCCAGGCATTCCCTGGGGCTCGGCGAGAAGCCGTCCATGATCGGCAAGCCCGCCAGCACGGCACCCTGCACGAAGACCGGGTTGGCCACATCGCAGACGAGGCCGATCGGGGCTGTGCCCCTGGACAAGAGGTTCAGCAGCGCCCAGCCGGTCGCCACACCGCCCTTGGTCTGCCTGAAGACGAGGATTCGGCCGGCAATGCTGTGCCCGAACAGGTCGTGGTCCGGCCGCTTCACGATGCCCGTCTCGGGGTCGACGTCGTAGCGCATGCTGAGGGCGTCGTTGGAAACCAGCGCGGGTCCGGTCACCGAGGTGCGCAGGCTGCGTTCGGCGACGAGCGTCGTGGGGCCGTTCAATCCGCGACCCCCCTCAGGGCAGCATCCACGCAGCCGGAGAGCCGCCGCAGCTTCACCGCGTACCCGTGTCCGGTCATGATGTTCGCCAGCTTCGCCGAGTTGGTCACCAGCGTCGAGAAGCTGTTCAGCGCCGCCAGCAGCCTGGGGGTCATCAGGTAGAAGCAGACGTCGACGAGGATTTCCACACCCGCGGCCTGCAGGCGATCGCGCACGCCGTCGGCCTCGATCACGGCAACGACCTCCGAGGGTGCGGTCACGAAGACACGCACGCCCTCGTGCACCTCGCGGCCCGCGAAGGCGTCGGCGACCGACGCAAGCTCGGCGGCCGAGAGCTGTGGCGCGCTGAACACCACCAGGTCCACCTTCCCGAACGGCAGGTCGAAGCGGGCGAAGGCCTCTTCCAGGCCGCCGGTTGGCACGATGAGCTCGCGTCGGGCGCGCGCGTCCGACAAGGCCTGCGAGAGCGTCGCTGCCTCGGGGGTGAGCCCGGCGATATGGAACATCGCGGTGGACCCGAAGCTGGCCAGAGCAGCACCGAGGTGCTTCAGCGCGTCGCTGTCCGGCTCGTCCTCGAGCCCGGTGAACACCGGCACGTCCCAGTAGCCGCGCATCTGGCGCCCGACGACACAGCCCAGCGCGCCCCACTCGGCAAGATCGCTGATCCGCCCCTCGACCTGCACGACGACATTGGCCTTGCGCACGCCGTCCAGGTGGAACCCGTAGCGCGGGGTCCGCCCGGTCAGCGAGGCTGCGAGCGCGGACGGCCCGGCCTCGAAGTTCGAGCGAGCGCCGAACACCGAGTTTGCGTAGATGACAGACCCGGTGTCGCCCCAGGCCAGGTGCTCGCCTCGGCGCGGCTGCAAGGTGGTCTGGTAGATGATGCAGTTGTTGCACTGCCTGAAGTTCATCGCACCGTACGCCGCGATCGTGCGCCGCTCGATCTCGATGGCGGCCGGATCCTGGCGGAGCCGCGCGCCGCGGAACTCGGCACCCCGGGGATCGGTCAGCGTGGGCACGACGCAGGAGGCTCCGAGAGAACCCATGCGCTCGAGGTACTCGACGCCCGCATCGCCGAGCTCCTCGACGTCGCCCGAGATATGGACGCTGCCCACGCGGACCATGTCTCGCGCACCGAAGTAGTCACCCACGCTGACCTGCAGGCGGATCGCCTGCTGGACGGCGCTGCCCCTCTCCCCCGCAAGCAAGGCCTGCTCTTCGTCGTCCAGGTTCATCGGAGATCGTGTGCCGGTTGCCTTGGCGAGCCTGTGGTGCAGCGGTCCACGACGCTCAGTTGTCGATCCGGATGCCGCTGGAGCGCGCGACCGCCCGATAGCTCTGACGCTCGGCCTGCAGGAACGCGGCCAGCGCCGGACCGGTCACGCCCAGCGGCTCCACGCCGATGGCAGCCAGCTTCTCCCGGATCCCCGGTTCCTGGGTCAGCTTGGCCACCTCAGCGGCCAGCCGCTCCACCACCGCCGCGGGCGTCCTGGGCGGCGCGAACATCGCCATCCAGATCGTGAAGCGGTAGTCCTTCAGGCCCGGCGTCTCGCTGGCCGCCGGCACATCCGGCAACGCTCGCGACCTCTGGGACGTCCCCACCGCCAGCACCTTGACCCGCCCAGACTTCGCGAAGCTCACCACCGGCGGCAGTCCCACCAGACCGACCGGCACCTGGTTCCCCGCGATGTCGTTCAACGCCGGTGCCCCGCCCCGGTAGGGCACGTGCTGCATCGCGGCCCCCGTGATCGCCTGCAGGGCCTCGCCTGCGAAATGACCCTCGCTCCCATTCCCCGGCGAAGCATAGGCGATCCGCCCCGCGTTGGCCTTGACGTGGCTCACCAGTCCGGCCAGGTCACTGGCCGGAACGCTCGGGTGCGCGACCACGACCACCGGCGTCTCGCCCACCAGCACCACCGGCACGAGGTCGGCCTCAGGGTCGTACGGCGTCTTTTGCCCGGCCGCAGGACCTGCCACCACCTCCGCCGTCGAGGCCATCAGGATCGTGTAGCCATCCGGCGCGGACTTGGCCACGTGGTCGGCCCCTATCGTCCCGTTCGCACCCGCCCTGTTATCGACGACGATCTGCTGCTTCAGGACCTCGGACAGGCGCTGCGACACGATCCTGGCCACGACATCGACCCCGCCGCCGGGCGGGAATCCGACCACCATGCGAACCGGCTTTTCAGCCGGCCACGACTGGGCGTGCAGCGTCGTGCTGCACAGGAGTGCGCAAGCCGCGAGGACTCGCTTCAGGCTGGGCTTCATGGTCTCTCCTTGTGGTTAAACCGGGGCAGTCCCCCGTCCATTCGACAGGCCATCGCCTGCCGGCTCTTCCGGGCCGTGCCCGGCGTCGGACAGCCCCGCACGCTCGGGCTGGCCTGCATCGGCCAGCCGTGCCAGCGCGGCGCGATCGCCAAGCCGCAGCGGATCTTCCGGCAACACGGGCAGGACCTTTCCCGGATTGAGCACGTTGCGCGGATCCAGGGCATGCTTGATGCGCCACATCAGCTCGAGCTCGGCCCGCGACTTGTGCGCCAGCAGCGCGTCCCGCTTGTCGATGCCGACGCCGTGCTCGGCGGAGATCGAGCCCTCGGCGGCGTGCGCGAGGTCGTCGACAGCGCGGGCGATCGCCGCGGCGTGCCGGCGCACGAAGGCATCCGCGTCGGTGTGCGCCGGGCGCAACGGGTTGAAGTGCACGTTGCCGTCCCCGAGATGGCCGTAGACGATCATGCGCGCCTGCGGCTCCAGGGCCAGGACGGCCCGCGTCGCAGCATCGATGAACGCCGGAATGCGCGAGATCGGCACCGAGACGTCGCACCGAACGCTGCCTCGCTCCTGCGTCTGGGCGTCTGAGATCGACTCCCGGATGTGCCAGAGGGCCTGCGCCTGCGCGAGGCTGGCGGCGACCGTGGCGTCGGTGGCGTGACCACGCTCGACAGCCTGCTCCAGCAACGCCACCAGGCCGGCGTCCAGCGCCTCCTGCGACCCACCCGAGGCCAGTTCGAGGAGTACCATCCAATCGTGCGCGGCGGCAACGGGCGTACCACGCCGGGAAGGTGATGCATCACCAGGTCGATCGCCGGGCCCGAGACCAGCTCGAAGGCGCTGAGCCACTGGCTGCAGCTGGCCTTGGCCTGCCCAAGGAGGGCCAGCGCTGCCGTGGGGTCCCTGACCGCCACCAGCGAGACGGCACTGGCGCGCGGCAGCGGGTACAACTTCAGCACCGCCGCGGTGATGATGCCCAGCGACCCCTCGGAGCCCACGAACAGCTGCTTGACGACGTAGCCCGTGTTGTCCTTGCGCAGGCCGCGCAGCCCGCGGTAGACGCTGCCATCGGCGGTGACCGCCCCCACCCCGAGAACGAGGTCGCGCATGCTGCCGTAGCGTAGGACGGCGGTACCACCCGCATTGGTCGACAGGTTGCCGCCGATCTGGCAGCTGCCTTCCGACCCGATGCGCAGCGGGAACAGGCGCCCGTGCTGCGCAGCCGCTGCTCGGGCCGCTTCCAGCGTGACCCCGTCCTCGCCCGTGATCGTGTCGTTGACCGCATCGACACACAGCACGCGGTTCATCCGAGCCAGGCTCAGGACGACCGAGGTCCCGCTGTCGTCCGGCACCGCACCGCCCAGCAAGGAGGTGTTACCACCCTGGGGCACGATGGCCACCCGGTGGTCTGCGCACCAGCGCACGACGTCGCTGACCTGCTGCGTCGTGCCTGGTCGCACGACGGCCACCGCGCGGCCATGGTGGATGCGGCGGTAGTCGGTGACGAACGGCTGCTGGTGCACGGGATCCACGATGCAGTGGGCCGCCCCGACGAACCGCGTCATCGCGTCCAGCACGGTGCGGGCATCTGCCTTCACGCCGCAGCCGCCAGCTTGACGGAGACGTACTTCACGTCCAGGTAGTCCTGCAGCCCCCAGGGGCCTCCCTCGCGGCCCATGCCGCTGTCCTTGACCCCGCCGAACGGTGCCTGCGCGCAGGACGGCGCACCGTCGTTGATGCCCACGATGCCGTAGTCGAGCGCGTCGCAGACGCGGTGCGAGCGGCTGAGGTCCCGCGTCCAGGCGTAGGCCGCCAGGCCATAGGGCGTGTCGTTGGCCAGCGCGATCGCCTGGGCCTCCGTGGTGAAGGTGGACACCGGCGCGACCGGCCCGAAGGTTTCCTCGTGCATGATCCGCATCTCGCGCGTGACCCCCGTCAGAACCGTGGGCTCGAAGTACGTGCCGTGCAGGGCGTGCCCTCCGCACAGCACGCGCGCACCATGGCGCACCGCATCCTCGACGTGCCCGGCCACCTTTTCCAGTCCCGGCCGGTCGACCAGCGGGCCTATCTCGGTCGCGTCGTCCGACGGATCGCCGATGACGAGCCGCCGGGTGGCAGCCGCCAGGCGCTGCGCGAACACGTCGGCGATGGAGTCATGCACGAAGATGCGATTGACGCACACGCAGGTCTGGCCGGCGTTGCGGAACTTCGACGCCATCACCTCGCGGACGGCCGCGTCGATGTCGGCGTCCTCGAAGACCAGGAACGGCGCGTGTCCGCCCAGCTCCAGCGACATGCGCTTCAGCGTGGTGGCCGACTGCCGCGCGAGCAGCCTGCCGACCTCGGTGCTCCCGGTGAACGTCAGCTTGCGAATGCGTCGGTCCGCGAACATAGCGGCCGAGACTGGCACAGGGTCTCGGGCTGGCAGGACCTGGAGCGCGGCCGGCGGCCCGCCGGCCTCCTGCCAGGCTCTCGCCAGCAACAGGGCCGTCAGCGGCGCCTGCTCGGCCGGTTTCAGGATCACGGTGCAGCCGGCCGCCAGCGCCGCTGCGGCCTTGCGGGTCACCATGGCCGCGGGGAAGTTCCACGGGGTGATCGCGTAGACCGGCCCCACTGGCGCGCGCAGCGCATAGTGCCTCTTGTCCGAGCCCGCGCCGACGAAGGCCTCGCCGTAGATGCGGCGCGCCTCCTCCGCATACCCCTCGACGTAGGCCGCCGCGTACAGCACCTCGCCACGCGCCTCGGTGATCGGCTTGCCCATCTCGCGCGAGATCGTCCGCGCGATGTCTTCCCGGTGTGCCATGACACGGTCATGCCAGGCACGCAGGATGCGCGAGCGCTCGTTCGGCGTGGACCTGCGCCAGTCCTCGAAGGCACGCACGGTTGTTTCGACGGCCTCGGCCGCCTGTGCAGGACCGCAGTCGGCCACGGTCGCGGACGGCTGGCCCCCCGGCGAGATCACCCGGAACTGCGACCCGAGCCACTGCCAACGGCCCGCCACGCAGGCTGGAAAGGTGTCGACCCACTCCGCACCGGCGAGGCCCGCCGCACCAGCCTGCGCGGGCGGTGCCGCGCCTCGGCGGCCGTCGATCCCGGCGTCCGACGCGCCGCTCATGCGGACACGCGCGAGAGCACCCGCTCGAAAGCCGCAAGGGCTTCCTCGACGACGGCATCGCGCGCGACCAGCGGCACCAGGCAGCGGATGATGTTGCGGTGCACGCCGCACTTGATCACCAGCACGCCCTCATCGCGAAGGCCGTCGATGACCTTCTGCGCGGTGACGGCATCGGGCTGCTTCGTCTGGCGGTCGGTGACGAACTCGAGCCCGAGCATCGCACCCTGGCCGCGCACCGTCCCGATCGCCGCGTGGCGACTGGCGAGCGATTCGAAACCGGCCCGAAGCTGCCGCCCAAGGGCCTGCGCGCGCGCCACGAGCTGCTCCTCCTCGATCAGGTCGAGCACCGCGAGCGCAGCCGCGCAGGCGATCGGGTTGCCGCCATAGGTGCCTCCCAGGCCGCCCGGCGCCGGTGCGTCCATGACCGAGGCCCTGCCGATCACCGCCGCCAGCGGCAGGCCGCCGGCCAGGCTCTTGGCAACGGTGACCAGATCGGGCGTGATGCCAGCCTGCTGGTAGGCGAACAGCGACCCGGTGCGGCCGAAGCCAGTCTGGATCTCGTCGGCGATCAGCACGATACCGTGCTGAGCAGTCAGTTCACGCAGCTGTGCGAGGAAGTCGCGCGGCGCCGCGATGAAGCCACCATCGCCCTGCACGATCTCGACCAGCACGGCGGCCACTCGGTCCGGGGCGATGTCGGTCGAGAACAGCTGCCTCAGCGCTGCCATCGCATCGGCACTCGACACGCCACGGTACTCGTCCGGGTACGGCACATGGTAGGTGTCGGGCGCGAAAGGGCCGAAGTTCTGCTTGTAGGGCTGGCTCATGCCTGTCAGGCTCATTCCCATCAGGGTCCGGCCGTGGAAGCCGCCGGCGAAGGCCACGACTCCGGGTCGCTGGGTATGGGCGCGGGCGATCTTGACGGCGTTCTCGACGGCCTCGGCCCCGGTCGTCACGAACAGCGTCTTGGCCGGGTCCTCCAGGCGTGCCAACGCGTTCAGGCGCTCCGCCAAGGTGACGTAGACGTCGTAGGCAGCCACCTGGAAGGCCGTGTGCGTCAGCCGGGCGGCCTGGGCCTGGACTGCAGCGACCACCTTCGGGTGGCAGTGGCCCACGTTCATCACGCCGATGCCGCCGACGAAGTCGATGTAGCGTCGCCCGTCGTCGCCCCAGAGGAACTCGCCCTGGCCCTTGGCGATGGCCAGGGGGTGCGCAGTAGAGACGCCGCGCGGGACGGCGGCAATGCTGCGCTGCGCAACGGACAGGTGCCTCGAAACCAGCGTGCTCATGGTGTCCTCGGTGTTGGGATAGCGATGTATGTTAGGCATCCGCCTTCGAGGACAGGTTCGTTCTGCGGGTGCGAGTCGGCGGAATCTGCTGTTGTGGGTCTCGGCATCAGCGCTTTGTGCTGCGCTCACGCGGCGGTCGAGACGCCCGCGCACAGGCCCGGGATGGCGCAGCCTTCGGGGACAGCTGGCCGTCGGTGACCGGCTGCGGCGAACCCCTGCCTCAGCCGGGTTCCTTGCCGCCCCTGATCAGCGACACCGGGGTGTAGCGCTGGACGATCGGCGACTTGATGACGATGTAGCTGAAGTACTTCTCGATCCCGATGCCCCTGCCCAGGATCTCCTCCATCAGGGCCTGGTAGCCCTGCACGGAGCGCGTGACGAACTTCAGGAGGTAGTCGAAGCCGCCGCTGACCAGGTGGCACTCCACGAGCTCGGCGTGGTCGCGGATGCCGGCCTCGAAGCGATGGAAGTCGGCCTGAGCGTGGGAGCCCAGCGTCACCGAGGTGAACACGACCGTCGGGGTGCCGAGCTTCTGCAGGTCTATCCTGGCACCGTAGCCCGTGATGTAGCCCGACGACTCGAGGCGCTTGACGCGCTGCAGGCAGGGGCTGGCCGACAGCCCGACCCGGGCCCCCAGGTCCTGGTACGTCATGCGGCCGTGGGCCTGCAGCGCAGCCAGGATGTTCAGGTCGTAGCGATCGAGCTTCGGAAGTCCCTGCACAGCAACACTTCGGGCGGGCTGTTTCGCGAGCAGACGCCAGGGGGTGGTGCGCTCGCGGGGCACCCGCTGCCTGGGTGCCTGGATGATACTTTTGGGCTCGCGGCCGGCCAGCAGGGCCGGCCATCGGCGCTCGGCGACACGATCGCTCGCATCGTCCTGTCCAGCCATCGCCGGGGGCCGCTGCCGAGCTCTCGCATCGTCACCGCCGACCCGCGTCCGCAGGGAGCATAAGAAATTCAAACGCCCTCTTCAAGCCCGACAGGCCCTGGGTAAACCCGACACCACCGCATGGTCCGGGCCTTGCGCACCCATCCACAGCCTGAAAAGGCACCTCGAGCCTCGCCCCGACACGTCGCGGGCTGCTTCGCCTGCCCGAGCGCCCAGGTTCACACGGGGCCTGAGACCGTCTGCCGGCACAGCAACCCTTGTCGCACGCAGCGCCGTGCCGGCTGCGGGTCACGCCCGGCAGCCTCGGCATGCCTTCGGTGGGTGCGGCGCCCGGCTCAGCCGGGCTCAGTGCGCCCAGGCCGGGCCCACCTCGCGCGCCCGACCCTTGGGCGGCGGCTGCGTTGGAAATGTTCATTGGGGGCTCCCGTGAAAGTGCTTGTGCGATGGGGAAATTCTAAGGCACGGAAGAGCCAACTCACAATGAGAAAAGCAGCTCAATATAGCTCCAGTGAACGTCCGTTACTGCCAACGCAGCTATGGCTGGCGGCCAGCGCCATGGCGTTGTGGCTGGCCTGCGTGCTTGAGCTGATGAATGCGCCCCTGCTGCTGGCCCTGACCTTCTTCAATGGCATCGGCCTGGCCATGCGCTGGCCGGTCTTTGCCGCCATCGTGCCCGAGGTGGTGCCCCGCCCCCAATTGCCCCAGGCGCTGGGGCTCAATGCGGTGGCCATGAATGCCTCACGCATCGTCGGACCGCTGATCGCCGGCGCCCTGATCGCGAGCGCGGGGATAGCCTGGGTGTTCGCCTTCAATGCGCTGCTATCGGTGAGCGCGGCCATCATCATTGCGCGATGGCGACGCGAGCCGACCTTGAACCCACTGGGTCGTGAACCCTTGCTCAGTGCGATTCAAGTGGGTCTACAGTTTGCGCGAGAGTCCACCGCACTGCGCGGCATCTTGGTGCGGGTGTTCCTGATCTTTTTTCATTTCACCGGCCTGCTGGCCTTGTTGCCGCTGATCGCCCAGGGCTTGGGCGGGGAGGCTGGCGGCTACACCCTGATGCTGGCCAGCATGGGCCTGGGCGCCATCGGCATGGCGCTGATGCTGCCACGACTGCGCCAGCGTATGCCTGCCGAGCGGCTGCTGTCGCTGGGCATCATGCTGCAGGCTGCTGTCACCGCAGCCATGGCGTGGGTGCCGAACCTGTGGCTGGCCCTACCCCTGATGGGTCTGGCCGGAATGGCGTGGCTGACCAACGCCAACAGTCTGAGCATCTCAGCCCAGATGGCCTTACCCGACTGGGTGGGAGCACGCGGGATGTCGGTGTTCCAGATGGGCATCACGGGGGGGAGCGCCCTGGGCGCTGCAGTCTGGGGACAAGTGGCCACCGTCACCGCGCTCAACACCAGCCTGCTGCTGACCGCAGCCTCGGGGCTCGCGGCGCTGCTGCTGACCCATCGCCGCTGGCCCGCTCTGGGCATCGAAGAAGACTTAACGCCCTCCCGCACCCGCAAGCCGCCAGTGGCCCAGGAGCCCCCCAAAGGACAGGTGATGGTGCACATCGAATACCTCATCGATGCAGCGCAGAGCCACGACTTTCGCGTCCTGATGGAGGAAAGCCGCCGCAGCCGACTGCGGCAAGGGGCTCTCGATTGGGCGCTCCTGCACGACATGGCCGAGCCCGGCCGATTTGTCGAGCAGGTGATCGACGAGTCCTGGACCGAGCACCTGCGACGCTTCGAGCGAATCACCGCAGCCGATGCCACCCTGCGCGAGCGCAAACGCGCATTTCACCTGCCGGCTGACCCCCCCGTGGTGACACGCTATGCCCTCGACGACCCACGGGGTGCCGACCCGTTGCGCACAGCCGCTCAAAACGACTCGTCATTACGCAAATAGCGCCACTGGCCCAAGGGCAGCGACCCCAGCAGTACGCCTCCGATGCGTATGCGCTTGAGCCCGGTGACCTTCAAGCCCACCAGCTCGCACATCCTTCGGATTTGACGCTTGCGCCCCTCACGCAGCACGAAACGCAACTGCTCGGGGTTCTGCCAACTGACCTCAGCCGGCTTGAGCGCCTGGCCATCCAGACTCAAACCGTGCCGCAAGCGTTCGAGCTGATGCCGGGGAAAGATTGCCTGTACACCCTGCGTCATCCCCTCATAGCTGACACGCACCAGGTACTCCTTCTCGACCGCAGAGTCCTCGCCAATCAAGTGCCGCGCCAAGCGTCCATCCTGGGTCAACACCAACAAACCAACCGAATCAATATCAAGCCGGCCGGCGGGGGCCAAGCCCCGCAACTGCTGCGCCGACCACCGCACAGAACTGGTGCAGGCGCTCCAGCGCCGATCGGCCTTAAACAGACTGACCGCCGGCAGATAACCATCTTCGGCCTGCGCACTGACATAGCCCACCGGCTTGTTCAGCAGGAGGGTCACCTCCCGCGATTGCTGCTCGCGCGCTCGGGGGTCGATGTCTATCCGGCTGTGAGCGCTGACGAGCAACCCGAGCTGCGCCTCCTGACCATCCACACGCACCCAACCCCGCTCAATCCACGCATCGGCCTGGCGGCGCGAGCACAGGCCAAGATCGGCCATACGCTTATTCAGCCTCACGCGGCCTGCATCCTCCCTGTCCTGCGGCCCCACGGCAGGCGCAGCCGTTTTCTTGCTATCCATCGCCGAGGACATCCATGCGCAGGCGAGGCAGGTCCAGGACGCGCAGCCCGCCGTACTCCACCCGAATCGCGCCACGCTGCTCCAGCGTGTTCAGCGCCTCGTTGACCCGCTGCCGCGACAGACCCACCAAATAGGCCAACTCCTGCTGGGTGATGCGAAGCACTTGACCGACTCCTGGGAAGAGGGCCGGATTGAACAGAGCAGCCAAATTACGGGCCACCCGCAGATCCGGGTCATTCAAGCGATCGATTTCACGGGCGGCAATGAACTGCGCCAGCCGCTCATTGAGCTGGCCCATCACAAATCGATTAAAACCGATGGAGTGGTCCAGCAACCAGTCAAAAGTTTGCAGAGGCAAACCGGCCACCACGCTGCGCCGCAAGGCCAGCACGTTGTAACGATAGGGCTCGTGCTTTAGCGCTGTGCCCTCACCAAACCACCCTCCCGGCGGCAGTCCGGTGAAGGTCATGGTGGTGCCCTGGGCGCTGTCGGAGCTCATCTTGAGCAGCCCATCGACTACGCCAAACCAATAAGTCACCGGCCGACCCACGCGACAAATGTGATCACCGGGCACGGCTTGACTGACCACCAGTTCGGCCACCGCTCGCTCGCGTTCCCTGGGCTGCAACAAGCCCAGCCACGGAATCCCCTCGAGCTCGGCCTGCGAAGGCGCACGACGGCGTTGGTGCAGAGAGAGCTCGACAGTCATCGGGCTGACAAGACTTTCAGAAAGCTGAAGCGGGAAACATGAGGGACGAGGGAAAACCCTCTGATCGGCTTCCCTTGATTGTCGCCGCAACGACAACATGGCGTCAAAGCCCGATTTAGCATGGAGGCTAAAGATGCAGGTCAAACTCCTGCAGAGAGCGGTTGCGCCAGAGAAAGTTCTTCATGCAGACAACGTTCCCCAAACTATTGCTAGAGCACGCCGCACAGCGATCGACCGCGACGGCCATGCGCGAAAAAGAGTACGGCATCTGGCAGGCGATGACCTGGTCGGAGCTGGCCCAATTGGTCGAGCGCATGGCCGTCGGCTTCTCCCGTCTTGGGCTGCAGCGCGGCCAGCACATGGTGGTGATTGGCTCAAACCGGCCGCGACTGTATGCCGCGATGCTGGCCGCACAGTCGCTGGGCGCCATTCCAGTGCCGCTGTATCAAGACGCGGTGGCAGCCGAATGCGTGTTTCCGATCACCAACGCAGAAGTTCATTTGGCGGTCGTCGAAGACCAGGAGCAGGTCGACAAGCTCAAGGAAATCCGGCCCCAGTGCCCGCTGCTCAAAACGATCGTCTACGACGATCCCAGGGGGCTGAGGAACTACAGCGAACCCGACCTGGTCGCTCTCGACCAACTCATTGAGCAGGGCGCGGACCCGGCCGACCAACAATGGTTCCGCCGGGAGGTGGACCTGGGACGGCCCGAGGATGTGGCCGCGATGTTCTTTACTTCTGGCACCACCGGCAATCCCAAGGGGGTGGTTCACACCCACAGTTCGCTGATGGACCGGGCGCAGGCCGGTGCGGAATTCGACAAGCTCGGCGGCGGCGAGGAGGTGCTGGCCTATCTGCCGCCGGCTTGGATCGGACAAAACATCTTCAGCTATGCCCAGTGGCTGGTCTGCGGCTATGTTGTCAACTGCCCCGAGAGCGCCGGGACGGTGCCGATCGACCTCAAGGAGGTCGGGCCCACCTACTACTTTGCGCCCCCACGGGTGTTCGAGGGCATGCTCACCAGCGTGATGATCCGCATGGAAGACGCCAGCAGCGTCAAGCGCAGTGTGTTCAAGTTCTTCATGGAGGTGGCCAAGCGCGTAGGGCCGCAACGCATGGATGGCAAGTCCCTGGGCCTGATGGACAGTCTGCTCTACAGACTCGGCGACATCCTGGTGTACGGCCCGCTGCGCAATAACCTGGGCTTTTCCCGCGTGCGGGTGGCCTACACCGCCGGCGAGGCCATTGGCCCGGACCTGTTTACCTTCTACCGCTCGATCGGCATCAACCTCAAGCAGCTCTATGGCTCTACCGAGACCGCTGTATTCGTTTGCCTGCAGCCCGACCATGAGGTGCGTGCCGACACAGTAGGCGTGCCCATCCGGGGCGTGGAAATCAAGGTGGCCGACAGCGGCGAAATTTTGGTGCGATCGGCTGGACTGCTAAAGGGCTACTACAAAAATGCCAAGGCGACCGAGGAAGTGCTGACCGCCGATGGCTGGTACCACACCAGCGACGCCGGATTTCTTGATGCAAACGGTCACCTCAAAATCATTGACCGGGTCAAGGATGTCGGGCGCATCCGGGGCGGGGCCAATGATGGGGCCATGTTCGCGCCCAAATATGTGGAGAACAAACTCAAGTTCTTCCCCTTCATCAAGGAGGCGGTGGCCTTCGGTGACGGGCGCGACAAGGTATGCGTCATGATCAACATCGACTTCGATGCAGTGGGCAATTGGGCCGAGCGACGCAACCTGCCCTATGCGGGCTACAACGACTTGGCCGGCAAGAGCGAGGTCTACGACCTGATTCAGGAGTGCGTGGAAAAGGTCAATGCCGACCTGTCCGCCGATCAGTTGCTGGCCGGCTCGCAGGTCAATCGTTTCCTCATCCTGCACAAGGAACTCGACGCTGACGACGGCGAACTGACCCGAACCAACAAGGTACGCCGGGGGTTCATCGCCGAGAAATACCAGCCACTGGCCGACGCCCTGTATGCCGGCAAGACCGAGCAGTACATAGAGACCGTCGTCAAATTTGAGGACGGGCGCAGCGGTAGCGTCAGCGCCACCTTGGTGCTGCGCGATGCCAAGACCTTTACCCCCGTCAAGGCAGCGGCCTGAAGAGCCGGGATCGACCATGAACCAGAAAAAAATCGGCGATGTCATCCTCGACGTCAGGAATATTTCCCTGAGCTTTGGCGGCGTCAAGGCTTTGACCGACATTTCCTTTGATGTGCGTGAACACGAAGTGCGCGCCATCATCGGCCCCAACGGAGCGGGCAAGAGCTCCATGCTCAATTGCATCAACGGGGTCTACACGCCGCAAAGCGGCACGATTGCCTTCCGTGGCCGCACCTTTGACCATATGGACAGCCACGAAGTGGCCGAGATGGGAATCGCCCGCACCTTCCAGAATCTGGCCTTGTTCAAGGGTATGAGCGTGCTCGACAACATCATGACCGGACGCAATCTGCGAATGAAGAGCAATATCTTGCTGCAGGCCCTGCGCATCGGGCCGGCCGAACGCGAGGAGGTGCGGCACCGCGAGTTTGTCGAGCACATCATTGACTTCCTGGAAATTCAGGCCTACCGCAAGACCCCAGTGGGTCAACTGCCCTATGGTCTTCAAAAGCGCGTCGATTTGGGCCGGGCGCTGGCCCTGGAACCTCAGGTGCTGCTGCTTGATGAGCCCATGGCCGGCATGAATGTGGAAGAAAAACAAGACATGTGCCGCTTCGTGCTGGATGTTAACGACGAATTTGGCACCACCATCGTCCTGATCGAGCACGACATGGGCGTGGTGATGGATATTTCCGACCGCGTAGTCGTGCTCGACTACGGCAAGAAAATCGGTGATGGCACGCCCGACGAGGTGCGCAACAACGAAGAAGTGATCAGTGCCTACCTGGGCACTTCACACTGAAGGACCGCAGTCATGGGATTTTTTCTTGAAACACTGATGGGCGGCCTGATGACCGGGATGCTCTACTCCCTGGTGGCCCTGGGCTTCGTGCTCATCTTCAAGGCCTCCGGCGTATTCAACTTTGCACAAGGTGCCATGGTGTTGTTCGCCGCACTGGCCATGGCCCGTTTTGCCGAGTGGTTCCCGCAGTGGCTGGGCTTTGAAAACAAGATTCTGGCCAATCTTCTGGCCTTTGTCGTGGCCGGCGCCTTGATGTTTGCCGTCGCCTGGCTGGTCGAGCGGCTGGTGCTGCGGCATCTGGTCAACCAGGACGGCGCTGTGCTGCTCATGGCCACGCTGGGCATCACTTACTTCCTCGATGGTGCCGGACAGACCTTGTTCGGCAGCGACATCTACAAAATCGACATTGGGATGCCCAAGGAACCGATGTTCCTGTTCCAGTCGGTCTTTGAAGGTGGGGTGCTGGTCAGCCAGGAAGATCTGTATGCAGCCGTCATTGCCGCGCTGCTGGTCATTGCGCTGACCCTGTTTTTCCAGAAAACATCGACCGGCCGCGCTCTGCGCGCGGTGGCCGATGACCATCAGGCGGCACAGTCAATAGGTATACCGCTTAACCGAATCTGGATCATCGTCTGGTGCGTGGCCGGTGTCGTCGCCCTTGTAGCCGGCATGATCTGGGGCTCCAAGCTGGGCGTACAGTTTTCATTGACCACCGTGGCGCTGCGGGCCCTGCCGGTCGTCATCTTGGGCGGACTGACCTCAGTGCCTGGAGCCATCATTGGCGGCCTGATCATCGGCGTGGGCGAAAAACTCTCAGAGATCTACATCGGCCCCCTGGTGGGTGGCGGCATCGAAATCTGGTTTGCCTATGTGTTGGCCCTGGTTTTCCTGCTGTTTCGACCGCAGGGCCTGTTTGGCGAGAAGATCATCGACCGCGTCTGAACCCCGGAACCTCCCCCATGCTCTACCGCGAAAACGGTCAATTCAAGACCACTTATGCCGCCGACTCGCAGATCTTTCCGATCGCACAGGACCGTTGGGTCATCCTGGCCCTGATTGCCTTCGCGGCCGTTGTCGTGCCCATGGTGGCCAGCACCTACATGTTCAAGGCCATCCTGATCCCCTTCCTGATCCTGTCGCTGGCCGCCGTCGGCGTCAACATCCTGGTCGGGTACTGCGGCCAGATCTCCCTGGGCTCGGGCGCCTTTATGGCGGTAGGCGCCTACGCCGCCTATAACCTGTTTATCCGGGTCGAGGGCATTCCTCTCATCCTGGCGCTGCTGGGTGGCGGATTTTTTGCCACTCTGGTGGGCATCATCTTCGGTGTGCCCAGCCTGCGTGTGCGCGGCCTGTACCTGGCGGTGGCCACGCTGGCGGCGCAGTTTTTCTGGGACTGGGCGTTCCTGCGCATCAAATGGTTCACCAACTATGCCCCCTCGGGGTCGGTGCAAGTGGCCGATCTGTCGGTACTGGGCTGGGCCATCAAGGACCCTGCCGACAAGTACCTGTTCTGCCTGGCTTTTCTGGTCGTCTTCGGCCTGCTGGCCAAAAACCTGGTGCGCGGGGCCATTGGGCGCGAATGGATGGCCATCCGGGACATGGATGTGGCTGCAGCGGTTATCGGCATTCGTCCGATGTATGCCAAGCTCAGCGCGTTTGCGGTGAGTTCTTTCATCGTAGGCGTGGCCGGCGCTCTTTGGGGCTTTGTTCATCTGGGCGGCTGGGAGCCGGCGGCCTTTTCGGTGGACCGGTCGTTTCAACTGCTGTTTATGGTCATCATCGGCGGCCTGGGCTCCATCATGGGCAGCATTTTTGGCGCCGCCTTCATCACCTTGCTGCCCATCTTCCTCAATCAGGCCCTGCCCGTACTTGGCGATCTGGTGGGTATGGAGGTGACCACCGCCTTTGTTTCGCACGCCGAATTCATGATCTTCGGTGCCCTGATCGTTTGGTTCCTGATCGTCGAACCCCACGGCCTGGCCCGTTTGTGGAGCGTTGCCAAACAGAAGCTGCGCATCTGGCCTTTCCCCCACTGAAAACAGGGCCAACGGCAAGGGTCATTCCCTATCCCCTTAAAGGCTCTTTCCAGACCTAATTCGTGTTTGTTCTGTTCCCCGTTTCATCGTCCCAAGGAGACTTACCATGAAGCTTCGTCAATTAGCACTTGCTGTCACCGTGGCCGCCGCCGGCCTTTCGGCCAGCTTGACTCCCACGCTCGTCTCGGCACAGGCCGGCGAGCAGTTCTTTCCGGTGCTGGTCTATCGCACCGGTGCTTACGCGCCCAACGGCGTGCCCTTCGCCAATGGCTTTGTGGATTACCTCAAGCTGACCAATGCCCGCGGCGGCATCAATGGGGTCAAGGTAAGCTGGGAAGAGTGCGAGACCGGCTACGCGACCGACCGCGGCGTGGAGTGCTATGAGCGCCTGAAAGGCAAGAACGGCGGCGCGACCGTGTTCCAACCGCTGTCCACCGGTATCACCTTTGCACTGACGGAAAAAGCCCCTGGGGACAAAATCCCCCTGATTACTGCCGGCTATGGCCGCAGCGACACCACCGACGGCATGGCCTTCAAGTGGAGTTTCCCGTTGACCGGCACCTACTGGGATGCTGCTGACATTCTGGTCCAGCATGTGATGAAGAAAGAAGGCGGCGCTGACAAACTCAAGGGCAAGAAAATCGCCTTGGTCTATCACGACAGCCCTTACGGCAAAGAACCAATTCCCCTGTTGCAGGAGCGCGCTGCAATGCACGGCTTTCAGCTCTCGCTGCTGCCGGTGGCCCACCCGGGCGTGGAGCAAAAAGCCACCTGGCTGCAAATTCGCCAGAACCGTCCAGACTACATCTTCCTGTGGGGCTGGGGCATCATGAACAGCACCTCGCTGAAGGAGGCTGTGGCCACCGGCTTCCCGCGTGACCGCATGTATGGCGTCTGGTGGGCGGGTGCCGAGCCCGATGTCAAGGATGTCGGCGATGGCGCCAAAGGCTACAACGCCCTGGCCCTGCAGCACGGCGCCGAGCCCAACTCTGCCGTGGTCAAGGAAATTTTGGATAAGGTCCACAGCAAAGGCCAAGGCACCGGGCCGCGGGAAGAGGTCGGTCAAGTGCTCTACATGCGCGGCCTGGTGGCCGCCATGCTGGCCACCGAGGGCGCACGTTCGGCGCAGGAACGCTATGGCAAAGGTAAGCGTATGAGCGGTGAGCAGGCGCGCTGGGGGTATGAGAACCTTAACCTGACCCAGGCCAAGCTAGACGCGCTGGGCTTTAAGGGCGTGATGCGACCGATCTCCACAAGCTGCGCCGACCACCGGGGCGCAACCTGGGCGCGGATTCACACCTGGGACGGTAATAAGTGGAACTTCACCTCGGACTGGCTTGAGGCCGACCAAGCTATCATCAAACCGATGATCAAAGCCTCCGCCGACAAATACCTTGCAGACAAGAAACAGGTCCGTCGCGACCCCAAGGACTGCCAGTCCTGATAAGGCGCCCCTCGACCGCTGGTCTCAGCGGTCGAGGCCAGAGGTCGGCGCATCGATCGACTGTGTAGGCTCCGGACCCATCGGAAGAATCATGAGTAAGCCCAACATCGTCCTGAATGTAAACGGCATCGAGGTCATCTATAACCATGTGATTCTAGTGCTCAAGGGTGTGTCCTTGAAGGTGCCTGAAGGCGGCATTGTGACCATCCTTGGCGGTAACGGTGCCGGCAAAACCACCACCTTGCGCGCGGTCTCCAACCTGCTCAAGGGCGAACGCGGCGAGGTCACCAAGGGCAGTATCGAGCTTCGCGGCGAGCGCATCGAAAATCTCTCGCCGGCCGATCTGGTCGAGCGTGGCGTGGTGCAGGTGATGGAAGGCCGGCACTGCTTTGCCCACCTGACAATCGAGGAAAACCTGCTCACCGGCGCCTACACACGCAAGAACAAGGCGGAAGTGGCCGCCAACCTTGAGAAGGTCTACACCTATTTCCCGCGTATCAAGACCCGGCGCAATTCCCAGGCCGCCTACACCTCCGGCGGCGAACAGCAGATGTGCGCCATCGGTCGCGCCCTGATGGCCAACCCCAATATGGTGCTGCTCGACGAGCCCTCCATGGGCCTGGCGCCGCAAATCGTCGAGGAGGTTTTTGAAATCGTAAAGGACCTCAACCAGAAAGAAAAGGTGACCTTCTTTCTGGCCGAGCAAAACACGAATATGGCTCTCAAATACGCCGACTACGGCTACATCATGGAGAGCGGTCGTATCGTCATGGATGGCGCCGCCAAAGACCTGGCCAGCAATGAAGATGTCAAGGAGTTCTACCTCGGTGTCGGTGGCGGGGAGCGTAAGAGCTTCAAGGAAGTCAAAAGCTACAAGCGTCGCAAGCGCTGGCTGGCCTGAGGAGAACACCCGTGTCCCGCTATTTCGATGCGCTCGAAATCCGCTCGCCCGCCGATCGCGAGCAGGCGCTGATAGCCGCACTGCCGGCCCAGATTCGGCACGCGCAACAACGCAGCCCGGCCCTCGGATCAATCTTGCGGGAGGTAGACGCATCGCAGATCACCTCGCGCTCAGCGCTGGCCAGGCTACCGGTCACTCGCAAGAGCCAGCTCCTGGACTTGCAGAAAGCGAGCCGGCCAGGTGACCCTTTCGGCGGCTTTTCCACGGCTGTGCGCGGGCCGCGGATGACGCGGATTTTTGCTTCGCCAGGTCCGATCTACGAACCTGACATCGCCAGCGCCGACTACTGGCGGGCGGGCCGCGCTCTGTACGCAGCCGGCTTTCGATCGGGGGATCTGGTGCACAACGCGTTTAGTTACCACATGACGCCCGGCGCCTTCATGATGGAGTCAGGCGCCCACGCCGTCGGCTGTACGGTTTTTCCGGCGGGCACCGGACAGACAGAGCAGCAGTTGGCGGCCATTGCCGACCTCCACCCCAATGGCTACACCGGCACACCCAGCTTTCTGCGCATCCTGATCGAAAAAGCCAGAGAAGGTGGGGTGGACACAAGCAGTCTGCGCAAGGCGCTTGTTACCGGCGAGGCTTGCCCGCCGAGCTTGCGCGACTGGTTCAGCGACCAGGGCGTACAAGCCTTCCAGTGCTACGCGACCGCCGACTTGGGCTTGATCGCCTACGAAACCGAGGCGCGGGAAGGCCTGGTGCTTGACGAGGGCGTGATCGTTGAGATCGTGCGGCCCGGCACCGGCGATCCTGTACCCGAAGGCGAGGTGGGCGAATTGGTGGTCACCGCATTGCAGCCCGATTACCCCTTGATCCGTCTCGGAACAGGCGACCTCTCAGCCGTCCTGAAGGGCAGCTGCCCGACCGGCCGTACGCATCAGCGCATCAAAGGCTGGATGGGGCGTGCTGACCAGACCACCAAGATCAAGGGCATGTTTGTACACCCCTCGCAGGTGGCCGAAGTGACCCGGCGTTTTCCGGGCATTGGGCGGGCGCGTTTGGTGGTGAGCGGGGAGATGGCCAATGACCAGATGACCCTCAAGGTCGAGGCAGCGCAGCGCGCCGAAGGCCTGGCCGAGCGGCTGGCCGAAGCGGTGCGCGATGTCACCAAACTGCGCAGCGCCATCGAGCTGGTGGCGCCGGGCAGTCTGCCCAACGATGGCAAGGTGATCGAGGACGCCCGCAGCTACAAATAGGCCGGTCCGGATAAAAACCTTGCGGCCGGACAAAGATAAGAGATTCCCTCCCCGGCCCAGACCGGCAGCCTTCTTAGAATGCGCATACATCTGTAGGAGACCCCATGAAAAAGTTACTCGCCCTGGCCCTCACAGCATTTGCCGCTCTGACCGCCCAAGCCCAAAGCTTCCCGGGCAACAAACCCATCACCATCGTCGTGCCCTTTGCGCCCGGACCGACCGACCGGGTGGCCCGGGATCTGGCCGAGGCTCTGAAGAAAGCCATTCCCGGCAGCAACTTCGTGGTCGAGAACACAGTGGGGGCCGGCGGTACCATAGGTGCAGCACGGGTCGCCCGGGCGGCACCCGATGGTCACACCCTCCTGGTCTTTCACATCGGTATGGCCTCGACACCGGCCCTTTATCGCAAACTCAGCTACAAGCCGCTGGAAGATTTTGAATACCTGGGCATGATCAACGATGTACCGATGACCCTGATCGGTAAACCGGATCTACCGGCCAACACATACCGGGACTTCGAGAACTACATCCGCGCCAACGCAGGCAAGCTCAACCTGGCGCACGCCGGTATGGGCTCGGCCTCGCACATCTGTGGCCTGCTCTGGCAATCGGGCATCAAATCCAGCGAGAGCATGACGACCATTCCCTTTAACGGCACCGGTCCGGCCATGATGGCACTGATGGGTGGACAGGTGGATGTCATGTGTGACCAGACAACGAACACCACCGCGCAGATTGAAGGGGGGCGCGTCAAGGCCTTCGCCGTCACCACCTCCAAGCCCTTGAGCAATCACCCGGTGCTCAAGCATTACCCCACCCTGCAGGAGATGGGCCTGAGGAATTTCAACCTCTCGATCTGGCACGGCCTTTACGCCCCCAAGGGAACCCCCCCGGCGATCACAAAGATCCTCAACGAGGGCCTGAAAAAAGCCCTGAAAGATCCTGAATTCGTCAAAAAACAGGAAGCACTGGGCGCGGTCGTCATTTCGGACAGACGGGTCGAGCCCGACGAGCACAAAAAATTCGTTGCCTCCGAAATGGTCAAAATCAAGGCGGCTGTCGATTCAGCCGGCAAGTACGCCGATTAAGCGTCTATTTCGGTAAAACATGAAGCGCCGCCCCGCCCTAGTCCGCACCTCCCGTCGCGCTCTGACCGCCTGCCTGGCCGCCTGGGCGGCCTTGGCATCGCCCCTGAGTTGGGCGCAGTCGGCCTGGCCTAACAAGCCGGTGCGCATCGTCGTCCCCTTCCCGCCCGGCGGCACCACAGACATCGTGGCCCGCGCCATAGCGCCCGAGCTGGCCAAGGTGTTTGGGCAAGCTTTCGTGATCGAGAATCGGGCGGGAGCTGGCGGCAATGTCGGCACAGAGATCGTGGCCAAGGCGCCCAACGACGGCTACACCCTGCTGATGGGTACGGTGGGCACCCACGGAATTAACCGCGCCCTCTACGACAAACTGCCCTACGATCCGATCAAAGACTTCGTGCCCATCACCCAGGTGGCAGCCGTGCCCAATGTCATGGTCATGAGCGCCGACAAGGCCAAGACCATGGGGATTAACAGCGTGCAGGACTTCATTGCCTATGCCCGCACGCGCCCTGGCAAGCTCAATATGGCCTCCAGTGGAAGCGGCACCTCGATACACCTGGCCGGTGAACTTTTCAAGAGTCAGACCGGCGTGTTCATGGTGCATGTGCCCTACCGCGGCTCGAGCCCCGCCCTGATGGATCTGATGGCTGGCACCATGGATGTGATGTTCGACAACCTGCCCTCATCCATGCCGCACATACGCTCGGGCAAGCTCAAGGCCTTTGCGGTCACCAGTAGTCAGCGATCATCTGCGCTGCCCGATCTGCCCACCATTGAGGAAGCGGCCAAGCTCAAAGGGTTTGATGCCAGCAGCTGGTTTGGCTTACTGGCCCCGGCCGGCACCCCGGCCGATATCGTCAACCGCATTCAGCGGGAAGTAACACGCGCACTCAACGACCCGGGCATCAAAGAGAAAATGCAAGCGCAGGGGGCCATCCCCGGCGGTATCACACCCCAGGAGTTTGCGCGCCTGATCGACAGCGAACACACCAAGTGGGCGCAGGTGGTCAAGGTGTCGGGCGCCAAGGCCGACTGAGGGCTTGATCGGCCTTGCTGCGCCGCGGGGACTTCAAACCCCCCAAACCACCGGATCGCCGCTTTCATGACTGCGCCTGAGCTGGTCGAGAAAAGGCTGAACCCGCTGGCGTAATCGCACCGCCTCGGCGTCGGGTGGTTCGCGGGTCTGACCTGCCTGGAACTCGGCCTTGGCCCGCGCAAACTCAGCTTCTTCTTTCTCCACGGCAGCCTGCAAGTCAGAAATCGCCTGGGGGATCTGCTCGGCCAGCACGATACCCTGGGGCCCAGCTTCCTTGCCAATAATCTCGAGGACCCGCTTTCCGTGGGGTTCAAGCATGATGACATCGCCAGAATTCCTCGACTTAAATCGGTAGAGCATGAGGCCTCCTACGAAAGCAAAACAAAACGCACCAGCGCCCGATTATGGGGCGAGCGTCTCAAAAATCCTTGAAGGACAGTCTCGCACGCGGGGCGTGTCCACGCACCGACACTGACTGCCTCTATCATTGCGCACCTCAACGACTACTGGCCCACCATACCGCCATGCCCACCTATCACATTGAAATGTTTGAAGGCCGTACAGCCGAGCAAAAGAAGAAGCTGGTCCAAGAAATCACACGGGTGACCGTCGAGGTCTTGGGAGGCTCACCCGACTCGGTGGATATCATCATCAGCGACATCAAGCGAGAGAACTGGGCCACCGCTGGCAAGCTCTGGTCGGAGCCCCGATCCTGAGGTGGTCGTCATGCGGTGAAGTTGCGAGGGCGAAGTCTGGCCCCTCGCCCGAACTCAGCCCAGCGCCGCCTCCAGCGCATCGACGAACAAGGCCGCGACATCCACCCCGGTCTGATCCGTGATCTCGCGAAAGCAAGTCGGACTGGTGACATTGATCTCGGTCAAGCAGTCGCCAATGACATCGAGCCCGACCAGCAGCAGGCCGCGCGCCGCCAGAACAGGGCCCATCGCCTGCGCGATCTCCTGGTCCCGCGCCGACAGCGCCCGCGCCACACCGAGCCCCCCTGCGGCCAGATTACCGCGCACCTCGTCGCCCTGGGGAATACGGGCCAAACAAAAAGGGACCGGCTGGCCAGCGATGAGCAAGACCCGCTTGTCGCCCTCCGAGATGGCCGGCAGAAAACGCTGGACCATGACCGTCTGCGCGCCGTGCCGGTTGAGTGTCTCGACAATTGCACCGAGGTTGAGGCCGTCGGCTCGCACCCGAAAAATGCCCATGCCACCCATGCCATCGAGTGGCTTGAGAATGATGTCGCGGTGCTCCGCATGAAAGCGCCGGACATCGGCTGCATCGCGAGTAACCAGCGTCGGCGCAATAAAGTCCGGAAATTCGAGGATGGACAGCTTCTCCGGATGGTCCCTCAAAGCCCGCGGCCTGTTAAAGACACGCGCGCCTTCGCGCTCGGCCTGCTCGAGCAGATGCGTTGCGTAAAAATACTCGCTGTCAAAAGGCGGGTCTTTGCGCATGAGGACCGCATCGAAGTCCTTGAGGGCCTGTGGCCTTTCATGCGGCGCCTGTTGCTCGGCCTCGAACCAAGGCTCTTGCTGACCCGTCAAGGTAATGTCACGCACGAAGGCAGTCACCTTTTGACTTTTTTGCCAGGTCAAATCCTTGGGCTCGCAGACGCTGAGTCGATGGCCGCGCGTTTGGAGCTCGCACATCATCGCGAAAGTGCTGTCCTTGTAGATTCGAAAAGACTCAATGGGGTCGGCGATAAAAAGCAAATGCATGGCGCTGTCTAGATTTCGATCTTCGAGCCAAGCTCAACCACTGAATTGTTAGGCAATTTAAGAAAGTCTGCGGCTGCACTCGCATTGCGATGCATCTGGGCGAAGAGCTTTTCACGCCAGGGCGACATACCGCCGCCTATGGTTGGAATCACCGTATCGCGCGAAAGAAAGTAACTGGTGCTCATCGGGTCGAGACGGCAGCCATGCGCACTCAAGGGCTCCAAGGCCTTGGGAATATCTGGGTCGTCCTTAAACCCGTAGTGAATCATCACCTGCCAGCAATCATGACCCAGCGCCTCGATTTCAACCCTGCGGTCCAGACTGATCCAGGGCACCTCATGATTGACCACCGTCACAAACAAATTTTTCGCATGCATCACCTTGTTGTGCTTGAGATTGTGCAGCAAAGCATTGGGCACCGAGCCCTTCTCAGCCGAGAGAAAGACGGCAGCGCCTTCCACCCGGGCGGGCGGGCTTACAAAGACCGCACCCAGGAAAGACGGCAGATCGATGGCGTCGGCCCGCAGCTTGCTGTTGAGCAAGCGACGCCCCTCCTTCCAAGTGAGCATCAGGGTAAAGACCAAGCCACCAATGAGCAGAGGGAACCAGCCGCCATCGAACAGCTTCATCAGATTGGAGGCAAAGAAGGCCAGGTCGATGACGAAAAAAACACCGGTAGCGGCCAGGCACAACACCAGCGGATACTTCCAGGCATAACGGACGACGAAGAAGGTCAGTACCGTGGTGATGAGCATATCCAGGGTCACGGCAATACCGTAGGCAGCCGCCAGATTGCTGGAGGATCTGAACATCACCACCGCCAGCACGATGGCGGCAAACAAGCCCCAGTTGACCATGGGAATGTAAATCTGCCCGGTATCGCGCTCGCTGGTATGCAAGATATTCAAACGGGGCAGATAGCCCAGCTGTATGACTTGCTTGGTCACGCTAAAGGCGCCGGTGATCAAGGCCTGGGATGCAATCACCGAGGCTGCGGTGGCCAGCAAGACCAGGGGAATGAGCGCCCATTCCGGGGCCATCAGATAGAAGGGATTTTTCACCGCCTCTGGCTCGCGCAGCAAGAGGGCGCCCTGCCCAAAGTAATTGAGCGTCAAGGCCGGCATGACCACGGCGAACCAGGCCAGTCGAATGGGCGCCTTGCCGAAGTGACCGAGGTCGGCGTACAGCGCCTCTGCCCCCGTGACGCACAGCACGACCGCGCCCAGAATGATGAAAGTGGTGCCGGGGTTGTTCCAGATGAAAGTCAAGGCATGATGAGGGCTGATCGCCATCAGGATACTTGGATAGCTGGCAAGCTGGTAGAGCCCCAACAAAGCCAGAGCGCCGAACCACACCAGCGTGATCGGGCCGAAGAACTTGCCAATGCCCGCCGTGCCACGCTTTTGCACCAGAAACAAGACGAGAAGAATCAGCAGCGTCGCCGGAAGAACGGCGCGTTTGAAGGCCGGGTCGACGACCTCCAGGCCCTCCACCGCCGAGAGCACCGAGATAGCCGGCGTGATAACGCCGTCCCCATAAAACAAACAAGTGCCAAAAATCCCAACCGCCAGCAGGCCCGCGCGCAGACGCGGCTTATCCTTGACCGCCTGCGAGGCCAGCGCCAGCATCGCCACCAGGCCGCCCTCGCCGTGGTTGTCGGCGCGCAGCACCAGCAGCACATACTTGAACGAGACGATGGTGGTCAGCGTCCAGAAAAACAGCGAGAGGATGCCGTAGACATTAGCGGGCGTGAAGTCGACATGACCCGAGCCAAAGACTTCCTTGACCGCATACAACACGCTGGTGCCGATGTCGCCATAAACCACGCCGATGGCCGCCAGGGCCAGGGCCGCGAGGGAGGAAGAGGCCTGTGACAACGCAAGCGCCTAGTCGTAAACCTCGGCGTGCGGGTCGGTACTTTCCAACTCGTAGCTGGCCGCCAACAGGGCCAGGCGGCCGATAACGCCGTACATGTAAAAACGATTGGGGCTGCTCGAGCCGGGCCGCTCCCCGGCTTGCGGCAACCGTCCACTGTTGGCAAAAGCCAGGGGAACGAAGGAGGCCCCCGGAGTGTTCAGGCTCTCATCAACGCCTCGTTCGGCATGGATGCGATAGAAACCGCCCACGACATAGCGGTCCATGAGGTACACCACCGGCTCGGCCACCGCCTCATTGACCCGCTCATTGGTCAGAACACCCTCCTGCACGATAACTTCAGGCGGCGGCAATCCTTCGGGCACCGCAGGCAGCGACAGGCTTTCCAGGTCCTTGACATCGCGGACTGTGACAATGCCCAGACCATCGGCCTGCCCGTCGGCCTTGACCACGACAAAGGGCTTCTCGTTAATTCCGTATTCCTTGTACTTGCGCCGAATCTTGGTCAAAAGAGCGTCGACCTGCGCGCTCAAAGCCTCACGCCCGGTGCTGCCCACCGGACCACAGCTGGAGAACATGGGGTTGATCAGCCACGGGTCTATGCCCAGAAGCTTTGCAAAACGCTTGCAAATCTCCTCATAGACCTGGAAATGCTGGGACTTGCGTCGCACCGAGGCGCTGGCGTGCAAGGGTGGCAAAAGATACTGCTCATGCAACTCTTCGAGAATTCCCGGCACACCTGCCGACAATTCGTTGTTGAGCAGGATGGTGCAAGGATCGAAGTCCTTCAGGCCCAACCTCCGGTCGCTGCGTATCAGGGGCTCGATGGTGATGCTCTCGCCCGTAGGCAGATCGTAGGTGGTCGGCTCCTTGATGTCCGGACTGAGAGAACCAAAACGAACATTCAGCCCGGTCTGGTGGAAGATGCGCTTGAGCTGCAGCACATTGGCCAGGTAGAAGGTGCTGCGCGTCTGGCCGGCCGGCACCACCAGCAGGTTGCGCGCCTCGGGGCAGATCTTCTCGATCGCGGCCATCGCGGCCTGTACCGCCAGCGGCAACATCTCCGGTGTCAAGTTGTTCCAGCCGCTTGGAAACAAATTGGTATCCACCGGCGCCAACTTGAAGCCTGCATTGCGAATGTCGACCGCGCAATAAAAAGGCGGTGTGTGCTCCATCCACTCCAGCCGAAACCACCGTTCGATGGCGGGCATCGAGTCAAGAACCCGCTGCTCAAGTTCATTGATGGGTCCCTTGAGGGCGGTGATCAGATGGGGAACCATGCGCTTACTTTCCGGCTGGGCCTGTTCGGGTGTGCAAAGCGGGGCGGTCGGGCCCGGTCATGAGCGCACTTCGCCCTGACCCAGCACCACATACTTCAGGCTGGTTAAACCCTCAAGGCCCACCGGACCCCGCGCATGAAACTTGTCCGTTGAAATCCCGATCTCGGCGCCGAGTCCGTACTCAAAGCCGTCGGCAAATCGGGTGCTGGCATTGACCATCACGCTGGCGGAGTCGACCTCGCGCAGAAAACGCTGGGCATGCACATGGTCGCGGGTCACGATGGCATCCGTGTGATGACTGGAATAGGTGTTGATGTGAGCAATCGCTTCGTCCACACCCCCGACCAATTTGATGCTGACGATGGGCGCAAGATACTCTTGAGCCCAGTCCTGCTCCGTGGCTGGCCGCAACAGCTCGCTGCCACCGCCTAGGGCGGTCTGCAACAGGGCCAGCGCCTGTGGATCGCAGCGCATCTCCACCCCCTTGTCCGCATAAATACGGCCGATACGCGGCAAAAATTCGGCCGCCACCGCCACGGCCACCAGCAGACCTTCAGCCGCGTTACAGGGGCTGTACTTCTGAGTCTTGGCATTGTCGGCAATGCGCAGCGCCATCTCCAGATCGCAGGCGTCATCCACATAGACATGGCAGTTGCCATCAAGATGTTTGATCACCGGCACCCGGGCCTCGCGGCTGATCCGCTCGATCAGCCCTTTGCCGCCCCTCGGGACGATGACATCGACAAACTCGGGCATAGTAATCAAAAGCCCAACCGCCTGGCGATCCGTGGTGGGGACCAACTGCACCGCTTGCCGAGGCAGTTCGGCCCGCTCCAGAGCCTGCTGAACCAGAGCGGTCAGCGCCGTGTTTGAATCGATAGCCTCCGATCCGCCGCGCAGTATGCAGGCGTTGCCACTCTTGATGGCCAAGGAGGCCGCCTCGATGGTGACATTCGGGCGGCTTTCGTAAATCATGCCAAAAACCCCCAGGGGGACCCGCATCTGGCCCACCCGGATACCACTGGCTTGCTGCTTCAGACCGATGATCTCGCCGATCGGATCGGGCATGGCTGCCAACTGTTCGCAGCCCAGAGCCACCGTGTCAAGGATGGGGGGGCTGAGCTTGAGCCGGTCCAGCATGGGTCCGACCAGCCCCGCCGCGGCAGCGCGCTCGAGATCAAGGGCGTTGGCGGCAATGAGTGCGGGGCTCTGCTCACGCAGTAATGCGGCCAGGAGGCGCAAGGCCCGGCTTTTCCGATCGGCGCTGGCACGCGCCATCGCCGCCGATGCCCGCTTGGCCTGGCGGCCAAGCTCCTGCATCAGCCCGCTCAGGGGTTCAGCCGGCCGCACGGCCAGATCGGGGGCGTTCATAGCGGGATTTTCGCACGGGCCGTGCGCCGGCGCGGCATGGCCTCAGTTGGCCGTGCGGCGACCAAAAATCGCCGTCCCCACCCGGACCAGGGTACCGCCAGCGGCGATGGCCGGCTCCAAATCGGCGCTCATGCCCATGGACAGCGTATCGAGGGCTTGCCGCAAGCGGCCACTGGCGTTGATCTGTTCGAGCAGCAAGCGGGTGCGCTGGTGGACCGCCCGCGCCGCCTGAAAATCTTCAGCCGGTTCGGGAAGGGTCATGAGACCGCGCAGCACCAGTCGAGGCAGTGCCTGCACCGCCTCGGCCAGGGCCAAAACTTCCTCTGGCGGTACGCCGGACTTGGTGAGCCCCCCGTCAATATTGACCTGCAGACACATCTGCAGTGGCGGTAACTGGGGCGGCCTGAATTCCGACAGGCGCTGGGCAATCTTCAGACGGTCAACGCTGTGCACCCAGTCAAAGTTTTCGGCCACCGACCGGGCCTTATTACTCTGCAAGGGTCCGATGCAGTGCCAGCGCAGCACCGGCGGCTGAATCTGGGAGGCCGCCCAGGCGCGAACCACGGGCATTTTGCTCAGGGCTTCCTGCACATAGTTCTCGCCGAAATCACGCTGCCCGGCCTGCATCGCTTCGATCACCGCCTCGGGTCCGAAGGTTTTGGAAACTGCCAACAAGGTTACAGAACTGCTGTGGCGGCCGCTGTCCTGGCAAGCTTTGTCAATACGCTTGCGCACCGCTTCAAGCTGGGTTGAGATCGACACCATGACCCGACTGTACCGCGAGCCCCTCGATGACTTTACAGGACTGCCTGCGCCTGGCCCTTGAGAGACAGGCCTCCGACCTGCACCTGAGCGCTGGCCTCAAGCCGGTGCTGAGGGTGCACGGGCGGCTGCAGTCGCTATCTGGCCCCCCCCTGAACGCCGAGGAGGTGCACCGCATGGCGGTTTCGGCGATGACAGCCGCACAAATCGAGCGCTGGTCGCAAGGCTGCGACATCGATGGCGTCTTTGAGCAAGCCGGTCTTGGCCGTTTTCGCTTCAATGCCTTTGCCCACGAGCGGGGACCGGGGCTGGCCCTCAGGCATATCGCTGCAACCATCCCAACCCTGGAGCAACTGCGCGTTCCCGCAGTCCTGGCCGGCTTGGCGCTGCGGCCCGCGGGCCTGCTGCTGGTGAGCGGTCCCACCGGATCGGGCAAATCCAGCACCCTGGCCGCACTCTTGCAACACCGCATCCGCACCGAGCCCGGTCACTTGATCACCATCGAGGATCCCATCGAATTCATACACCCCGGCCACGATGCCCTGGTGCACCAGCGTCAGATCGGTCGCCATGCGGGCAGTTTCGGTCAGGCCCTGCGATCAGCGCTGCGCGAGGACCCCGATGTGATCATGGTCGGTGAATTACGCGACCTGGAAACAGCCCGACTGGCCCTGAGCGCCGCAGAAACCGGACATCTGGTGCTGGCCACCTTGCATACCGCCGGGGCGGCCCGAAGTATCGATCGTCTGATCGATATCTTTCCCGGCGAGGACAAGCCCCTGGTGCGCACCCTGCTCAGCGAATCCTTGCTGGCCGTGGTGTCACAGGTGCTGTGTCCCGGGCTGGACGGGGGACGGGTCGCAGCCCATGAAATTCTGGTGGCCAACGCAGCCGCGCGCCATCTGATTCGCGAGGACAAAGTGGCCCAGCTGTACTCCCTGATGCAAAGCGGCGCGACCCAAGGTATGCAGACGCTGGACCAGAGCCTGATGCAAGTCGCACGACAGCGCCTGGTCAAGATCGAGGAGGCGCGGCGCCTGGCCCGAAATCCCGACAATATGTCTTTGTGAGCCGACCTGGCCCGGCACGCGCTTCAACCATCAGGAGATATTTGTAATGACCGCTGCTTCCGTCAACCCCCGCAACTACGACAGCGTCCCGCCCCGGCGCCTTGCCTTCATCGGCCTGGGCGTCATGGGCTATCCGATGGCAGGCCACCTGGCACGGGCCGGCCATACAGTCACGGTCTACAACCGCACCAGCGCCAAGGCCCAGAGTTGGGTTCAAGAGTTTGGCGGCGCCCTCGCACCCACCCCCCGCCAGGCTTGCGCCGGTGCCGATATTGCCTTTTGTTGCGTCGGCAATGACGCGGACCTGCGATCGGTGATGCTTGGGCCCGAGGGCGCCATGGCCGGCCTGTCAGCCGGCGCCTGTCTGGTCGATCACACCACCGCTTCGGCCCAAGTTGCACGCGAGCTCGATGCGGCAGCCCGGCAGCGCGGACTGCATTTCATCGATGCCCCGGTCTCTGGCGGTCAGGCCGGCGCGCAAAACGGCGCCCTTACAGTCATGTGCGGCGGGCCCATCGAGGCCTTCAACATCGTCAAGCCGACGGGCCTGGCTTTCGCCAAGGCCTTCACCCTGATGGGGCCGAGCGGGGCCGGCCAACTGACCAAGATGGTCAATCAGATTTGCATCGCTGGCCTGGTGCAGGGCTTGAGCGAGGCCATCGCCTTTGGACAGAAGGCGCAGCTCGACATGGATCTGGTGCTGGAGGTCATTGGCAAAGGGGCTGCCCAAAGCTGGCAGATGGACAACCGCGGCAAAACCATGGTGCGCGATCAGTTCGAGTTCGGCTTTGCCGTGGACTGGATGCGCAAAGACCTGGGCTTGGTCTTGGCCGAGGCGCAGCGCAACGGCGCGCGCCTGCCAGTGACCGCGCTGGTCGACCAGTTTTACGCCGATGTGCAGGCCCTGGGAGGCCGGCGCTGGGACACCTCGAGCCTGATCAAGCGACTGCGCTGAGCGCCAGGCGCTCTCAGGACTTGGGGGCGATCTGTAAGCGCTCGGCCTCCTACTGGCTGATGATTTCCAGCAGACGCACCACCCGTGTCACGCCCGAGACCGTTCGGGCCGCCTCAGTGGCCCGATTGGCCTCTTCAGTTGTCACCCGCCCAAGCAAATAGATCACTGCGCGTTCGGTGGTGACCTTGACGGCAAGCACCGGCACCTTGGCGTCGATGAAGGCGGCCTTGACCTTGCCAGTAATCAGCGCGTCATTGGATCGATCGAGCAAAGACGGCGTGGCCTGCACCACCAGCTCGTTGACCGCCAGCCGAACATTCTGCACAGAAGCCACCACCCGCTCAACGGCCTGCTTGTCGGCGGCATTGCCCACCTCACCGGTGATCAGCGCCACCCGGTTGTAGGCGGTGACGCTGGCGCGCACCCGGGTGCCCAGCTGCTCGCGAATACTGGCGGCCGCGCGCAGCTCGATGGTTTCATCCTCAAGCTGTGTTCCCGCGGTGCGTCGATCCGACGCCACCATCACCGTTCCAGCCGCACCGCCGATGATCAGGGGAGCACAAGCCGAAAGCAACACCGAGGCCGCCAAGGCCAGAGGCAGGTATCTCAAGGTCTTCATTGAGGGGTCTCCTGGTCGCCAAGAAGTTGAATATCCACGCCGTCACAGATGCAGTGCAAGACCAGCAAATGCACCTCCTGGATGCGGGCCGTGCGATCATGCGGCACACAAACATGCACATCCGTCTCGCGCAAGCGCTGCGAGATGGTCCCGCCCCCCTTACCGGTCAGGGCCACCACAATCATCTCCCGCTCATGCGCCGCCTCGATGGCAGCAAGCACATTGGGCGAATGACCGCTGGTGCTGATGGCCAGCAGTACATCGCCGGCTCCGCCCAAGGCGCGCACCTGCTTGGCAAAAATCAATTCGAAGGCGTAGTCGTTGGCCAGGGCCGTCAGGATGGAACTGTCCGTCGTCAAGGCGATAGCGGCCAGTTCGGGCCGCTCGCGCTCAAAGCGTCCTACGAATTCAGCGGCGAAATGCTGGGCGTCGGCAGCCGACCCGCCATTGCCACAAGCGAGCACCTTGCCCCCGCTGGTCACGCTGGTCAAAATCGCCTGCACCGCCGCAGCGATTGGCTTGGACAGCGATTGGGCCGATTGGTATTTCAGGTCGGCGCTGTCGATGAACTGTTGTTCTATGCGTTGCTCAAGCATGGCTGGCAATCATAGCGGGTCAGAATCCGGACGCATCGAATGCGGCTTTTATCCATTCGACATGGAGCTGATCTCCGGGCATGCCCTGAACCAGAACGGCATCGAAGCGACAAGGCGGCGCACTGGAAAGACGCATCAGATAGTGCCGCGCAGCCAGAACGATCCGCCTTCGCTTGGCGGCGCCTATGCTCGCCGCCGCCCCCCCGAAATCGCTACGACTGCGCTGGCGAACCTCGACAAAAACCAAGGTTCCGTCGGGTTCGCACATGATCAGGTCGATCTCCCCACCTCCGCGACCTGGGGTCCGGAAGTTGGACTGTACCCACCGCAGCCCCCGGCGCTGCAGGTGTTCCCGAGCCAGCAGTTCGGCCAGGTCTCCCCGGCGCTTGGTGGTAACCTGCTGTTGATGCAGCAGGTGACCGGGCCGATTGGCTGCTTTGGAACCCTTGGCGGACTCTCGCATTGAACTCCTCTTTCGATTTGGCGCGCGAAGCGGCCACTTTGGCCGCTGGTGGCCAGCGCCATCCCGCTGGCGCACTGTACGTGGTTGGTACCCCCATCGGCAACCTGGCTGACATCAGCCTGCGTGCCCTCGAGGTACTGGGCCAGGCGGACTTGATCGCCTGTGAGGACACCCGCCACAGCGCTGGCATGCTCAAACAGTACGGTATCGCCAAACCTCTGATGGCGGTTCATGAGCACAATGAAAGCCAGGCCGCGGTCGCGGTGATCGAGCGGCTGCAAGCCGGTGCCCGGGTGGCCTATGTCAGCGACGCCGGCACGCCCGGCATCAGCGACCCCGGAGGCCGGCTGGTGGCAGCGGTGCGATCGGCCGGTGCGACGGTCATTCCAATCCCCGGGGCCAGCAGCCTGAGCACCTTGCTCAGCGTAGCCGGTCTGCAAGAGCGCTCTGCCGTGCTGTTCGCCGGCTTCCTGCCCAGCAAAGCCGGCGAACGCGAGAAGGCCTGGCAGGGTCTGCGCCAACACGACGGAGCCGTGGTGCTCCTGGAGGCGCCCCATCGACTCGACACGCTGGCCGCCGAAATTGGCTCGCTGGGGCCCAGACGCGTCACGCTGGGCCGTGAGCTGACCAAGCAATTCGAGGAAGTGGTCACGCTGATGGCAGCCGAGCTACCCGCGTGGCTCGGCCAGGAACCCCATCGCCGCCGCGGTGAATTCACCGTGGTGTTGCATCCGGCGGCCCTGCCGCAGGAACAGGCGCACCACCAACGGGTCTTAGGACTGCTGCTGGCCCACCTGCCCCTGAAAACGGCGGTGAAGCTGAGCGCCGAAATCACAGGTGCGCCGCGCAACATCCTCTACGAGCTGGCCTTGAAACTGCAGCAGCAGGAACGCTCGGAGTGAACCCCCAGGCCCACAACCTGTGGCGCGCGCCGGCCTGGGCGCTGGCTTTTCTACTAGCTCTGCTGAGCATGCTGGCTCCGTTTGCGGTGGACACCTACTTGCCCGCCTTCTCCGGCATGGCGCAAAGCCTGCAAGCGAGCCCCGTACAAATGCAGCAGACGCTCTCGAGCTACCTGTTCGGCTATGCGCTGATGAACCTCTTCCACGGCGCCCTGTCGGACAGCCTGGGCCGCAAGCCCGTCCTGCTGGCCGGCACGGCCCTGTTTACCGTGGCCTCGGCCGGTTGCGCGATGAGCGACAGCATAGGCACGCTGGTGGTCTTTCGCGCGCTGCAAGGCATGAGCACGGGAGCAGGGGTGGTGGTGTCGCGGGCCATTATTCGCGATATGTTCCCGCCGGCGCAGGCACAACGGGTCATGAGCCAGGTGACGATTTACTTTGGCATCGCCCCGGCCGTCGCCCCGCTCATCGGCGGCTGGCTGTTTGTGCATCTGGGATGGCACAGCATCTTCTGGTTGCTGACCGGTTTGGGCCTGGCGCTGCTGTTGGCGATCCGGCGCTGGCTACCCGAAACCCTTGACCCGCGGGCGCGCCAGCCCTTTGAGGTGAAGAATTTGATACAAGGTTATGGGCAACTGGCCTCGAGCCCGCGTTTTCTACTGCTCTGTCTGGCCAGTGGCATCCCCTTCAACGGCATGTTCCTCTATGTCCTGGCAGCCCCGGCCTTCCTCGGTGAACTGCTGAGCCTGGCGCCCGACGAGTTTTTTTGGCTCTTCCTGCTCAACATCAGCGGCATCATGCTGGGAGCCTGGCTGAGTGGACGCAAGGCCGGCCGCTGGCCCCCCAAAAGACAGATTCGTCACGGCTTTCTGGTCATGCTGCTCAGCGCAGGCGCGAATGTACTGGCCAACGCACTGTGGCCGGCTCATGTGAGCTGGGCCCTGTTGCCCATTGCCGTCTTCTCCTTCGGTTGGGCGCTGGTCGTGCCGGTGGTGACCCTGCTTCTGCTCGATTTGTACCCGCAGCGACGCGGGATGGCCTCCTCGCTTCAGGCGGTGATCGGTGCGCTGGCCAACGCCCTCGTCGCAGGAGCCCTGGTGCCCTTGATCATGCACTCCACGATGGCGCTGGCCCTGGCATGCTTGATGATGGTGCTGATCGGTCTGGCCGCCTGGCTGTGGCTGCACAAGCGCTGGCCAGAGATTGGGCAGCATGTTCAGGCGCTGCCGTCTGAATCCTCAGCGCCGTAACCCCCAATCAATCGTCCTGCGACTGTCGCGTCTGGGCCCGGTAATCCCAGGGCGCCTGCGGCCTTGGATCTCGCCACAAGCCCACCCGGTCCAACTGCGCCTGCTGCTCAGCCTGTGCGTACGCTGCCCGGTCTTCCCCGCTCTGCTCATTTTGGTACTTCTTGAAATGCCAAGCCAGGCCCAGACGCAGCAGTTGCAGGTTGATATCGCGGCCCTCGCGCTCGATCTTGCCGACAACCCGCCCATAGCGGTCGCTCTTGTCATACTGCACCCGCACCCACTGCCCCTCCACCATTTGGCTCAGGAACTGGCGGGCCAGCTGCCCGTACGGCTGCCGGCTCTCGGGGGCATCAATGCCTGCCAGACGGATCTTGTGCCGGATCTGGGCGTCATCCACCAGGGTGACCGTATCCCCATCGGCCACGGCCACGACCCGACCTGTCAGCCACTCGGCCTGTACACCCGGGGCAACCAGCAGTAACAGGAGGACAAGCCCGCTGAAGACTTGGGCGCGACCGCACCATCCGCCCGCTGATCGAGCGACCGTACTGGCAAAAGGCTTGCGAAAAAACAGGAAAGGCAACGGCAGGAGTCCGGCACGAGGGCCAGAATGTCAACAACTGTTGCAAATGTAAACGAGCCTGGCGAGCTTCGACAAGCATCGGGGCTTGCCCAGCCAAGCCCTCAATCCGGTGCGTGCGGTCAGGGCGGACGGACGCCCTTAACGCAGCACCTGACTGGCGACGGCGGCGTAAACCGGGATGCCCAGCAGGATATTCAGGGGGAAGGTCAGCCCCAGGGACAGGCCGAAATAAAGCGAGGGGTTGGCCTGCGGAATGGCATGCCTGAGCACCGCTGGGACGGCGATGTAAGAAGCACTGGCGGCAAGAACCATCAGCAAAATGGTGTCGCCCAGGGGCAGCCCGAACAAGAGACTCAAAGCCAGCGCCAAACTAGCATGCACAGGCGGCGCCAGCAGGGCATAGGCCAGCAACCACGGCGATTGCCCCTTGACCTGAGGCAGATTGCGCGCTGCAAGCAAACCCATGTCTAAAAGAAAGAAAGCCAGCATGCCCTTGAAGAGATCGCCCGAGAAAGGTTGCATCGCCTGCCTGCCGGCCTCCCCGGTGGCCAAACCGACCACCATGGAGCCGAGCAAGAGCAGCTGTGCGCCGTCGGTAAAGGACTCATGCAGGACCTTGCGCATCGACAAACCCGGCGCCTGATCCGGGACAGCGCCAGGCCCTTGCGCTGGCACAACTGCCGCGCCCTCGCGCCGACGCAATGTGTTGGCAAAGATCACCGCCAGAATAATGGCCGGCGACTCCATCAAAGCCATAGCCGCGGCCATATGCCCGCCATACCCAATGCCGCGCGTCTCCAAAAACTGCACCGCCGTGACAAAAGTGACCGCGCTGACCGAGCCGTAGGTGGCGGCCAAGGCAGCGGCATCGTAAGGGCCGACCACGAGGCGTAGCAGACGCAAGGCCAACAGGGGCACCACCAGCGCGAGCACCAAGGCACAGCCCAGGCCGGCGGCCACCTGCGAGGTCAGGCCCGATTGCGCCAGAGCAAATCCCCCTTTGAGGCCCAGCGCCATCAATAGATAAAGGGAGAGGAATCGGGAGATCGGCGCAGGAATCTCAAGATTGGAGCGGACTGCACCGGCGAGTAATCCGAAGGCAAAAAAAAGGATGGCCGGGTCTAACAAGGTATTCATAAGCTGCTATCCAAAGTGGTCGATGCTAGGTCATTCAATAACATCTGTAAAATCGATATTTAACTTGTAAACCATCAGTTTTTATCTATGTACATCAGTTTTCGGCAAATGCGCTTGTTCCTCGCTCTGGCAGAGACCGGATCGGTCAGCGGGGCTGCACGGGTGATGCATGTCACGCAACCGACCGCCTCGATGCAGCTTCGCGAGATCACCCGCGCCGTAGGCCTGCCGCTGTATGAGGTCATCGCACGACGCGTGCACCTGACCGAGGTCGGGCTCGAATTGGCCCGCACGGTGCGGACCATGGTGACCGAATGGGAGGCCTTCGGCCAGAAAGTCGATGCGCTCCAGGGCCTGACCCGAGGACAGTTGCGTCTGGCGGTGGTCAGCACCGCTCAGTACTTCATCCCGCGACTGCTGGGCAGTTTCTGCAAGCGCTACCCAGACATCGATGTAGCGCTTCAAGTACTCAATCGCGATGGTGTGATGCTGCGCATGCGTGAGAACCTGGACGACCTCTACATCATGTCCCAGCCGCCGGCCGATATCGATCTGGAGGACCGGGTCTTCATGGGCAACCCACTGGTGGTGATCGCCCCGCCCAAGCACCCCCTGGTCGGCAAGCCACACATCAGGCTGCGCGATTTGCGTCAGGAGCTGTTTATCCTGCGCGAGTCCGGTTCAGGCACGCGCATGAGCGTGGACCAGCATTTTAAAAAAACGAAGTTCTCGCCGGCGGTCAGACTGGAGCTGGGCAGCAATGAGGCCATACGCGAGGCCGTCTCGGCCGGCCTTGGACTTTCAGTGTTGTCGGCTCATGCGCTGGGGACAGCAGCCAGCAGCGCGCGCAAGGTCGGCATTCTTGCCGTCCAGGGCTTTCCGCTCCCCTCGCAGTGGCACCTGGTCTGGCACAAGGGCAAACGGCTCTCACCCCTGGCTATGGCTTTCAGCGAGCATCTGAGCCGCGAGGACACGCCTTGATGGCAGCCCGTGCGGATGAAGCGGCCTGCTCAGAGGGGCGCTGGCGCGGCTGGCTGGAATCGAACCAGCGACCCTTGGCTTCGGAGGCCAATCCGCGTTCCGCGGGCTACGGCAGTTTTTGCCTTTGAATCAATAACTTACCGGCGGCACGAATCGGAGAAATAGCTCCCCGACCACCTCCTGACCACCGGAGGTTCTGTATGGCTGCAATCCGCAAGCGCGGTAGCAAATGGCAAGCCCGAGTGAAGCGCAACGGGCAGACTCTTGATAAGTCGTTCCTCACCAAGGCGGACGCCCAGCGCTGGGCACGGACCATTGAAGCTGAGATTGAACGCGGAGCATTCCGCCCCTACCCTAAAGCCACCCAGATCACGCTGGAGGCTGCCCTTGGCAGGTACGGCCGGGAGGTGACACCTCAGAAGCGGGGCGCGGCTATCGAGCAGTGCCGTATCCGCACATTGGTCAAGCATCCGCTCGCGCAGGAGATGCTGGCTTCAATTCGAGCGGCGGATATCGCCGCCTACAGGGATGAGCGCAAACAGGCAGGCAAGGCTGCAAGTACCCTCGCCAAGGAACTCGGCCTGATATCGGCAGTGTTCAAGATCGCGATTGCTGAATGGGGCATGGAAGACCTCATCAATCCGGTGGCCGGTGTTAAGAAGCCTCGACAGCCAAACGGGCGGGAGCGTCGCTTGTTCCCGGGCGAAGAAGAGTGGCTCTTGCGGGCGTTCGGTGAAATGGCGAGCGCCGGTGAAATCCCGAGGGCAGCCATCAATCCGTGGATACAACCTATCGTGATCGTGGCAGTCGAGACCGCGATGCGCCGAGGCGAGATTTTGAGCTTACGGTGGGAGAACATCGACCTTGCCAAGCGCGTTGCACATTTACCGATCACCAAGAACGGTACGAGCCGAGATGTGCCGTTGTCACTGCGCGCGGTACAGACCCTTCAAAGCCTGCCACGTTCAATCACAGGGAGCGTCTTTCCCATCTCAGCGAATGCCCTGAAGCTGGCGTTTAAGAGGGGCCTATGTCGTGCGCAGCGTTGGTATGCGCAGCACGAGCGGAACGCTGACCCCAAGATGTTCGCCAACCTCCGGTTCCACGATCTGAGGCACGAAGCAACTAGTCGCCTTGCAGGAGTCTTTGAAGCGCACGAACTGGCGAAGGTGACTGGGCACAGGGATTTAAAAATGTTGTTGTCGTACTACCACCCACGGGCGGAAGAATTGGCGCGAAAGCTTGGTTGACGCCGTTGGAGTGGAGTTGGCTCTGGGTTATGTGCCATCCCGCAGTGTGATGGAGAAAAATTCGCCAGCTTCTTGTATTTTAAAAAGAAGCGGTGCTAAGATGGCGGAAACGATCCGCAGCACGCTTATCGCTGCGCAAAGAAGTCGCCTCACCCCCCTTCATTACGACTTCGCTGCAACCTGCAGGAAGGGTACAAGCAATACCGGACGGTTCCACCAAAGGTTGCTTGTAGTGGTCAGCAGCCACGCTCAAATCTGTCTGCGCTTAAAGGTACAAGTTTCCCCAGTTCCAAGCTGGGGCCCCTTGTTTGCTGGCCGAGCAGTACATCGAATTCGTAGCACTCGGCTGGTTCCAGATACTGGACGACGCCATGAAGTGTATCAAAAAAACCGTTGCAAATCAACGGCTTACATGTAAAGAGCACAACGAACCCCTCCGCTACCTATCAGAAAGGATGGACGCAGTATTGCCCCAGTTACTGCAATCCTTGCCGCAATGGCTTACTTGGGTGGCAGGCCCCGTCAAGCCCGACGGCAAATTCGACAAACGCCCCAAGGGGCGAGACGGCGGCGGGCGAGATTGGCAGAAGCAGAGCCAATGGATGGCCTTTACCGAGGTGCAGGAGACTGCGAGTAGCCGAGGGCACTCGGGAATTGGAATAGTCCTTCCAGCGGCAACACCGGACGGCAAATACGTCGTAGCGCTGGACTTTGATGGCGTTGATCTGAAAGACGCTGGTAGCACGCGCCTAGAGGAAATTTGGGCTTTACATGACACCTTGGGCCGTCCATACATTGAGATATCGCCAAGCGGTAAGGGCCTCCGGATGTTCGTGTTGTCCCAGACTTTGCTTGCCCAGATCAGCAGTGCACACGTTCTTGGCGGTAAAGATGAGTTGTTCTGCGGAAGCCCCA
>VGHR01000002.1 GCA_016868205.1 Betaproteobacteria bacterium
TCAACACACAGATTGCTTCGCACCTGAGTCCGGGCAGTGTCAGTTGGCTGACCTATGCCGACCGGCTGATGGAATTTCCGACCGCCCTCATTGGCGTGGCGCTCGGTGTGGTGCTGATGCCCCAATTGGCCTCGGCGCGTGCTGCTGGCGATTCAGCGCGCTTCTCGGCCATGCTGGACTGGGCTTTGCGTTGTGTTCTGGCGCTCGGCCTGCCTTGCGCTGCCGCGCTGCTGCTCTTTGCCGAGCCTTTGGTGGCCACCTTGTACAACTATGGCGCCTTCAGCCCGCGCGATGTGGCCATGACTGCGCAGGCGCTGGTGGGGTACGGCGTTGGATTGCTCGGGCTGGTGGCGGTCAAGGTACTGGCCCCGGGTTTTTATGCGGCGCAGGATGTGCGTACGCCGGTGAAGATTGCCGTCGTGGTACTGCTCATTACCCAGGCCCTCAACCTGGTGCTGGTCCCTTACCTGGCCCACGCTGGCCTGGCCCTGGCCATAGGACTGGGCGCCCTGGTCAATGCCCTGTGGCTGCTGTTGGGTCTGATCCGCAGAGGCAGCTATGTACCGCAGTCAGGATGGCTGCGCTTTGGCGCCCAGGTGGGCCTGGCCAGCGCCTTGTTGGCGGCAGGCCTGGCCGCGGCAGCGCAGCAGGTCGCATGGGTTGACCTGCAATCGCAGCCGGGCCTGCGAGCCGGTTTGATGGCGGCGGCGGTGATCGTGGGTGCTGTGTTGTATCTGGCCACCTTGCGGCTCCTGGGTTTTCCCTTGAAGAGCTTGATTGGACGCTGATGCAGCGCAGTTTTGCGCTCTGACGGCGCTCAAATATGCGACAGTCTGTTCTATGACCCTGAAGTTCGAGGTCCCGACCCCGTTGGCTTATTTTTCCAGCCTCGTCGAGAGCGACGAGCATTTCCCTTTGCTGGAGGCGGCGGTTTGCCTGGCGCAGGATGAGTACCCTGACCTGGATGTGCAGCGGGTGCTCGGCGATGTCGATCAGTTGCTGGCCCGCATCAAGCGCCGCCTGGCCTCGGATGCGCCGGCTCTGCAGAGGCTGCGGGCGCTTAACCAATTCTTTTTCCGGGAGTTGAGTTTTGGCGGCAATGTCAACGACTACTACGACCCAGACAATAGCTACCTCAATGCGGTGTTGCGAACCCGCCGGGGCATTCCGATCACACTGGCTGTGATCTGGCTGGAACTGGCGGCTGGGCTGGGCTTGCAGGCGCGTGGCGTGGCTTTCCCCGGGCATTTCATGGTCAAGGTCAGCATGCCCAAGGGGCAGGTGATCATCGATCCGTTCACCGGCCAGTCCTTGAGCCGCGAGGAGCTCTCGGAGCGGCTCGAGCCGTACCGGCAGCGCAGCGGTCTGGTCGATGATTTCGAGATCCCGCTGGGCCTGTACCTGCAGGCGGCTACTCCTCGGGAGATTTTGGCGCGCATGCTGCGCAACCTCAAGGAGATCTACAAAAGCCAGGAGGATCATGCGCGCCTGATTCCTGTGCTTGACCGACTGCTCATTGTGCAGCCGCAAGCCTGGAGCGAATACCGTGACCGCGGACTTGCCTGGGCGCAGCAAGGGCAGCCCTCACGAGCCTTGGACGACCTTGAGGTTTATGTCTCGCATGCCGAAGATGCTCTGGATCTTGATGTCATCGGCGAGCGCATCAGTGAGCTCAGGCGCGCTCTGGGCTGAATCAGCGTCCTTTCAGAATTCATCGGAAAGGCTCAGGCCATGAGTCCGGAAACCCGGTGTCGAGAGGATGTCCAGGGTCGCATTGAGGTCGCTGATTTCAGCGAACAGGCCTGGGTCGATCCGGCCTTCATGCACGATTTTGTTTTTCAGGAACGGAATTTCCGAGGCAACCCGGTAGCAGATTTTTTCTGGGATCTGCGCCTGCAGGTGAGGGAAACGGCATTTGGCGTCGATGATGATCAGATCGATCGCAGCGCTGAGGTTGCGTGCGGTGATTGCGTCCTTGATTTTTGACTCGACATGGTCCTGATGCACCGCGGATGCGTCTATCTCTTCGCCCGGATCGAGCCGCGTGGTGGGCGAGCTCCGGGCCAAGACGGTCGGCTCAGTCGGGATCAGGCCGGGTGCGTCAGCGCTGATGGCCTGCGCACGGGCTGGGGGCGGTTCTGTAGGCCCCAGAAAAAAGGTCAGGCAAGCCGCGCCCAGAGTGCTGAGTAGGAGTGCGAAGATCAGCCGCATGATTGAGTCGAAATAATCACTTGGCGGGTGCTTGTGCTCGATGTGGTCGCTTATTTCGAGGCGCGCAGGGTTCTACTGATCGCGCCCGTCAGGGAGCGTGGATCGGAGGGCACAAAGTCACAGCCCCAATGCCATGTCATCACCCCAGCGTAGCCCTGGGACTTGGCCCATGCAACTTTTTTCGAGATGGTGTCGACGCCGTTGATCGCGAAAGGTTCACCCCTGTGGGTGACCACATCCGTCCTGGGGGACAAGTTTTCGATCCCCTTGACCAAAGAGGAATAACAGATATCTCCCAGGTTTCTTGTGTTTCCGTAGAAGGGCAACCCGATCACCATTCTCTTTTTCAGGTTGTACTGCGGCGAGGCGGAAGACTTGGCCTGGAACTCCTCGGCAAAGCGCTTCAGGGAGTCAAAGCTGTTGACGGAGCCGCCACCGTAGGACATCAGGCCAAACCAGTGGGTGACCCCATTGACCGCCTGAACGGGAGTGACTTGACCGTGGGGAGCTGACATCCAGTTGTCTCGTCCCACATCAAAAGACAGGTGGGTGGTCCAGTTCCGGGAGTTGGTGCCGTCAAGGGCAACCCGTAGTCCGCGCGTGAAAATCCAGGCAGCGTCTCTTTGCGAGGCGGTTTGGGGATATTCGAGGTCCAGGTTCATGCCGTCTACGCCCACCTCCCGGATGTAGCGTGCAACAGCTTTTGCAAGTTCTGGATTTCTTAGGGCCGATTCTTTTGTCTGGGGGTTCGCTGCAAACGAAAGATAGACCCGCCTGGGGGGGTACTGCTTTTTGCCCAGTGCTTGAGCGTTGCCAGGGTCTTCAGTCGATCCTCGCTGAGTCTGATTAACTGGCCGTCGTCATCGATTGCGTTCCCGGTGAAATACACGACCGATGTAATCGGCGATTGCATCCAGTCCGCTTTCCAGGAGCCGTCATCGTTTTTCAAAAACTGATTGACATCCCGCCATTTGGAGTCAGGGTAGAAGTAAACGACTTCAAAAGACAGGGCTGGCAAACTCAGCGCGCCCAGCAATTCCAGAGCGGCCAACTGCGGCCTGAATTTGCCGAGCCTGGCCAAGAGAGGGTTAGCACTCGGGGCTGGGTGCGGCGCTTGCTTGATCGAGAGCAAAAAGGTCGAAATCCATTGTTTTAAAGGCTTCATGAGGTCTCTCCGGGTCTGGATGAACGCTGGGGCTGCCACAGTGCTTTGTTGTAATAGTTGTCAGAGTATTCCAGGAAGCCTTTCCGGCGTCTCTAGCTACGAGCCGGCAAAATCGTTAAAGGGGGTAAAGTTAAAAGGGACAGCTACACGGGTGCGCAGTCCCATGGAGTCAGCCGGTCATGAGGGGGCTTACCAACAAAAAGAGCGCCTGAGGCGCTCTTGATTCGACAGCAGCGATTGCTTCAGTCAACCCGCACTTGTGCGGCGCCGTCTCGCGCGGCAATGTGACCAATTTCGTACACCTGCTCGCCCCCATCGCGCAGTATCTTGGTGATGTCGGCAACACTTGCGCGATCGACGATGACCACCATGCCTATGCCGTTGTTGAAGGTGCGATTCATCTCCAGGTCATCGATGCCGGCGGTGCCTTGCAACCAGGTAAACAGCTCGCTGCGCGGCCAGCTGCCCTTGCGCAGTTCGGCCGCCAGGTGCTCGGGCAGGATGCGCGGGATGTTCTCGAGCAATCCGCCGCCTGTGATGTGGGCCAAGGCCTTGATGGATCGCCCCGATTCGGTCCGGGGATGCGCTCTGAGGGCCGTCAGCATGCTCTTTACATACAGCCGGGTCGGCTCCATGATGGTTTCGCGGTAGGGGCGTCCGTCCAGCAGCGCCGGGGGCGCGTTTCTTTCCAGGCACTTGCGCACCAGGGAAAAGCCGTTGGAGTGCACGCCGCTGGAGGCCAGGCCGAGAACCGAATCGCCAATGTTCACATCGCGTCCGTCAAGAATTTCGCTTTTCTCCACGGCGCCAACGCAAAATCCGGCCAAGTCGTACTCGCCGGCCGGGTACATGCCCGGCATCTCGGCAGTCTCGCCGCCGATTAACGCGCAGCCCGAAAGCTCGCAGCCCCGGGCAATGCCGCCCACCACCCGCGCGGCCGTCTCCACATCGAGCTTGCCGCAGGCAAAGTAGTCCAGGAAGAACAGAGGTTCAGCGCCTTGCACCAGCACATCGTTGACGCTCATGGCCACCAGATCGATGCCGACGGTATCGTGCATCTGCCACTCAAAGGCGAGCTTGAGCTTGGTGCCAACCCCGTCGGTACCGCTGACCAGCACCGGTTCCCTGTAGCGTTTGGGCACTTCGAACAGAGCCCCAAATCCCCCGATGCCCGCCAGAACCCCCTCGCGCAGGGTCTTGCGGGCCAAGGGTTTGATGCGCTCGACCAGGGCGTCACCGGCGTCGATATCGACGCCCGCATCTTTGTAGGAAAGGGGGGTGGTGCTCATGAAGAGAAATTCCGCTAGGACGGCGTGTTGCCCCCTTGGAGAGGGCGGCTTCAATGGGAAAGCGGCCGTGCCGATAAAATGAAAGATTCTATTTTAAGGGCCCCCCTTGCTTACCCCGACGCAGCGGCCGCCGATGACTGACTTGCAGCAGGCATGAAGCAGATTGCCCTGGACATCGGCCTGCCCAGCGAGCCCATGTTCTCTAATTACCTGGCCGGTCCCAATCAGCCGGCCTTGAGCCACCTGCAACTGTGGGCGGGCGGAGAGTTGCGCTCGCCGGTTCCCGCTTATCTGTGGGGACCGGGTGGCAGCGGCAAGACGCATCTGTTGCGCGCTGCGGCCTTTGCTCTGCGCGAACGCGGCGCCCGCGTGGGCTGGCTCGACGCCTCTTGCAGCGAGCCGCCCGATTTTGAGGACGACTGGGCGGCGGTGTTCCTCGACGACTGTCATCTCTACACGGCGGTGCAGCAGCAGGCGGCCTTCGTCTGGTTTGTGCGTGCGCTCAATGCGATCGATGGCCGACCGCGCGGTGTCCTGGCCGCCGGTGCAAGCCCACCGGCCGATCTGCGACTGCGCGAAGATTTGCGCACGCGCCTGGGTTGGGGTCATGTATTTGCGCTACAGACCCTCAGCGACGAACAACGCAGCGCGGTCTTGCGCTTGCAGGCCGATGCGCGCGGCCTGGTGCTTAGCGAGGACTTGATTGATTTCATCCTGAGCCGTTTTGCCCGTGATCTGACGCATCTGGTGCAGCTGCTCGATCGGCTTGACGCATACTCCTTGCAGACCAAGCGCCCCATCACCATCCCTTTGATCAAGTCCATGCTGGAGGCTTCATGAGCAGGATGCGGCTTGCGCTGTTCGATCTCGATCACACGCTGCTGCCCATCGATTCGGATTACGAATGGGGCGAGTTCACCATCCGCCTGGGTTGGTGCGATGCTAGCGAGTTCAAGCGTCGCAACGTCGAGTACTTCGAGCAGTACCGCGCCGGCACGCTGGATATCCATGACTATGTGCGTTTTGCCACGGAGGCGGTGCGCCAGAGGGACGCGCAGGTGGCGGAGCAGGCGCATCAGCAATTTATGCAAGAGGTGATTCGTCCGGCGCTGCGGCCGAAGGCGGTTGAGCTGGTCGATCGCCACCGCCAGGCCGGTGATCAATTGCTGATCGTCACCGCCACCAACGATTTCGTCACCCGACCCATCGCTGATTTGTTTGGCGTGGACGAACTGATCGCAGTGCAGCTCGAGCGCGACCGGCAAGGCCGTTTGACCGGCGGCATTGTGGGCACGCCGTCGGCTCGTGAGGGCAAGGTCGAGCGCATGAACGAGTGGCTGGCGGCCCGCGCCCTGGACTGGCGGGAGGTCGAAACCACCTTCTACACCGATTCGCTCAATGACCTGGCTCTGCTTGAGCGGGTGACCTATCCGGTGGCCACCAACCCCGACCCGCGACTGCGATCGCTGGCCGGCCAGCGCGGCTGGCCGATACTCGACCTGTTTACATGATCAAGACCTTAATCAACAAGTTGCTGGGCCGGTCTGGTTCCAGCGCGAGCCGAGCAACCCGTTCCGTCTACGGCCAACGCCGGGAGCTTGGGCCGCAGGACCATCACATTGATCCTGGCTTGGTTGATCGGCGGGCGGTGGATGTGGTGCATACGCTCAAGGTAGCGGGCTTTGAGGCGTATATCGTCGGCGGTGCGGTGCGCGACCTGCTGGTGGGCCTTCGGCCCAAAGACTTTGATGTGGCCACCAATGCGACGCCTGAGCAGGTCAAGGGACTGTTTCGCCGCGCTTTCATCATAGGGCGGCGTTTTCGCATCGTCCATGTGGTGCATGGTCGTGGGCGCGATCACGAGGTCATTGAGGTCTCTACATTTCGAGCGCACCTGGACAACACACAGGCCCAACAGGTCGAAGGCAACGAGCGCACGCGCAAGAGTGAGCTCGCAGGCATGAAGCATGCGGTCGACGCCTCGGGACGGGTTTTACGCGACAACGTCTGGGGCGATATGGAGCAGGATGCGGCGCGACGCGATTTCAGCGTCAACGCGATGTATTACGACCCGGAGACCGAGCTGGTGGTTGACTACCATCATGGGCTGCGCGATGCCAGCAAGCGGGTGTTGCGCATGATCGGCGAGCCGGCGGCGCGTTACCGTGAAGATCCCGTGCGCATCATTCGTGCAGTCCGTTTTGCTGCCAAACTTGGCGCGTTGGGCTTCAAGCTCGACAAAAAGACCGCCAGCCCGCTGCGCGAGATGAAGGCCCTGCTGGCCGATGTGCCGCAATCGCGTCTGTTTGATGAAATGCTCAAGTTGCTGCAGACCGGACATTCAGTGGCGAGCATCGAGCAACTCAAGGCACTGGGGCTTGATCGGGGCATTTACCCTTTGCTCGATGTGATCGTGGCTGGAGCGGCTGAGCCCTTTCTGCGCATGGCCCTGGAAGACACCGATCGCCGCGTTCACGAGGGCAAGCCGGTCGCGCCTAGCTTCCTGCTGGCCAGCGTGCTCTGGGCCGATGTCAAGACGGGGTGGGACAAAGAGCGGGCGAGTGGCCTGCATCCTATGCCAGCCCTCAACGCGGCCATCGACACCGCCTTTGATGCGCGCATCGGCGATGTTTCGGGCCGGGGCAAGCTCGGGGTGGATATGCGCGAGATTTGGACCTTGCAGCCGCGTTTTGAACGGCGTGTGGGGCAAGGGCCGTTTACCCTGGTGGAGCAGCCGCGCTTCAGGGCGGCGCTGGACTTTCTACGCTTGCGCTCGCGGGTCGACGAAGTGTCGGCGGACTTGCCCGACTGGTGGGAGCGGTTTTGGGCCTGCGACGAAGCTCAACGGGTTCAGATGCTCGCCGAGCTGCGTCAGCAGGCACCGGCGCGCGCCACGCGGGTGCGCGGTCGCGGCAGTGCGGCGGTCGATGATGCAGCGCAGACGACCGCCCCGCCGCTCGAGGACGACGCGGTAGCGCCGCGCAGGCGCAGGCGCAGACGCCGCGGTCGCGGCGGCGCAGGCGAAGGTCCCGGGCATGGGCACGAAACCGACTGAGCCCGCCCGGGGGGCTCGTCCCTGGGTGCAGGCCTTTATCGGGCTGGGCGCCAACCTGGGCCAGGCCCCCATTCAACTGGCGTGGGCGGCCGATCGAATTGGCGAAATACCGCAGCTGCAGGTGCTCGCGCGTTCTTCGCTGTACCGCAGCCAGCCGCTCGAGTGTGCTCCCGGCGATGCGGAATTCTTCAACGCTGTCCTGTCCGTACAAACCGGCTTGAGCGCTCCGGATCTGCTGAAGGCCCTGCTGGATCTGGAGGAGCGGGCCGGGCGCCAGCGCCCCTATCGAAACGCCCCCCGCTTGCTCGACATTGATCTTTTGATCTATGGCGAGGGTCGCATTGACTCGCCTTTACTGATCGTGCCTCACCCGCGCATCTGGGGCCGCGCCTTCGTACTGCAGCCGCTGGCTGAGGTGGCGCCCGATCGAGTGTCGCCGCAAGCCTTGTCCGTCGTGAGCGGCCAGCGGCTTGAACGCTGCGCCACCTGGCCCTGACTGGGCCGGGCGATGTCCCCCGGGCGCTACCGAGGAGCTTAAGGCGCCAGTCGTTCGCGCACCCAGTTCGAGCCCTCGAGTCTGTAGCGCAGCCGGTCGTGCAGGCGGCTCTTGCGACCTTGCCAAAACTCCCAGCGATCGGGCAGTAAGCGGTAGCCGCCCCAATGCGGCGGACGCGGAGGGTTGAGTGCAAATTGCAGGCCGTACTTGGCGGCACTGGCCACCAGCACCGAGCGCCCGGAGATCACCTGGCTCTGCGGGCTGGCCCAAGCCCCCAGGCGCGAATCGAGGGGCCGGCTGGCATAGTAGGCGTCACTCTCCTCGGCCGCGACTTTTTCGACTTGTCCTTCAATGCGCACCACGCGCTCGAGTTCGACCCAGTGAAACTGCAGCGCTGCGTAGGGATTGCCGGCCAGGTCCTGGCCTTTGCGGCTGTCGTAGTTGGTGTACCAGACGATACCCCGCTTATCGAGGCCCTTGATCAGCACCACCCGGGTCGAGGGCCTGAGCTTGGCATCGACCGTGGCCAGCGTCATTGCGTTGGGCTCGGGCAAGCTCGCGGCAATGGCTTCTTCGAGCCACTGGCCGAACTGCGCCAGCGGGTCTGGGTGAGAGGCGTTTTCGTCCAGTTCGGCGCGCTCGTAGCTTTTGCGCAGATCGGCGATGGAGGACAAGTCAGCAGACATGGGCGCAGTATACGAACGACCCAGCAGCAGTCTCAGGCGTGACTGAGCATGCGGTGCAGCAGGGCGTCGTGGATACCCGCCTGGCGCAGGCATTCGTAGGTTCGCCGTGCGTAGTCCAGGGTGCTGCCGTAACGCCCACTGGCCTGCCGGAAGATGCGGCGCAGTTCGCTGGCGGGCAACTCGCCGGTGTAGTTGGGGCTGTGCCGAGACAGGGTGAAGGCCAGGGCCCGAACCGGGCCTTGGTCGGTCAGGCAGGGCAGCCAGCGGGGGTCGTACACGCCGGTGAGCATCTCGCGCTGCCACAAGCGTTCGAGCGTTTCATCGGCTTGATCCCGGCTGATCCGGTAGGCCACGCCGCGGCAACTGCCGCCTTGCAAAAGGGCAAACACCAGGCCCGGTCGTTCGGGGGTGCCACGGTTGATGCGGCTCCACATTTTCAGCGCCCGGTGGTAGCCGTGCACCCGCGCCCAGCGTTTTTCGACCGGTTCAAATTCCGGGCGCCAGATTAGCGAGGCGTAGGCGAATATCCACAAATCCTGTTTCCCCCCCCACTGTCGCCGTGTGGCTTGCAGCATCGCCTGCACATCGCGCAGGGCGGCAGGGTGTCGTGGAGGCGCCGAGTCGCCCATTGCAGTAGCGGGGTCTGGGGGCCGTTGCATCGGCTTTTAAGGTCGTTCAATCAGCTCGATCTTGTAGCCGTCCGGGTCGGTGACGAAGGCGATCACCGTGGTACCGCCCTTGACCGGTCCGGGTTCGCGCGTGACTTGCCCGCCTGCCGCGCGGATTGCGTCGCAGGCCCCGTGGACATCGGGCACGCCCAGTGCAATGTGACCGAAGGCCGTGCCCATCTCGTAGTGCTCCACGCCCCAGTTGTAGGTCAGCTCCAGCTCGGCGTGTTCGGGATTCTTTCCAAAACCGATAAAGGCCAGGCTGTATTTGTAAGCGGGATTTTCCGAGGTACGCAGCAGCTGCATGCCCAGAACCCGGGTGTAAAAGTCGATGGAGCGCTGCAGGTTGCCCACCCGCAGCATGGTGTGTAGGAGGCGCATCAACCGATTGTGCCAGCCTCCAAACCCCCACCCAGCCCGCCCGCCAGCGCGCAGGGGCGGCCCTTGATACAGTTGGGGCTTCGCTGCGCCGGCAGCCAACCAATGATCTCATCATGAAACTCATTGATTCCATCGTGGGCCAAGCCCCTGCCATCTCCGCTTTGCGGCGCGAAATCCACGCTCATCCGGAGCTGTGTTTTCAGGAGGTGCGCACCGCCGATTTGGTGGCTGCGCAGCTCGAGCGCTGGGGTATCGAAATGCACCGCGGTATGGGTACGACCGGTGTGGTGGGCATCATCCGGGGGCGTGACGGCGGAGCCAGTGGGCGCGCTCTGGGTTTGCGGGCTGATATGGACGCCTTGCCGATGCAGGAGGTCAACTCTTTTGCCCATGCCAGCCAACATCAGGGCAAGATGCACGCCTGCGGCCACGACGGTCATACGGCCATGCTGCTGGCGGCGGCGCAGCATTTGGCCGCGCAGCGAGATTTTGACGGCACGGTCTACGCCATTTTTCAGCCCGCCGAGGAGGGCGGCGGTGGCGCCCGCGAGATGATCAAGGACGGCTTGTTCGAGCGCTTTCCCATGCAGGCGGTCTTTGGCATGCACAACTGGCCCGGCATGGCGGTGGGCTCGTTTGCCATCAGTGCCGGGCCGGTGATGGCCTCAAGCAACGAATTCAAGATCACGATACGCGGCAAGGGCGGCCACGCCGCGCTGCCGCACACCGGTGTCGATCCGGTGCCAGTGGCCTGCCAAATGGTGCAGGCCTTCCAGACCATCGTGACACGCAACAAGAAGCCCGTGGACACTGCGGTGATTTCGGTCACCATGATTCACGCCGGCGAGGCCAGCAATGTCATCCCCAATTTTTGCGAAATTCAGGGCACTGTGCGCACCTTCACGACGCCAGTGCTCGACCTTATCGAGCAGCGCATGCGCGAGATCGCTCAGCACACCGCAGCGGCCTTTGGGGCGCAGTGCGAGTTTGAGTTCGTTCGAAACTACCCGCCTACGGTTAACACCAGCGCCGAGGCCGACTTTGCGCGGTCTGTGATGGGTGAGATCGTGGGGGCCGAGCAGGTGCTGGCCCAGGAACCCACCATGGGCGCAGAAGACTTTGCCTACATGCTGCAGGCCAAGCCAGGGGCCTATTGCTTTATCGGCAATGGTGATGGGGCGCACCGCGAGATGGGTCACGGCGGCGGCCCCTGTACCTTGCACAATCCCAGCTACGACTTCAACGACGACCTGATTCCCCTGGGCGCCACCTACTGGGTGGAGCTGGCCCGCCGTTGGTTGGCGCGCTGAGTCCGCACGGCACGGGGGGCGTCCCCTTGGCGCCATCGGTTCTGTGATGGGCTTAGCGCTTGAGATCGCGAGCGCAGCGAAACCCGATGTAGATCACGGCGGTGTTGGCTGGCTTGCCCTGAACATGTGCGTCCTGCATCGGTCCGGCCCCGTACCACCAGGAGCCCCCGCGGGTGCGCTGCTCGGCCCCTGGGCCGCTGTCCACCCACTCCCATAGATTTCCGCCCATCTCGTGCAGCCCGTTAACGCCAGCGGCGGTACTGCCCGCCAGTGCATGGCCGCGGCCGCGCGAGGTGACTGCGTGTGAGACCGGATTGACCGGTCCGCAATCGCCCAGGCAGTTGGCCCCGCGAGGGCTCTCGCCTGTGGGGTAGGGGTAGGTCTTGCCGCGGACAAAGCCCGACGGCGCCTGACTGCGTCGCTCGGTGTAAGCGGCTTCGCCCCACTCGGTATCGCTGGGCAAGCGCTTGCCCGCCCAGCGGCAGAAGGCCTGCGCCTCTGGATGTGTGACATGGGCCACTGGCTCGGCATCAGTGCCCGGTTTGCCGTAGGGTGAATGCCAAACCCAGCCGCGGCGCTGCTCCCAGCCGGCCTCGAAGGTGCTGCCGCCGCCCGCACGCTCAGCTTGCGTGACCGTACCGGTGGCCTGGACGAAGCGCCTGAACTGAGCGATGGTGACCTCGGTCCGGTCGATCTCGAAGTGGCTGATGGGCTGCATCTCGCTGGCTCGGGAGTCAATGGCGATCAGGGGGGCCGCAAGGGCGGCAGCGAGACTGGCATAAAGGCGCGTTGGGCGATGCATGGGGTCTCCTTAATGGATTGCGCTTGTCCGGGCGCCTGAAAGAGCAGAGGGTGGTTGGGCTTACAAGGCATCCTGCCTTGAGCAACAATTTGGGGTTGCCAACGACCCAGAGGTTTCCAATGGCTCAATTCACGCAGATCATTCTCTACACCGACACTGATGGCCGCGCACGCTTTGGTGAGCGGGTCCTCGCTTTGACCGAAGGCAGCCCGGCCTCCAGGTTGTCCGCTGTGATGCCTTCAGCCGGCTACCAAATGCGCCATAGCCCGGTCGGTTTTCGCAGTCAGTTTCACTGTACCGAAAAACCGCAGTGGGTGTTTATTCTCAGCGGGCACATGGAGATCGGTTTGCAGGGTGGTCAAAGCCGTACCTTCAAGCCCGGTGAGCATTTCTATTCGGCCGATGTGCTGCCGCCCGGAGCTACCTTTGATCCCACCGTGCACGGCCACTGGAGCCGGCAGGTGGGCGAGGAGCCCTTGGTCACTCTGTTCGTCAAGGACCCCTGAGGTACTGCTTCAGTCAACCTTGGCGCCCGAGGCTTTGACCACGCTTTCGTATTTGGCCAGCTCCTGCTTCATGAAGGCGCCAAACTGTTCGGGTGTGTTGGCCACCGGTTCGGCCATGAGTTGAGCAAACCGGCTTTTGACTTCGGGCTGCTGCAGCGCCCCGGCAAAGGCCTGATGCAGCCTGGCGGTCACATCGCGCGGCAGATTGGCTGGGCCCACCAAGCCCCACCAGGTGTCGACTTCGAAGCCCTTGAGGGTATCGGCCACCGGCGGCACCTCTGGCATGACTGTGCTGCGCTGCGTGGTGGTGACCGCCAGAGCCTTGAGCTTGCCAGCCCGGATGTTGCTGGAGGCGGTGGCCAGGTTGTCAAAGTTGAAATCCACCTGTCCGCTCAGCAGGGCCAGTTGCGCCGGGTTGCCGCCGTTGTAGGGAATGTGCACGATAAAGAGCCCAGCGGCTTTTTTGAACATCTCGCCGGCCAGATGACCGGCGCTGCCGTTTCCGCCGCTGCCGTAATTGAGTCGCCCCGGGTTGACGCGCGCATAGGCGATCAGGTCGCCCAGGCTGTTGATCTTGAGTCGGTTGGCCGTCTCGGCGTTCATGACCAGCACATTGGGTACCCGCAGCATCTGGGTGATGGGGGTGAAGTCGGTGGCTGCGTTGTAGGGCATCTTACTGTAGAGCCAGGGGTTGATGGCGTGGGTGGCCACTGCGGCGATGCCAATGGTCATGCCGTCCGGGTTTGCCTTGGCCACCAGATCGGCGCCGATATTGCCGCCACCACCGGGCCTGTTTTCGATGATGACGGTGCCCAGACTGCTCTGAACCCGCTCGGCCAGCAGACGAGCGGTGACATCAATCGGACCTCCCGGTGCATAAGGCACGATGAGACGAATCGGGCGCGCCTGCGCCCAGGCGGGCGCGGCAACGGCGGTCACGCCCCCAATCAGCAATTGACGACGGGTAAAGTTTGAAGCCATGAGAGATCTCCAGAGGTTCTTTTGAGGGGCGGTTCTAGGACAGGGCCTGGTCGGCCTCACTGGTGAAGGAATCAGCAAAGAATTCTTCTTCGGGCAGACCGGCTTCCTGCACAAAGTCTTTCCGTGCTGAATCGATGACGATGGGCGCGCCGCAGGCGTAGACCTGATGCGTCGATAGATCGGGCAGGTCTTGCAGCACGGCCCGGTGCACAAACCCTGTCCGACCCTGCCACGCGTCCTCAGGCAAGCCGTCCGAGACAACCGGGATGTAGCTCAGCCAGGGCAACTCGCGGCATTTGGCTTGCACCCAGTCGTTCATGTACAGATCGGCAGGCCGACGCCCGCCCCAGTACAGCACGGCCGGGCGCTGCAGGTTCTTGAACTGCAGGTGTTCGATCAGGGCCTTGATGGGTGCAAAACCGGTGCCTGAGGCCAGCAGCACCATGGGTTTGGGGCTGTCTTCGCGCAGGTAGAAGCTGCCAAAAGGTCCCTCGACACGCAGGATGTCCTTTTCCTTGAGGGTCGAAAAAACCGGATCGGTGAATTTGCCGCCGGGCATATGGCGCAGGTGCAGTTCCAATCCGGGGCTCTCGATCTGGGTGTGTGGCGCATTGGCCATCGAGTAGCTTCGACGGCTGCCGTCGCGCAGGATGAACTCGATGTATTGACCGGCGTGGTACTTGAACACCTCGCTGGCCGGCAGCTGCAGGTGCATCACCATCACATCGTGTGAGACTCGACGCAAAGTTGCGACCCGCGCTGGCATTTTGCGCACCGGCAAAGCGTCTTCACGGGTGACCTGTCGCGACTCGATGATCAGGTCGCTGTGCGGTACGGCGCAGCAAGCGAGCATCAGGCCTTGCTCCTCCTCTTGCGCCGACAGGGCCTTCGACTGGTGCGGCCCATGGACCACCGTTCCCGACAGCTTCTTGCATTTGCAAGAGCCGCAGGCGCCGTCCTTGCATCCATACGGCAGGCCGACGCCTGCGTTGATGGCAGCGGCCAGAACCGACTGATCCGCCCCCACGCTGAATGTGCGTCCGCTGGGTTCGACCTTCACGCTGAAACTCATCTTGGTATCCTTGTCACCTTCTTGAACCAACAGGGGGCTGCCGCCAGCGGGCGGCAACTTCCCAACCCTCAATTTTGCCTGTTTCAGCTGCCTCCCCCGTCAATCTTCATTCGGCGCGACCTGGGGCGCTGCCTTCGCGCTTTCGCAGGCAGCGCGTATTGATCGTCGGTTGTGGCGATGTCGGCTTGCGGGTGGCCCGCGATCTGCCTGCGCGGGTGAAGGTGCTGGCGCTGACCTCATCGCCCGAGCGCCTGACTTTGCTGCGCCAGCAGGGCATCACGCCCTTGCTGGGCAATCTGGATCAGCCGGCCAGTTTGGCGCGCGTGGCGGCCCTGGCCGATCGCGTGCTGCATCTGGCACCGCCGCCGCAGGATGATCTCAAGGATTGGCGGCTCGATCCGCGCACCCGAGCTCTGGTGCAGGCCTTGGCCCGCCGGGGGCGTCCGCAGTCGCTGGTCTATGGTTCGACCAGCGGTGTCTATGGCGATTGTGGTGGGGCGAGCATCACCGAGGCGCGCCCCGTGGCACCGCACACGCCGCGAGCCCATAGGCGGGTCGACGCAGAGCAGCAGGTCCGCTTGTATGGGCGTCAGGCGAATGTGTCGGTGCACATCTTGCGCATCCCTGGAATCTATGCCAACGATCGCGAGGGTGGTACGCCGCGACCGCGGCTGATCAAGGGCACCCCAGTGCTACGCAGCGCCGATGATGTTTACACCAACCACATCCATGCCGACGACCTCGCGCGCGCTTGCCTGGCGGCGCTGTGGCGAGGCTGGCCCCAACGGGTCAGCCATGTCTGTGACGACACTGAGCTGAAGATGGGCGATTACTTTGATCTGGCCGCTCAGGTGTATGGTTTGCCGCGGCCACCGCGTATTGCCCGCGAGGGCGCCGATGTGCACTTGCCGCTGATGCTGTTGAGCTTTATGAGTGAGTCGCGGCGTTTGGACAACGGCCGCATGCGACGGGAGTTGCGCTTGGCTCTGCGCTATCGGACAGTGGCCGAGGGCTTGCGCGCCGGCTTGACTGCGAACTAAAGCGCGCCGCGCTCAGATGCCCGAGGCCTTGCGCAGGGTGGCCATGCGGTTCTCGGGCTGCACCCTCACGGTATTGACATCGGCGCCTTGCAGCACCGTCAGTTGTATGGTGTCCTCCGGTTTGTCTCGGGCCCACAGCTTCTTGTAGAAGCTCTCCAGCGTCGCCACCTTGCTGCCATCGACCGCCAGCACGACATCGCCCGACTTCAAGCCTGCTTTTTCAGCCGGACTGTCCGGGCTGACGCGCAACACCTGCACCCGCCCGCTGGCATCCGATGAGGTCACGCCCAGCCACGGCCGGATACTCAGCCGGCTGGTGCCAGAGCTCTGCATCTCGGCCAGAATGGGCTTGAGCAGATCCACCGGCACAAACATGTTGCCGGGAAGGCGCCGGTTCTGTCCGAGCGCGTCCATCACCAGCAGTGAGCCTATGCCTAACAGTTCACCTTTGCGATTGAACAGCGCCGCTCCGCTGTGGTTCCCGTTACCCGCCATCACGGGCGGGCTGGTGAAAAGGGCCGAGTCGATGTGGTACTCCCAGCTACCGGAAAAACCTCGCTTGCTCACCAGGCGGGTCAGGCTGACATCGGCATCGACATTCGTCTCGGTCGAGCCTATGGCGGCCATCAGGGGCTCACCAGTCTCCACGCTGGCTTGGCTGCCCAGCTCGACGGGGGTTACATCCTTGAGCGGCAGCAGCGGTTTGATCAGACCAAAGCCGGTGGCCAGGTCGTAGCCCACCGCCACGGCGGGCAAGGTCTTGTTGTCCTGCGTCACGATGCGGATGTCTTGCGCCTCGAGCATCAGATAGCCGATGGTCAGGATCAGACCGTCCTTGCCGATCAGCACGCCCGAGCCCGCCCGCTCCTTGCCCAGCGTGGCAATCGACCTTGCATCGTCGGCGGCCGTCACCCGCACACCGACCACGGCGGCGCTGGCCCGGCTGAGGGCGTCGATGGCGGCGGCCGATTCGGCCGCGCTCGGTGCCGTCTGGGCTGCCGCTGGTTGAGCAAAAGCCATGGACAGCGCCATGGCAATGACACCGGCGGACTTGCTTAACAAGGCAGAGCGGATCGAATCAATCATGGCATCTCTCCGGTTTTCGGCCAGCCAATGCAGCGGCCAGGTCTCAGGAAGCGCCACTTCTAAAAAACTTGCAAGCGCAGCGTCTTGCCTGAACTGAAGCGGGGTTGAGATGAGCCAGAACAGCTCGCAGAGGCCGGCTGATGGTCGCAGCAGGATCACAGGGCTATCCTGCGCTGGTGCCCGGGGTCGGACTCGAACCGACACGCCTTGCGGCGGGGGATTTTGAGTCCCCTGCGTCTACCTATTTCACCACCCGGGCGGGCGGCCCAGATTATGTCACGGCCGGCGCGTGGCCCGAGTGGCCTCGTGCCGCAGACTTGCTGCCGGTACGAACGGGTTTTTCGGTTGTGGCACAGTACAGGTCATGAAGTTTCAGACCTTGGAAGAAGCGGTCGGCAAGACCCCCCTGGTGGCTCTGCAGCGCATAGGGGCCCGTGATAACTCGACGCGCGGCAATGTGATTCTGGGCAAGCTCGAGGGCAACAATCCGGCGGGATCCGTCAAGGACAGACCGGCTTTGTCGATGATTCGCCGTGCCGAGGAGCGCGGTGAGATCAAGCCTGGCGACACTTTGATCGAAGCCACCTCGGGCAATACGGGCATTGCGCTTGCGATGGCTGCGGCCATCAAGGGCTACCGCATGGTCTTGATCATGCCGGAGGATCTGTCGATCGAGCGCGCCCAAACCATGAAGGCTTTCGGCGCCGACTTGATCCTCACGCCCAAGTCTGGTGGCATGGAGCACGCGCGCGATCTGGCCGAGAAAATGCAGTCCCAGGGCCAGGGGCGGATGCTTGATCAATTCGCCAACCCGGACAACCCGCGGATCCACTACGAGACCACAGGGCCAGAGATCTGGAACGACACTGCAGGCCGAGTGACCCACTTCGTCAGCGCCATGGGGACCACCGGCACCATTACCGGCGTCTCGCGTTATCTCAAGGAGAAGAATCCGGCCATTCGCATCATCGGCGCGCAGCCCAGCGAAGGCTCGCGTATTCCGGGTATACGCAAGTGGCCTCAGGAGTACCTGCCCAAGATCTATGACGCTGGCTGTGTGGATGAGTTGCGCCTGGTCAGCCAGTCCGATGCTGAGGAGATGTGTCGTCGCATGGCGCGGGAAGAGGGGATCTTTGCTGGAATTTCGGCCGCCGGCGCGTGCTGGGTGGCTCAGCAGGTGGCGCAGTCGGTGAACGGGGCGGTCATTGTTTTCATTGTCTGTGACCGGGGCGACCGCTACCTGTCCACCGGCGTGTTTCCGGCCTAGGGGGCGCGGTGGCTGAGTTTAGGTTTTGCCCGATGTGCGCCAGCCCGCTGAGCTGGCAGACCCGTCCGGAGGATGGTGGTGAGGTCTCGCGTCTGCGTTGCTCCTCGTGTGATTACACGCACTGGAACAATCCCACCCCGGTGCTTGCCGGTATCGTCGAGCTGGACGGCCGTATCTTGCTGGCTCGCAACGCCGCCTGGACCGGCCGGCGCTTTGCCTTGATCACCGGCTTCATGGAGGCGGGGGAAACGCCCGAGGAAGGAATCACGCGCGAGATCAAGGAGGAGACTGCCCTGGAGGTCTCGGCCTTGCGGCTGGTCGGTGTTTATGACTTCAAGCGCATGAACCAGGTCATCATCGCCTATCATGCGCATTCGTTCGGGGAGGTCTCGCTCTCCCCCGAGCTGGTCGAATACAGGCTCTATGAGCCGCAAGATTTGATCTGCTGGCCCGCCGGTACCGGTTATGCTTTGGCCGACTGGCTCAGATCCCGCAATTTTGAACCCCGGTTCATGACCTGGGAAGAGCGCGAAGCGATGAGCCGAGAGACATGATGCAGATCGATAAGGAACTTGACACCCGAGGCCTCAATTGCCCCCTGCCTATCCTCAAAGCCAAGAAGGCACTGGCCGAGATGAGCTCGGGGCAGTTGCTCAAGGTGATGTCGACCGACGCCGGCTCGGTGCGCGACTTTCAGGCCTTTGCCAAGCAAACCGGCAATGAGCTGATCGGACAAGAAAGCACCGACGGCCAATTCATACACCTTCTCAAGCGCCGCTGAGTCGGCCGGCCGGGCCGGGCTGCGCTGCGTCAGCCCGTCGCCTTAGTCGCCCAGGGCGAGTTGTCGCAGGTAGTGGCGAAAAGGTGGGCCGACCTCGGCGTGCTGCAGGGCCAGCTCCACGGTGGCCTCCAAAAAACCCTCCTTGCTGCCGCAGTCGTAGCGCTTGCCCCGGTACTGGTAGGCGTACACCGCTTCATCGGCCATCAGCCGGGCGATGCCATCGGTCAGCTGTATCTCGCCGCCGGCGCCGGTGCCGAGTTGGCGCAAGTGGTTGAAGATAGTGGGCGTGAGAATATAGCGGCCGGCTACGCCGATGCGCGAGGGCGCCGCCTCAGGGGCTGGTTTTTCGACGATGCGCTCGATCTGGGTAATCCGCTCTTCGATGGGTTTGCCCGCCACGATGCCGTAGCGCCGGGTGTGTTCAGTCGGCACCTCCTGCACCGCAAGCACCGAGCGCCCAAGCCGTGCAAATTGCTCACCCATCTGCGCCAGCACTGGCGGCTGGCCCACCATCAGATCGTCGGCCAGAAGAACCGCGAAGGGCTTGCTGCCCACCACATGCTCGGCGCACAGCACCGCATGACCCAGGCCCAACATCCGATGCTGACGAACATAGGAGCAATGCATGTCGTCCATGCGCACTGAACGCAGCAATTCGAGCAGGGAATGCTTGCCCGCAGCCTCGAGTTCGCTTTCGAGCTCGTAGGCGGTGTCAAAGTGGTCCTCAATGGCGCGTTTGCTGCGTCCGGTGATAAAGACCATGTGCCGGATTCCGGCAGCATAGGCTTCCTCGACGGCGTACTGGATCAGGGGTTTATCGACCACCGGCAACATTTCCTTGGGCTGTGCCTTGGTAGCCGGCAGAAAGCGCGTGCCGAGTCCGGCAACCGGAAAGACCGCGACTTTGAGATGAGAGCTCATGCTGGGGCAGACGGTGGGGCGTTGGTTGGGCGGGGCAGGCAGATCATCTCACGCGCCAATGCGTTCATGGGCTCATCGGCAAGCCGATCAGCCCAGCCGCTCCAGCTGTGAGCGGATCTTGGCCAGGGTGCCTGAGAAATCCTCCAGCCGCTTTTTCTCCTGATCGATCACCGCCGGCGGAGCCTTGGCCACAAAGGCCTGGTTGTCCAGCTTGCCCTGTGCCTTGGCGATTTCATGGTCCAGTCGTGCGGCCTCCTTCGACAGGCGCAGTTTTTCGGCGGCCACATCCACCGCGACGAACAGACACATCCGCGCGCCACTGACCACTGCCACCGGCGCGCTTTGCGCGGCGGCCTGCCAGTCCGACTCTGCTTCGAAGACCCGCACTTCGCTAAGTTTGGCCAGGGCCTGCAGCACGGACGCGTTGCTGCGCAGGAAATCGTTTTCGCCCAAGGTGTAAAGGGGTAGACGGGTGGCCGGCGACACCCCCATCTCTCCGCGCAAATTCCGGCAGCCGTCGACCAGCGCCTTGAGTTTGTCGATGTCGGCGATCGCTTGTGGATCGATTCTTTGAGGCTGCGCCTGGGGATAAGGGGCAATGCTGACCGATGGCCCCGGCAGACCGGCCACCGGGGCGACTTTTTGCCACAGCTCTTCCGTGATGAAGGGGATCAGCGGATGGGCTAGCCGCAATATAGCTTCCAGCGTGCGGATCAAGGTGCGGCGTGTGCCCCGCTGCTGGGCCTGATCACCGACCTGCAGCTGAACCTTGGCGATTTCCAGGTACCAGTCGCAGTACTCGTTCCAGACAAACTCGTAGAGGGCGGCAGCCACCTGGTCGAGCCGGTAATCAGCAAAGCCCTGCGCGACTTCGGCCTCAACTTGCTGCAGCAGGGATGCGATCCAGCGGTCGGCTTGGCTAAAGTGCATATAGCCATGCGCCGACCCGCCAGGCTGGCATTGCGCCTTGGTGTGCTCCATCAGCCCGCAGTCATGGCCCTCGCAATTCATCAATACGAAGCGGGTGGCGTTCCAGAGCTTGTTGCAGAAATTGCGGTAGCCCTCGCAGCGTTTGGCGTCGAAGTTGATACTACGACCCAGGCTGGCCAGGGCGGCAAAGGTAAAGCGCAGCGCATCGGCGCCGTAGGCGGGTATGCCCTCGGGAAACTCTTTTTGCGTGTTCTTGCGCACCTGCGGCGCGGTCTCGGGCTTGCGCAGACCCTGGCTGCGCTTTTCCAGCAGGGGCTCAAGGGCAATGCCATCGATCAGGTCGACCGGGTCGAGCACATTGCCTTCGCTCTTGCTCATCTTCTTGCCCTGGGCATCGCGCACCAGGCCGTGGATGTACACATCCCTGAAGGGCACGCGGCCGGTGAAGTGCGTCGTCATCATGATCATCCGGGCGACCCAGAAAAAGATGATGTCGTAGCCTGTGACCAGGACGCTGCTGGGCAAGTAAAGGTCGTAGTCGCTGACCGCAGCGTCACTCCTGGGTGTCGTAGCCGCTTGCGGCCAGCCTAAGGTGCTAAAGGGCACCAGGGCCGATGAGTACCAGGTGTCGAGCACATCCTCGTCGCGTTTGAGGCGCTTGCCAGGCGCTTGTGCCTGGGCCTCTTGAAGGCTTCTGGCGACATAGACCCGGCCGTCCTCGTCATACCAGGCCGGGATCTGATGGCCCCACCACAACTGGCGTGAGATACACCAGTCCTGAATGTTGTTCATCCATTGGTTGTAGGTATTGACCCAGTTTTCAGGGACGAAGCGGACCTGCCCGCTGTGCACGGCTTCGATGGCTTTTTGCGCAATGCTCTGACCGCTGGGGTCTTGCGAGCCGACCTTGTTCATGGCCACAAACCACTGATCGGTGAGCATGGGTTCGACCACCTGGCCGGTTCGGGCACAGATGGGCAGCATCATTTTGTGCGGCTTGATCTCCAGCATCAGGCTCTGAGCCTGCAGGTCGGCAATCACGGCCTTTCGCGCAGCAAATCGATCCAGGCCGCGGTAGGCAGCAGGTCCGTTTTCATTAATGCGCGCATCGAGGGTGAAGATGGTGATCAGCGGCAGGCCGTGGCGCATCGCGCAAGCGTGGTCATTGAAGTCATGGGCGCCAGTGATCTTCACGCAGCCAGAACCAAACTGACGGTCGACAAAGTCGTCCGCGATGATTGGAATCCGGCGGTCGCACAGGGGCAGGTCCACCATCTTGCCCACCAGATGCCGATAGCGTTCGTCCTCGGGGTGTACCGCCAGGGCCCCATCGGCCATCATGGTCTCGGGCCGGGTGGTGGCGATCGTCATACCCTTGTGCAGGACGCCGTCGATCAGCTGCGGGCCATCGGCAAACGGATAGCAAATGTAGTGCATGAAGCCATCAGACTCGGTGGCCTCCACCTCGAGGTCCGAGACGGCACTCATCAGCACCGGGTCCCAGTTGACCAGGCGTTTGCCGCGGTAGATCAGGCCCTGTTCGTAGAGGCGCACGAAGGTATCGGCCACCACTTTCGAGAGCTTGTCGTCCATGGTGAAGTATTCGCGGCCCCAGTCCACGCTGGCACCCATGCGCCTCATTTGCTGCGTGATGATGTTGCCTGACTGTTCTTTCCACTGCCAGACTTTGGCGACAAAGTTTTTGCGGGCCGATTCGGGGTCGGTCCCCATCTCGTGCTTGTTCAAACCCTGGGCCTGGAGCTGCCGCTCCACCACGATTTGAGTGGCAATGCCGGCGTGGTCGGTGCCCGGCACCCACAGGGTGTTGGACCCGCGCATACGGTGGTAGCGGGTCAGGCTGTCCATGATGGTCTGGTTGAAGGCATGGCCCATGTGCAGCGTTCCGGTCACATTGGGCGGGGGCAGTTGGATGCTGAAAGACGGCGCTGTGGCCTGGGCCATCCCACTGCCCCGGTGTCCAGCCGATGCATAGCCGCGTCGCTCCCATTCGGGGCCCCAGTGAGCCTCAAGGGCGGCAGGCTCGAAGGATTTGGCCAGGGATTGCAGGCCGGGCTGGTCTGGTGCGCTTCGGGTGTTCATGGTCCGGTTGGGATAAGCCCTATTCGACGCAGCTTGTCGGGCTTGTTCGAGACGGTGCAGGGGATGAATTTTAGCGGGGGGGGCTTTTCGTCCCGGTTCGGGGACGGCCGGGCTCTCGCGGCTCATGTATTGCCCCAGGCTGTGGCTGCCCTTGGGTCGATAGCCTAGCTAAATTCTGGGCATTGAATCACCCAATTGGACGCGGTGCGTGTTTTCCCGGTATCGTCCCGCCTGTCCGAAGCTGATATCGGCTTTCTGGCAGTTTGTGTTTACCAACCTATTCATCAGGAGATTTCCATGGCAGCTCTCAAAGGCTCCAAGACGGAAGAAAACCTCAAGGCCGCCTTCGCCGGCGAGTCCCAGGCCAACCGCCGTTATCTGTATTTCGCGAACAAGGCGGATGTTGAAGGCCAGCCTGACGTGGCGGCCTTGTTCCGCTCGACCGCCGAAGGCGAGACCGGCCACGCTCACGGCCACCTCGAGTGGCTCGAGCAGTGTGGCGATCCGGCTACCGGCATGCCCTTCGGCGCCACCCGTGACAATCTGGCCTCTGCCGTGGCTGGCGAGACCCACGAGTACACCGACATGTACCCCGGCATGGCCAAGACCGCTCGCGAAGAGGGCCATGATGAGGTGGCTGACTGGTTTGAAACCCTGGCCAAGGCTGAGCGTTCGCACGCCAACCGCTACGCCAAGGCACTGGCCGATCTGAAAGACTGATTCCGGCGTCCGTGCGGACCCTCGCCCCCGGCGAGGCCCGCCATCCAACGCCCCAGGTGTGCGCGCAAGTGTCCCCTGGGGTGTTCGGTTTCATAAAGGGCCTGGCCCGAAGGCCAGCCTTTTCTCAAGCCGAAAAGGCGTGATCGTTTGAACCCCACACCGAGACTGACTATGGCCACCGAAGGTAATTTGCAGGCCCCCACGCGCCACCCGATCGACTGGAAGAACCCCGAGTTCTACAACGAGGAGGCGACCTTCAAGGAGATGGAACGCATCTTCGATATTTGCCATGGCTGCCGCCGCTGTGTGAGTTTGTGCGGCTCATTTCCGACCTTGTTCGATCTCGTCGACGAAGGGCCGACCGGAGAGGTCGACGGCGTGGAGAAGAAAGATTACTGGAAGGTGGTCGACCAGTGCTATCTCTGCGATCTGTGCTACCTGACCAAATGCCCTTATGTGCCGCCGCATGAGTTCAATCTGGACTTTCCTCACACCATGCTGCGGGCCAAGGCCATCAAGTTCAAGAAAGGTGAGGTCGGCGCGGGCGAGCGTTTTCTGGCCTCCACCGATGTCCACGGTTCGTTCGCGGGCATTCCGATTGTGGTGCAGGCCGTTAACGCGGTCAGCAAGACCAAGGTCGCTCGCAGTGTCATGGAGTCGACCCTCGGCGTTGATCAAAGGGCCTGGCTGCCATCTCTGGCCACGCACAAGTTCCGCTCCAGCGCTCAAGAGGCTCGAAGCAATCAAGTCAAGGATGGTGCCACCACGCCTGGCAAGGTGGTGATTTTTTCAACTTGCTATGTCAACTACAACGAGCCCGGCATTGGCCATGACCTGCTCAAGATCCTCGATCACAACGAGGTGCCGTATGTGATCGTCGAAAAGGAGCAGTGCTGCGGTATGCCCAAGCTTGAGCTGGGTGATCTTGAATCGGTAGACCAGAGCAAGCAAGCCAATATCCCGGTTCTGGCCCGCTACGCGCGCGACGGCTTTGCCATTTTGAGTGCGGTGCCCAGTTGCACATTGATGTTCAAGCAGGAAATCCCGCTCATGTATCCCGACGATGCCGAGGCGCAGTTGGTCAAGGAGCATATGTGGGATCCCTTTGAATACCTCATGGCCCGAAAGCGTGATGGTCTGCTCAAGACGGAATTTCCCCAAAGTCTGGGCAAGATCAGTTACCAGATTCCCTGTCACGGCCGGGTGCAGAACATTGGCAAGAAGACCGAGGAAATGCTCAAGATGGTGCCGGGCACCAGCGTGCACACCCACGAGCGGTGTTCGGGGCACGCCGGCACCTTTGGCGTGAAAAAGGGCTTCCACGACCAGGCGATGAAGATCGGCAAACCCCTGTTTAAGGCCATGGCCCAGCACAAAGACGGTGGTGCGCCCGATGTGATTTCGAGCGACTGCCCTTTGGGCGGGCATCACATTGCCCAGGGCTTTGAGGTTAACAAGCTCGGTGAGGTTCCTCAAAAGCATCCACTGACCTTGATTCGCACCGCTTACGGCCTCGACTAAGGTTTATCCATTGAACAGGCCGGGTTGGCCTTTGCCCCCGGCGAGAAAGGACGCAATCATGCAATTGATCGGAAAAGTCACCCGCGACAGCCTCATGACCTTGGAGGCCTACAGCAAGTGGCGTAAGGAAAACAAGCCCAGCGTGGTCAAGCATCGCCACCTTCGCAGCGTGCAGCTGGGCGATCATTTGAATGTGCAGTTTGAAAGTGAAATCACGATTCGCTATCAAATCCAGGAGATGCTGCGCATCGAAAAAATTTTCGAGGAAGAGGGTATCGAACACGAGATTGAGGCCTACGCGCCGCTGGTGCCTGACGGCACCAACTGGAAGGCTACGCTGCTCATTGAGTACCCCGATGTCAATGAACGCAAGCGTGAGCTCAAGCGGTTGATCGGCGTCGAGGACCGACTTTTTGTTGAGGTCGAGGGCGAGGGCCGGGTCTATGCGATTGCCGATGAGGACCTGGAGCGTGAGAACGAGGAGAAGACCTCGGCTGTTCACTTCCTTCGCTTCGAGTTCAATCCGGCCCAATGTGCGGCCATCAAGGCTGGCGCTGCAGCCAAGCTGGGTTGCGACCATACCAACTATCCGGCTCATGTCACGATTGCGCCAGAGACCCTGGCTTCTCTGGCCGGGGATTTGCGGTAAGCCGTCGCAATATTGCGCCGAGGGCGGCGCTCCCACATGGACGGCGCTGTGCTTGGGAGCGGCGCCCTCGCGACGATAGCTTTGCCCTTGTGGGAGCCGCGCCCTCGCGGCGAGGTTTTTTACCGCATCCCAATTTTCGCGTCTGGCCCGAATACCGCTGCGGCTTCCCGCGGGGGGCAGCGCCAGTAAGCCGGCTGGGCTCGGAGCTGAGCGCCCAGTGCGGCGGCTGCGTGCCAGCCCCAGCGCGGGTCGTACAGGAAGGCACGCGCCAGGGCCACCAGGTCGGCGTCGCCGCTGTCCAGGACCTCTTGGGCCTGCCGGGGCTCCGTGATCAGGCCTACCGCGAAAGTGCACAGGCCCGAGCGCCGGCGGACCTCGCGGGCCAGGGGAACCTGGTAACCCGGACCGAGTGGGATTTTTTGTAGCGGTGATACGCCGCCCGATGAGATGTGCACAAATTGGGCCCCGGCGGCCTTGAGGCGGCAAGCCAACTCGGCGGTTTCTTCCAGGGTCCAGCCGCCATCGACCCAATCGGTTCCCGACAGGCGTACGCCCAGGGTGCCGCCGAAGACTCGCCGCACTTCGGTCAGCACCTCGAGGGGCAATCGAATGCGGTTCTCGAAGCTGCCGCCGTAGGCGTCGGTACGCTGATTACTCAGCGGCGAGAGGAACTGGTGCAGCAGGTAGCCGTGTGCCGCATGCAACTCGATGGCCTCGATGCCGATCTCCGCACTGCGCTGCGCCGCGGCCTTGAAGTCCTCGCGCACCTTGCGCAGCCCCTGCGCATCGAGCGCCAGTGGCGGCGCCTCTTGCAGCAAGTGGGGCAGTGCGCTCGGTCCCCAGGGGCGCCAGCCGCCCTGATCAACCGCGATCAACTGCCCACCCCGCCACGGGACTTCGCTGGAGGCCTTGCGGCCGGCGTGGGCCAGCTGGATGCAGACAGGCGTGGCCGGAGCCAGACGGCGTGCTCGATGCAGCTTGTCCTGCAGGGCCGCCGCGGTGGCGTCATCCCACAGGCCCAGGCATCCCGGCGTGATACGCCCTTCGGCGCTGACGGCCGTGGCCTCCAGAGTCACCATGCTGGCCCCACTGTTGAGGAGCATGGCCCAGTGCATCAGGTGCCAGTCGTTAGCCAGCCCGTCGGTACAGGCGTATTGGCACATCGGTGCCACGACCAGCCGATTGCTCAGCAGCAGGCGAGCTGCAGGGGCTTCAAAAACATAGGGGGAGAAGAGGAGGCTCACAGTTCATTCGCCAAAAAGGATAGGGAAGGGCTGATTTGTGCATCGGCTTTGAGACCGACCCATAATTGTCAGTCTTTCGCTGCCCTTGCGCTGACCCATGCTTTTTGTTCTTTCGCCTGCCAAGTCCCTGGACTATGAGACCCCTCTGCCAGCGGGGCTGAGCCACACTCAGCCCGGTTTTGTCGAGCATTCCAGTGAGCTGGTGGGCTTGTTGCGGCAGCGTTCACCGCAGCAGATCGCCGAGCTGATGGATCTGTCCGAAGCGCTGTCGAGTCTGAACGCGGCACGCTATCAAGCCTGGCGCGCCAAGTTCACCGCGAGTAATTCGCGCCAGGCTTTGCTGGCGTTTAACGGGGATGTTTACGAGGGGCTGGATGCCCGCAGTCTCAAGCCGGCCCAGCTTGAATGGGCCCAGGAGCATGTGTGCATCCTCAGCGGCCTCTACGGGGTGCTACGCCCGCTGGACTGGATGCAGCCCTATCGCCTGGAGATGGGCACGGCCTTGCCCAATGCGCGCGGCAAAAACCTTTACCAGTTTTGGGGCAGTCGAATCGCCGACTATCTCAATGAGCGCGGTCAGGGTCACAAGAAGCCGGTGCTTGTGAATCTGGCCAGTGAAGAGTATTTCAAGGCGGTCGATCTCAAGGCACTCAAATTGCCGGTGGTGCAATGTGTCTTCGAGGAATTCAAGGGCGGCAAGTACAAAATCATCAGCTTCATGGCCAAGCGGGCGCGTGGGCTGATGGTGCGCTATGCCATCGATAGAAAAGCCGACACCCCGGCCAAGCTGGAGGGCTTTGACCTGGAGGGCTATGCCTATGTTCCGCAGGCCTCGGAGCCTGAGCGTCTGGTGTTTCGTCGGCGCCAGTCGGCCTGATTCGGGCTTTTCTCCATGCCTGCCCTGATCACCCAGGAAATGCGACGCAGCGTTGAGCAGTGGCTGGCTGCGCAGCGCGCTGCCGGTTTTGAGGATCGCGCGCTCTACAAGGCCCTGCGTGATTCTGGCTGGGATCACCTGCAAGCCTGCGATTTCACAGGCCTGCAGGTGGCAGACATCGAGGACTCGGTCCAGGCGCCTGTTGAGGCGACCGTCGAGCGACCGGTACCCTGGCCCCGCGGCGCCGGTGAGCACACTTGGCTTGATGCCGGCGATCGCCAGGTGCAGGTGCTTGCCCTGATGCGCGAGCCCCAGTTGTTGGTGTTGGGGCAACTGCTCGATGCCCACGAGTGCCAGGACCTCATCGAGGCCGCACGACCGCGCTTGAGTCGGTCCCTGACGGTTTCGGTGAAAACCGGTGGTGAGGAAGAAAACATCGACCGAACCAGCCAGGGCATGTTCTTCAGGCGCGGTGAGACTGCGCTGATCGACCGCATTGAACAGCGTCTGGCCCGCTTGCTCCATTGGCCGGTGGAAAACGGCGAAGGCTTGCAGGTTTTACGCTATGGGCCAAGGGCCCAGTACAAGCCGCACTACGATTATTTCGACCCCAAGGAGCCGGGAACGCCAACCATACTCAAGCGGGGTGGCCAGCGTGTGGCCACCGTCGTGATGTATCTCAACGAGCCCGAAGGCGGTGGGGCCACCACCTTCCCCGATGTGCAGTTCGAATGCCTGCCGGTACGCGGTAACGCGGTATTCTTCAATTACAAGCGGGCCGATCCCTCCAGCCTGTCGCTGCACGCCGGCGCGCCGGTCCTGCGCGGCGAAAAATGGATTGCGACCAAGTGGCTGCGCGAGGGCCGTTTTGACTAGAGCCTCCTGATGGCCGCATCTATGAATTCACCAGAACAATCGAGCCTGGGTAAGACCACAGCCTTCCCCGATCAGTACGACCCGACCCTGCTCTTTCCCCTGGAGCGTCGGGTCAAGCGTGAGGAAATTGGTATAGTCTCCACGCTGCCTTTCATGGGAGCCGATCTGTGGACCGCCTATGAATTGAGCTGGCTCAATCGGCGCGGGAAGCCGCAGCTGGCCCTGATGCAACTGGTGGTGCCCTGTGAGACCCCATTTATCGTCGAGAGCAAATCGCTCAAGCTCTACCTGGGCAGCTTCAGCGGCAGCCGTTTTTCCGATGCGGATGAAGTGCAAGAGCGCCTGCGGGCCGATCTGGGCCGGGCCCTCTGGGGCGTACAGGCTTCCCAGAGGCCGGCCCTAGGCATCCGATTGATTGCCCCTGAGGATTTTGATCAACAGACCATTGCCGAGCTCGATGGTCTCAACTTGGACCGTCTGGATATCGAATGCGAGGAGTATATCCCAGCGCCGCATTTGCTGAGCGCCGCCTTTGAGGATCAGCCGGTGACCGAATTGCTGAGCAGTCGATTGCTCAAGAGCAATTGTCTGGTGACTGGTCAGCCCGATTGGGGTAGCGTGCAGATCAGCTACAGCGGTCCGCAGATTGATCAGGGTGGCCTGCTGCAGTATTTGGTGAGCTTTCGCAATCACCATGAATTTCACGAGCAGTGCGTTGAAAGAATTTTTGTGGATATCCTGAACCGCTGCCGCCCCAATCGCCTGGCGGTCTATGCGCGTTACACCCGGCGTGGGGGCATCGACATTAATCCCTTCAGAACCAGCTACCCCCAGCCTTTGCCGGCGCAGGTTCGTACGGCGCGTCAATGACGCCCTGCCGCTGCGGTCCGGTCCCATCGCCGCGAGGGCGCGGCTCCCACATCAGAACCCACCGCCGCGGGGGCGCGGCTCCGACATGAGGCGCATCGATGCCGTGTGGGAGCGCCGCCCTCGGCGCGATCGGGCGTGCTCAAGCCGCTTTGCTAAGCGACCCGACCCGCACACCGAGCAAACGCAGGCGCTGATCGAGTGGTACCCGCTTGAGCAACTGCCCGGCGGCTTGTCGTATGGTTAGCGCGTCGTCGGTAGGCTGGTCCAGGGTCTGATCCCGGGTCAGGCTGCGAAAGTCGGCGTAACGCAGCTTGATGCCAATGGTACGGCCCCGATAGCCCTTTCCCCGCAGATCAGTCGCGACGCGTTCGCAAAGCCCAGTAAACAGTGCGCCCAGCTCCTCACGGTCGCGCACCGGATGCAGATCGCGTTCGAAGGTGGTTTCCCGGCTCATCGAGACCGGTTCGCTGTGGGTCACCACCGGCCGGTCGTCCTGGCCCCAGGCGGCTTGGTGCATCCACTGGCCCGTGGCCTTGCCGAAGTGTTCCACCAGCCACGCTAGCTCGCAGGTCGCCAACTCGCCGATGGTACGGATGCCCAGACGCTGCAGCTTTTCATCAGACCGGGGGCCGATGCCATTGATCTTGCGGCAGGCCAGCGGCCAGATGGCGCTTTGCAGATCCGATTCATACACGATGGAGATGCCATTGGGTTTGTTGAATTCACTGGCCATCTTGGCGATCAGCTTGTTGGGGGCCACCCCGATGGAGCAGGTCAGGCCGGTGCGATCGAAGATACTGCGCTGGATCAACCGCGCGAGCGATCGTCCGCCCTCACGCTGGCCGCCGGGCACTGCGGTGAAGTCGATGTAGACCTCGTCGACGCCGCGATCCTCCACTTGCGGGGCAATTTCGGCAATCGTTTCCTTGAAGGCGCGTGAATAGCGTCGAATCTCTTCAAAATCGACCGGCAGCACCAGGGCTTGTGGGCACAGCCGTGCGGCTTTCATCATGCCCATGGCCGAGCCGATGCCGAATTGCCGGGCCGCGTAGGTGGCGGTGGTGATGACACCGCGTCCGACATAGTCCTTCAATTTCGCAAATGCACCCAAGGGAATGGCCTGGGTCGATCCGTAGGCTTTCACCAGATCAGGATCTGGGCCGCCGCGGCCGCCACCGATGACCAGAGGCAGACCCTTGAGTTGCGGGTAACGCAGCAGTTCCACCGAGGCGAAGAAGGCATCCATATCCAGATGCGCGATGCGTCGCGGGCCTTGTTGCGGAGCTGGCGATTCCACGGGCGCTGCGCTTTCAAGTCCGTCGCGCCACGGCGGGCAGCGCTGCCCTGGCGATTGCGGCCCGCCGGTCGCATTGCATCACCGGGCCTCGCTCAGGTGTCCCGCGAGACAGTGATGGTGGGAAAGCGAGCCGAAAAATCCTTCGCCCTCAACGCCACCTTTACCGCCAGTTTGTGCGCGATATCGTGGTAGAGCTGAGCCGCTTCGCTTTGCGGTGCCGCGACCACGGTCGGGTTACCGCTATCGGCTTGCATACGGATGTCAACGGAAAGCGGCAGCGCGCCGAGCCAGTCGATACCGTACTGCTCGGCCATCTTGCGGCCACCGTCGGCACCGAAGATGTGCTCGACATGACCGCAGGCGCTGCAGACATGCACGGACATGTTCTCCACCAGGCCCAGGATGGGAACTCCCACCTTTTCGAACATCTTGATGCCTTTTTTCGCATCGATGAGAGCGATGTCCTGCGGTGTGGTGACGATGACGGCACCGGTCAGGGGTACTTTTTGTGCCAGTGTCAGTTGAATGTCGCCAGTGCCCGGCGGCATGTCGACGATCAGATAGTCCAGATCTTGCCAGCGGGTTTGGGTGATCAGCTGCTCGAGAGCCTGGCTGGCCATGGGGCCGCGCCAGACCATGGCCTGATCGTCACCGACTAAAAAACCGATGCTGTTGACTTGCAGACCATGCTTGAGCTTGGGCTCCATCAATTTGCCATCGAGTGTCTCGGGCTTGCCACTGGTGCCGGTCATGGTGGGTTGGCTGGGCCCATAGATATCGGCATCGAGCAGGCCCACCCGGGCCCCTTCTGCTGCCAAGGCCAAAGCCAGGTTGACCGCCGTGGTGCTTTTGCCAACCCCGCCCTTGCCTGAGGCCACCGCAATCACATTGCGTACCCCGTCCATCAGTTTGATCCCGCGCTGGACTGCGTGGCCTACGATACGGCTGTGCATTTGGATATCGACGCGGCCTACGCCGGGCAAGGTGCGTACTGCAGCCTCCAGGGGCTGCTTGAGTGCGGCGATGTGGCTACGCGCGGGGTAACCCAACTCGACTTCAAAGGCGATATCGGCGCCGTCGATCCGCAGATGGCGCAGCGCTTTGCTCGAGATGTAATCTTTTTGCGTGTGAGGGTCGCGAACCTGGGACAGGACCTGCATCAAGGCCTGCTCGGATAGGGCGGGTGCATTCATGTGAAACTCCAGAGAGCGCGCAAGTCTAGCCGCGTCCCCAAAACCTTGCGGAGCCTGGCCAAGGGCATCGCTGCGGCGGTTTCAGGCGGTCGGATAGGTGCCCGGTAACAGGATTTCCCGGTTGACCGTTTCCACCCGGGTGCGACCACAAAAAGCCATGCTCAGATCGAGTTCCTTGTGCATGATTTGCAGGACGCGGGTGACGCCAGCTTCGCCCATGGCGCCCAGACCATAGAGAAATGCGCGACCGATGTAAGTGCCCTTGGCCCCCAGGGCGATGGCCTTGAGCACATCTTGACCGCTGCGTATGCCCCCGTCCATGTGCACCTCGATCTGTCGTCCGACGGCATCGACGATCGCCGGCAGTGCCTCGATACTCGACTGGGCCCCGTCAAGCTGTCGCCCACCGTGGTTGGAGACGATCAGGGCATCGGCGCCCGACTGCGCCGCCAGCCGAGCGTCCTCCACATCTTGAATGCCTTTGAGGATGAGCTTGCCGCCCCAGCGTTTCTTGATCCATTCGACATCGCCCCAGTTCAAGGCCGGATCGAACTGACTGGCCGTCCACTCCGACAGGCTGCCCATGTCGGCCACACCGCTTACATGACCGATGATATTGCCGAACTGACGCCTGGGCGTGCCCAGCATGCCCAGCGCCCAGCCTGGCTTGGTGGCGATGTTGAGGATATTGCGCAAAGTCAGCTTTGGGGGCGCTGACAGCCCGTTGCGCAAGTCCTTGTGCCGCTGACCCAGGATCTGCAGATCCAGGGTCAGCACCAGCGCGCCGCAGCGCGCGGCCTTGGCACGGTCGATGAGTCGCTCGATGAAGGCCCGGTCTTTCATGACATAGAGCTGAAACCAAAAGCCCTCGCCGGCGTGTTTAGCCACATCTTCGATGGAGCAAATACTCATGGTCGACAAGGTGAAAGGCACGCCGAAGGCCCGAGCCGCCCGCGCCGCCAGAATTTCCCCATCGGCATGCTGCATGCCGGTCAGGCCGGTCGGGGCCAGAGCCACGGGCATGGTCACTTCTTGGCCCACCATCGTGCTGGCGGTACTGCGGCCTTCCATATTGACCGCCACCCGCTGGCGAAACTTGATTTTGTGGAAATCTGCCTCGTTGGCCCGGTAGGTGCTTTCCGTCCAGGAGCCGCTGTCGGCGTAGTCGTAGAACATTCGGGGTACGCGCTTTTGGGCGAGAACGCGAAGGTCTTCAACCTGGGTGATCACGGTCATCTCTTCTTCCTTCGGAAAACGGTCGTAGTGCCTTCATGGTAGCCGCCCTGATCGGTCAGGCCTGTGAAAGCTGTGGGGCCGCACCTGAAAAAATTTGCACGGTCGACACGGGGGGTTAGTGCCCGGGCTAAGCTAGCGGCCATGAAAAACCTTGCGCCTGCTTCATGGACAGCCTGACCCAGGTGGCCCTGGGCGCCAGCTTGGGTGTGGCCGTCATGGGTCGCCGCACCGCCGTCTGGAAGGCTGCCCTCTGGGGCGGTCTGGCGGGCTTGCTGCCCGACCTTGATGTACTGGTCGACCACGGCGATGACCTGCAAAACATGGTCCACCATCGCGGTCTGAGTCATTCGCTGTTTCTGCTGACCCTGCTGGCGCCCTTACTGGCAAGCTGCGTCTGGGCGATCGAGCACCGCCTGGGGCGTGATGGGGGTCGAGCGAGTTGGCAGCGCTGGGTGCTGGTCTTCTGGCTGGCCTTGTTCACCCACCCCTTGCTCGATTTGATGACGGTGTATGGCACGCAGGTTTTTCAGCCCTTCACTGACGAAGCGTATGGACTGGGCAGCGTCTTCATCATCGACCCGATGTACTCGCTACCCTTGATCGGGGGGCTGGTGGCTGCAGCGTTGGCGCGCGATCGGGGCTTATCCTTTAACCGCTGGGGGCTCGGCCTGAGCACGGTGTACCTGGCTTGGACGGCAGCGGCGCAGGCCTTTGTGGAGGGCCGTGTGCGGGTCGACCTGGCCGAGGCTGGTTTGTCGGGGCGACCGGTTTTGGTGACTCCGGCGCCCTTGCAAACCCTGCTTTGGCGCGTGGTGGTCGTCGACGGTCCCCGCTATCACGAGGGCTACTATGCCCTGGCCGATCGGGGCCGGCCCTTGCGGCTGCAGGCGCGCGATCGAGGCGGCCCGTGGCTGCAGACCCTGGCTTCGCATCCCCAGGTGGCTCAGCTGGCCCGGTTTTCAGACGGGTTTTACAGCCTGGCCGTGCGCGAGGGCCGGCTGCGCCTCACGGACCTGCGCATGGGGCAGCATCCTTTCTATGTGTTTACCTTCGATGTGGGCCCCATAGAAACCTTCGGCGGCGTCTTGCAGCCAGCCGTTCAGCAGGGGGCTCGTATCCCGGTGGCGCAGGGGCTCAATTGGTTGCGCCAGCGTATGGCGGGGCAGGACCTGCCACCCCCGGGCTCTTGAAGCGGGCCCGCTAGGCTGGGCCCAAGCGGGCCCGGTGCCGTGCAATTTGAGCTCGCACCTGAACCGGTGCAGTGCCGCCCGAGGTGTTGCGTGCATTGAGGCTGCCTTGGAGGCTGAGCACTTCAAAGACATCCTGGTCGATCGCCGGATGAAAGCCCTGCAGCATCGACAGCGGCAGTTCCGACAGATCGCAGTCGCGGCTGCTGGCCGCCTTGACGGCATGGGCCACGATCTCGTGGGCATCGCGGAAGGGCAGACCCTTGCGCACCAGGTAATCGGCCAGATCGGTGGCGGTGGCGTAGCCCTTGCGCGCGGCCGCTTCCATGGCTTGTGCATGAACGGTGAGGCCGCCTTCCTTTTGTCCCGTCACCGGGTGGACTTGACCGCCTATCATCTCGCAGAAGATCCGCAAGGTGTCCTTGAGGGTGTCGACGGTGTCAAACAGAGGCTCCTTGTCTTCCTGGTTGTCCTTGTTGTAGGCCAGCGGCTGGCCCTTCATCAGGGTTAGCAGTCCAACGAGGTGGCCCAGTACCCGTCCGGTCTTGCCTCGCGCCAGCTCGGGCACATCCGGGTTTTTCTTCTGCGGCATGATCGATGAGCCGGTGGTGAAGCGGTCGGCAATCCTGATGAAGCCAAAGTTCTGGCTCATCCACAAAATCAATTCCTCACTCAATCGGCTGATGTGCACCATGCACAGGCTGGCGGCGGCGGTGAATTCGATGGCAAAGTCGCGGTCGCTGACCCCGTCGAGGCTGTTCTGGCAGATTTGCGGCTGACCGTTTTCATCGACCATACCCAAGGAGCGCGCCACGCGCCCTCGGTCGAGCGCGTAGGTTGTGCCGGCCAGCGCCGCCGACCCCAGGGGCAGCCAATTGGTCCGGCGACGCACTTGCGAAAAGCGCTCGGTGTCGCGCGCGAACATCTCCACATAGGCCAGCAGGTGGTGGGCGAAGCTCACCGGTTGGGCCACTTGCAAATGGGTAAAACCAGGTAGGATGACCTCGGTGTTGTTTGCGGCCACCTCGACCAGCGACTTTTGCAGGTCGGCAAGCAACTGCAGGATCAGGTCGATTTCCCCGCGCAACCACAGCCGCACATCGGTGGCCACCTGGTCGTTGCGGCTGCGGCCGGTATGCAGCCGCTTGCCGGCATCGCCAACGAGCTGCGTCAGCCGGGCTTCAATGTTGAGATGTACATCCTCCAGGTCGAGCTTCCAAGCGAAGTGGCCGGAATCGATCTCCTGACTGATCGCCTCCATGCCGCGCCGGATATCGGCCAGATCCTCGACGCTGATGATGCCTTGCGCCGCGAGCATCTCGGCATGCGCCAGTGAGCCCTGGATGTCGGCCCGCCACAGGCGCTTGTCAAAGAAAACGCTGGCGGTGTAGCGCTTGACCAACTCGCTCATCGGTTCGGAGAAGAGCGCCGACCAGGCCTGGGATTTTTTGTCGAGTGGGTTACTCATGGTGTCCAAATTCTATCGGGGCCTTGTTGGGCCCCGATCGGCCCGTCTTGAGGCGGCCGCTTTCGTGGTCGGACGCTCGTGCTAGCATCGCCGACAGTTTTTTCGGTGGTAATCCGCTGGAGGGTGGTGCATTTCATGTCTGGTTCCACAAAGGTGGTGATCGCCACCCGAGAAAGTCGTTTAGCCCTTTGGCAGGCCGAACATGTCAAGGCCCTGCTCGAGCAGCGCCTGGGTTGGCAGGTCGAGTTGTTGGGGATGACGACGCAGGGCGATCAGATTCTGGATCGTTCGCTAAGCAAGGTCGGCGGCAAGGGCTTGTTTGTCAAGGAACTGGAGACTGCCCTGGCTGACGGCCGCGCTGATCTTGCCGTGCATTCCCTCAAGGATGTGCCCATGGACCTGCCCGAAGGGTTCACCCTTGCCTGCGTCATGGAGCGGGAGGATCCGCGCGATGCCTTTGTGTCCAACCAAGTCGACGACCTGCAGGCTCTGCCGGCTGGCGCGGTGGTGGGGACCTCGAGCTTGCGACGGCAGGTACTCCTGCGGGCTTTGCGGCCGGATCTGCGCATCATGCCCTTGCGAGGCAACCTGGATACGCGCTTGCGCAAGCTCGATGAGGGGCACTATCAGGCCATCGTTCTGGCCGCAGCCGGCCTCAAGCGTCTTGGTTTGGGCAGCCGCATTCGTTCGATCTTCGAGCCGGCGCAGATGTTGCCGGCCGCGGGGCAGGGGGCCTTGGGCATCGAGGTGCGCACGGATCGGCACGAAATCACCGAGGGCTTGTTGACGCTGGCCCATATGCCCACTTGGCTTTCTGTGACGGCCGAGCGGGCGGTGTCTCGTGCCATGGGGGGGAGCTGCTCCATGCCGCTTGCGGCCTTTACCCGGGGCGCTGGCGCCGATGGTTGGCTCGAGCTGCATGCGGCCTGGGGCGATCCTCTCCCGGAGGGACCGGCGACGGACCGGCCCGCCTCGCCTCTGGTGCGCGCCCAGGCTCGGTCGCTGGTGCGAGACCAGGATCAGGCCCGCGCGCTGGGCGAGCAGGTGGCGGCGCAGCTGCGGGCCAGCGGGGCCCGCCCGATGCCGGCCGCCTGAAGGGCAGCGCATGACCGGGCAAGCTGAGCTGCGCCCTGAGCGGGCGTCACGGTGCGTGCTCGTGACGCGCCCGGCTGCCCAGGCACAAGCCTGGGTGGAGGGTCTGAGGGTCGCCGGTCTGCGCGCGGAAGCGTTTTGTCTGCTCGATATCCGCGCCTTGATGCGGCCCGAAGACCTGCGGCAGCATCAGCAGCGACTGGCCGATTACACGGCGGTGATGTTGGTCAGTGGCAATGCGGTGGACCATTTTTTGGCGGGCTGGACGGCGCCGGGGCCGCAAAGCGTGCTCTGGCTGGCCACCGGTCCGGGCACGGTGCGGCGTCTGCTTCAAAGCGGCGTGCCGGCCGAGCAGATCCAGGCGCCGCCTGCTGATGCCGGTCAGTTCGATTCCGAAGCTCTGTGGCGGGTGATCGGTCACCGTCCCTGGGCAGGCCGGCGGGTCTTGCTGGTACGGGGCCGAAGTGGTCCTGATGGCGGGTCGATGGGGCGTCAATGGTTGGCCGAGCAGCTGGAGCGCGCTGGCGCAGAGCTGTCGTCTTTGGTGGTGTACCAGCGCTGTTCTCCCGTCTTCACGGCGGCCGATCGCGATCGGATGGAGCGGTCTTGTCGCGACGGTTCGATCTGGTTGTTCAGCAGTTCTGAGGCGATCGAGCAATTGCCCGCTGACTTGGACTGGAGCGCAGCCAGCGCCGTGGCCACCCACCCTCGGATTGCGCAGGCGGCGCGTGAGCGGGGCTTTAGCCAGGTCATCGAGTCACGCCCGTCGCTGCCCGATGTGCTGGCCTCTATAAAATCGCAGTTCCATGACTGAGCCAGCGGCCCCCTCATCAGCGTCCGCCTCCTCGGCGCCGGCCGGCTTTTCGTCCCATGACTCCGGTGGAGCCCCGGTGATTGAGGATCTCACGCCCCCCCTGCCCTGGTGGCAGTCGCGGGGCTGGGCCTGGACCCTCATGGGCCTGTCGTCCGCTGCGCTGATTCTTGGGTTGCTGCTCTGGCAAAAACTCACGGGCATCCAGGAAGAACTGGCTCGCCGTAGCCTCGACGCGGGCGCTCAGGCGGTGTCTGCCCGCGCCCTGGCCCAGCAGGCGCAGGAGACGGTTCGCGAGATGGGCGGCCGGGTCGCGGCGCTCGAAGGACGCGTGAGTGAAGCGAGTCTGCAGCGTCAGCAACTTGAGGAACTGATGCAAAGCCTGTCGCGCTCGCGCGATGAGAATTTGGTGGTCGATATCGAATCCGCCTTGCGCCTGGCCCAGCAGCAAGCACAGCTGACCGGCAGCGCCGAGCCTTTGCTGGCGGCGCTACGCTCGGCCGAGCAGCGTTTGCAGCGCACCGCGCAGCCGCGTCTGAATCCGGTCCTGCGTGCCATCGCCCAGGATACTGAGCGCATCAAGTCCATGGCGGTGACTGACATTCCGGGGCTGCTGGTGCGCATCGATGAGCTCAGCCGCTCGCTCGATGAGTTGCCGGTGGTCAACGCGGCCAGGGTTTCGGCTGAGCTCGAGCCCGCCGCGGCTGCGGCCCCCAAGCCTTCGGACCGGGGGCTGATCCGCTCGACCACCGGCGCGGTTGGCGATTGGTTCGAGCAGCTATGGACCCAAGCCTGGTCGGCGGTGCTTCAAGAGGCGCGGGGCCTGTTGCGGGTCAGTCGTATCGACAGTCCCGAGGCCGCTCTGCTCGCGCCCGAGCAGGCCTTCTTCCTGCGCGAGAACACCAAGCTCAAGCTGCTCAACGCCCGGCTGGCGCTGCTGTCCCGTCAGAATGAAGCGGCCCGGTCCGATTTGGCGGCGGTGGATCTCGCCTTGCAGCGCTACTTTGATCCGTCCTCGCGCAAGACCCAATCGGCTCGTGCCCAGTTACAGCAGGTTCAGGTCAGCTTGAAGTCCACGGAACTGCCGCGATTGGACAAGACCCTGGTGGCGCTGGCGGCTGTCGCCGGCGGGCGTTGAGGGCAGGCGATGCGCGCTGCAATCTGGCTGATTGCCCTATTTGCCGTGGCTGTGGCCCTGGCTTTGCTGGCCGGCAACAACCAGGCGGTGCTGACCCTGTTCTGGCCACCCCACCGCATCGATCTATCGCTCAACTTGGCGCTCCTGTTGGGGGTTCTGGGATTTGTGGTTCTGCACATCGCCCTGCGGGCTTTCTCTGCGGCCTTTTCCCTGCCTTCCCAAGCGCGGCGCTGGCGCGCACAGCAGCGCGAGCGCGCCATGCATGCGGCCCTGATGGATGCCCTGGCTCACTTGCTGGCCGGCCGATATCTGCGCGCTTCTCGCGCGGCGCAAACCGCCTTAGCCCAGGAGCGCAGCCTGGCCCTTGGCGAGGCTGCGATGGACAGTGGCTACAGCGCGCAGCGGGGCCTGCAGTTGCGTGCCCTGGCCCATCTGGTGGTGGCCGAGAGCGCCCAGGCTTTGCAAAATCGCAGTCTGCGTGACGAGCATCTGCAACTGGCCCTGGAGCAGCCTGTGCAAAAGCTCGGGGCCGAGATCCGCGAGGGCTTGGCGCTGCGCGCCGCCCGATGGGCCCTGGAAGATCGCGATCCGGCTCAGGCACTCGAGCACTTGCAGCGACTGCCGGCTGGCGTGGGGCGACGCTTGCTGGCGCTGAGGATGCGGCTGAAGGCGGCGCGACTGGCGCGGCAAATTCCGCAGGCCCTAGAGACGGCCCGGCTTCTGACCAAGCATCGTGCCTTTTCCGAGCAGGGTGCGCAAAGCCTGGTGCGCAGTCTGGCTATCGAATGTCTGCAGACGGCCGTTGACGCGCAGCAAGTCAAACAGATGTGGCAATCCCTCGAGGAGGCCGAGCGGGCCATGCCCGAGGTGGCGGTGCATGCGGCCGCCCGCCTGATGGATCTGGGCGGCCAAGCCGATCTTTCGCGCAAGTGGCTCGAGCCGGTTTGGCGCGATGGACTCGATCCGCATTCGCAGTTGCTGCCGCAGTCGCTGCGGGTTCGATTGGTGCTCACGCTCGAGCGTGGGCTCGATTCCATCGACGATGCTTATCTGTCCGGGTTGGAGTCGGCCTTGCAAATGCGGCCTCTTGATGCCCATCTTCAGTATTTGGCTGGCATGGCCTGCTTGCACCGGCAACTCTGGGGTAAAGCCCGGTTGCTGCTGGCCCAGTCGGTCACGCAGATCGAAGATGCCACCTTACGGCGCCGTGCTTGGCGAGCGCTGGCCCGCCTGGCTGAGCAGCGCGGCGACTCCGAGGCTGCAGCGCAGGCCTACCGCAAGATCGCCGATCTCTGATCAGACCGGCCGATCCCGCATGCGCCAGGCGGCTCGCCTGGCGATCTCAGCGTTGGGCCTCGCTACTCTCGAAGGGCAAAGACAGGTCGCGCAAATCTCGTCGGGTCTCGACCAAAATCAGCGGGCCCTCGTCGATCTGCGTTAGCGCGGGGCGCTCCCGTGGAATGTGCGCCGGCTTGGGCTCGGCGGCAATAGCTGCCTGCGCCTGTGCCACTTTTTCCGGCTGCGAGTGAATCCACTGCAGTCCTGAGCTACTGGCCACCGCCATCAGGTCATTGAGGGGCAATTCATAAGTTTGCACGCGGGGTAAGCCGGGGCGCGAAGCGTTGGCGTTTGCCGGCTCGCTCCGGGGGGGCTCGGGGCTGGGCTGCTGTGCCAACTCGGGTTCGGTCGCCTGCGGGGCGGCAGTCGATGGCTCGGGGCGTGGGCCGCGTTCGCGCCGGTCACGACCCTGGCGATCGCGGCTGCGTCGCTGTGGGCTCAGATCCTCCTGGGCAAGCGGCGCAGAGGCAGTGTCCTCGGTGGCGCTTGGCGCAACTCTTACCTCGCTGCCATCGCCCTCGCTGGGCAAGCTGCGCTCGCCGCGTTCTCGGCGTGGCCGCTCGCCGCGTTCGCGCCGTCCTTCACCTTCACCGCGGGCAGGGGTCGATTCACCCCCGGCCGCTTGCATGGCGGCCAGATTGGCTGCGGCCAATTCCTGCTGGCTGACCTCGGCGGCCGTTGGCGCCCCACGCTCGCTGCGTTCTGCGCGTTCCGTGCGCTCGCGCCGTCCCCGGCCTGCACGGCCGTCGCGCTCTTCACGCGGTCCGCTTGCTTCGGGGCGTTGACCTTCCCCGGGGCGATCGGTTTGCGGACGCGAGCCGCGGCGCCGGTTGTCGCGGCCGTCGGCACCCTCGCGCCCTTCAGGTCCCGAGCCGGTTCGAGCCTCGCCGCCGCGCGGTTCGCCACGGCCGCGTCCGCGATCGCCGCGCCGTCCATCACGACCAGGTCGCTCGCCGCCACGCGGATCGCGCTTTTCGCTCGAGGGCGCAGGTGCAGCCGTTGGGTTGGCCGGGGGGGCGGGGGGCGTACCAAAAAGGCCCTTGACCCATGAAAAAAATCCTTTTTCCGCTCCGGCGCTGGGTGCGGCGGCAGCAGGCGCGGGGCGCGGCGCTTGCGGCTTGGGGGCTTCGTTGACCACCGGGGCTGGCGCATCGGGCAGCACGCCCTTGATGACCGGCTCTTGCTTGTTGCTTTTTTCCTGGTTGCGCCGGGTGACGGTGGTCGGGTCTTCGAATTCCTCAGCCATCTTGTAGCTGGCGGCGATATTGTCCAGACGCGGGTCATCGTGCTTGAGGCGCTCGAGTTTGTAGTTGGGCGTCTCCAAGGTTTTGTTGGGCACCAGCAGCACGGCGATGCGCTGCTTCATCTCAATCTTGGCGATCTCGCTGCGCTTTTCATTGAGCAGGAAGGAGGCGACTTCCACCGGTACCTGGCAATGCACCGCCGCGGTGTTGTCCTTCATGGCATCTTCTTGAATGATGCGCAGAATCTGCAGGGCCGAACTCTCGGTGTCGCGAATATGGCCGGCGCCGCCGCAGCGCGGACAGGGAATGGAGGCACCCTCCGACAGGGCCGGGCGCAGGCGCTGGCGACTCATCTCGAGCAGGCCAAACTTGCTGATAGAGCCAAACTGCACGCGGGCGCGGTCTTGCCGCAGCGCGTCGCGCAGGCGGCTTTCCACCTCGCGTCGGTTCTTGCTTTCTTCCATGTCGATGAAATCGATCACGATTAGACCGCCCAGGTCGCGAAGCCGCATCTGGCGAGCCACTTCGTCGGCGGCTTCGAGGTTGGTGCGGGTTGCTGTTTCTTCGATATCGCCCCCTTTGATGGCGCGAGCGGAGTTCACATCGACGCTGACCAGCGCCTCCGTGTGGTCGATCACGATGGCCCCGCCGGAGGGCAGGGTCACGGTTCGCGCGTAAGCGGACTCGATCTGATGCTCGATCTGAAAGCGCGAAAACAGGGGGGTATCGTCCCGGTAGCGCTTGACCCGGTGCTCATGCTCGGGCATGACATGGCCCATGAACTGCTTGGCCTGGTCGTAGATGTCGTCGGTGTCGATCAGGATGTCGCCGATGTCGGAGTTGAAGTAGTCGCGGATGGCGCGAATGACCAGGCTTGATTCCTGGTAAATCAGGAAGGCGCCATTGCCGGCTTTGCCCGCCCCGTCAATGGCGTTCCACAGTTTCAGGAGGTAGTTCAAATCCCATTGCAGCTCGGGCGCCGAGCGACCAATGCCCGCCGTACGGGCAATGATGGACATACCGCCCGGGTACTCAAGCTGGTCCATGGCTTCTTTGAGCTCCGCGCGGTCATCGCCTTCAATTCGCCGGCTGACACCGCCACCGCGCGGGTTGTTGGGCATGAGCACGACATAGCGGCCCGCCAGCGAGATAAAAGTGGTCAGGGCCGCGCCTTTGTTGCCCCGTTCCTCTTTTTCCACCTGAACCGTCAGCTCCTGACCCTCCTTGATCACATCGTTGATGCGGGCTTGGCTGACCGAAACGCCCGGGGCAAAGTACTGCTTGGAAATTTCCTTGAAGGGCAGAAAACCATGTCGGTCTTCGCCATAGTCGACAAAGCAGGCCTCCAGCGAGGGCTCGACCCGAGTCACCACGGCCTTGTAGATATTGCCCTTGCGTTGCTCGCGTCCCTCGATTTCAATCTCGTAATCAAGGAGCTTTTGTCCGTCGACGATGGCCAGGCGGCGCTCTTCGGCCTGCGTGGCGTTGATCAGCATTCTCTTCATTTCACAATCCTGTCGTTCGCATACATACGCCCTCAGCGGGGCTGGGATGCCGCGGGTTGTCGCTGGGCGAACGGGAATTGCCGGAGAGCCGGCGCGGACCAGACCGACCCAATTGGATCAGCGTGGCGCGCGGGGCGTGGGCGCGTGGACCGGGAGGTGCGCGATTGATTGCAGGCGGGCCGCTTTGCGGTACGCCTCCTGCGCCGATGAGCAGGCCCACGCCGATCGAACCCCAGCGCGCGTCGGCTGCGGCCGGGGCTCGAGAGAAAGAGGCGATGCAAGCGTGGTCATACGGTGCAAATGCGAAAAATCGTTTCTTCACCAAGTCCACCGGCAGCACGGGACATCAGCTGCCGGGTGTGGGGTATTCCGTGTCTGTTCGTCTAGCGTCGACCCGACTGCTCCGGCCTTCCGGGCGGGACTCTTGGTCTGCACACCCGAGCGGGCCGGCCAGTTGGCACCGACCTCCAGCGAATCGGCCGCACTCCTTGCGGCTTGGTCTAAACTGCGAGTTAAATCAATTACTTACAGTCAATCGCTGGTGAAAATAATTATAGGCCCAAGGTCTGATGCGGCCAAGCGCAGGCCCGCCGCCGCTCGCGACCAGGCCGAGGAACCCCAGCCTGCGCCTGCGGTGCAAAACCTGGTAGTCGAGTCCGATGCTGCGGGCCAACGCCTGGACAACTATCTGCTGCGTCTGCTCAAGGGCGTGCCCAAGACCCATGTCTACCGCCTGATACGGAGCGGTCAAGTGCGTGTCAACGGGGCCCGCGTTACGGCCGAAACGCGCCTGGAGGGCGGCGCCCGCCTGCGCCTGCCCCCGGTGCGTACCTCGGTCCGCGCGGCGCTCAAGGCGCGCGAGATCAGCCGGCACGGGGCGATGTCCTCCGAAGGCGGTGGACTCGCCCCTGCACGCACCTTTGCCTCGCTGCTGCAGGATGAGCACCTTTGGGCGCTCGACAAGCCGGCCGGCCTGGCGGTCCACGGCGGCAGTGGCGTGGCTTTTGGCCTGATCGAGCAGTTGCGCATGGCCGAGCCCGGCGAACGATTTCTGGAATTGGTGCACCGCCTGGACCGCGAGACCAGCGGCATTTTGCTGGTGGCTCGAAGGCGGCAGGCGCTCAGGCATCTGCAGGAGCAGTTTCGTGACCGTGGCACCGACAAAATCTATCTGGCCCTGGTGCGCGGTCATTGGCCCGAGCGGCTCAAGGTGATCGATCAGCCCCTGCTCAAGACCGAGCTCGAGGATGGGCAGCGGCAGGTGCGGGTGGTCGCCGAGTCGCACCCGCAGGGCATGCGGGCGATCACCCTGATCAAAATACGCTCCCGCTTGAGCCGGCCCGAGGCCGGTGAATTCACGCTGCTGGAGGTGACCCTGCGCACCGGGCGAACCCACCAGATTCGGGTGCATCTGGCCAGTGCTGGCTATCCAATCGCCGGTGACGACAAATACGGTGATTTCATCCTCAACCGCCAGCTCCAAAAAATGCCCACCCCCAGCTTGCCGCGCATGTTCTTGCATGCGTGGCGCTTGAGCTTTGATCATCCCCACGATGGTCGGCGTGTGCAACTGTGCGCCCAGTTGCCGGCCGATCTCCAAGCCTTTATTGACCATGCCACGCCCGCTCAACTTTGACCTGATCGCCTTCGATTGGGATGGCACGCTCTTCGATTCCACCGCCATCATCGTGCGCTGTATCCAGGCGGCGGTGCGCGATGTCGGCGGGACGGTTCCGAGTGACCAAGCCGCCTCCTATGTGATCGGGATGGGGCTGATGCAGGCGCTGGCACATGCGGCTCCGGATGTGCCAGCCGAGCGCTACGCGCAGTTGGGCGAGCGCTACCGCCATCACTATGTCCGGCAGCAAAGTCAGATCAGCTTGTTCCACGGCGTCTTGCCGATGCTGCAGCAATTGCGCGAGCGCGGCCATTGGCTGGTGGTAGCCACCGGCAAATCCCGGCGCGGGTTGGACGAGGCCCTGCATAGTGTGGAGTTGCAAGGCCGTTTTCACGGTTCGCGTACCGCCGACGAGACGGCGGGCAAGCCCGATCCTCGCATGCTGCATGAGCTCATGGCCGAGTTTGGCGCGCAACCCGAACGCACCTTGATGATCGGCGACACCACGCACGATTTGCAGATGGCGATCAATGCGGGCTGCGCTGGCATTGGCGTCAGCTACGGCGCTCATGAACCTGAGGGCTTGCACGGGTTGCGGCCCCGAACAGTGGCGCACTCGGTTGAGGAGTTGCGGCAATGGTTGTTGGCTCACGCTTGAGGAGAGGGCCATGAGCGATGAATCGCCGGTGGCCTTGTGCCACAGCGCGGACCTGGTTGATGGCGGCCGGGCGGTATCGTTCGATCTGGTCTATGGCGGCCAAACCTGCCGGGCTTTCGCCGTTCGCTTCGACGGGCAGGTGCATGCCTATCTCAACCGCTGCACCCATGTGGCCATGGAGCTCGACTGGCAGCCAGACCGATTCTTTGATGACAGCGGACGCTGGCTGCTGTGTGCCAGCCATGGCGCCTCCTATCACCCAGATACCGGCGCCTGTGCAGGCGGCCCTTGTCGGGGCGGACTGGTCCGTATAGCGCTTTCCGAGGCTCGGGGCGTGGTCTTTTGGCATCCCGACTACAGGGCTCGCCCCCTGGAGTTCTAAACTGCCCCTCCCTTTCGAGTTGTCCGGATACCTTTGAGTCCACTATGCAAGAACCGTCTCCCCCCCCCGAAGCCCCCGCCGATCAAGCTCGACCGGTGACAAGTTCCGCCGAGCCGGTTCGTAAAGTTGCGGGCCTCGCCTCCGACGCGAACTGGGAGCGGGCCACCCTGGAGAAGCTCGCTTTCGCCACACTGCACGAGCAGCGCCTGGCTCGGCGTTGGCGCAATGGCCTGCGCATGGCGTGGTTGATGTTTTTGATGGTGATGGCCTGGACCCTGTTTTCGCGTGATGTATCGCCTGCGGCGACCTCTTCGGCCCACACGGCCATGGTCGAGATCTCTGGCGAGATCGTGTCCGACTCGCCGGCCAGTGCAGAAGCGGTCAATGCTTCGCTCAAGGCCGCTTTTGAAGACCAGGGTGCGCTTGCGGTCGTTCTCCTGATCAATTCCCCCGGTGGCAGTCCGGTCCAAGCCGGCATCATCAACCAGGAAATTCAGCGACTCAAGGCCAAGCACGGCAAGCCGGTGTACGCAGTGGTCGAGGAGGCCTGTGCCTCAGCCGCGTACTATGTGGCCGTAGCCGCGGACCAGATTTTTGTCGACAAGGCCAGCATCGTGGGCGGCATAGGTGTCCTGATGGATGGTTTCGGTTTTTCTGGTTTGATGAACCGTCTGGGCATTGAGCGCCGCCTCCTGACCGCCGGCGAAAACAAAGGCTGGCTCGATCCTTTCAGCCCGATGAATGACAGGCAGCGTGCTTTCGCCCAGACCATGCTCGATCAGATTCACCAGCAGTTCATCGAGGCGGTCAAGGCTGGCCGTGGCGATCGGCTCAAGGCGAACAACGAGACCTTCAGCGGCCTGTTCTGGAGCGGTCAGCAGGCGGTCGAGCAGGGGCTCGCTGATCAACTCGGAAGTCTGGAGTTTGTGGCGCGCGAAATCGTCAAGGCCGAGGAGATCATGGATTACACCCGTCGTGACAATGTGGCCGAGCGTCTGGCCAAGCGCTTCGGGGCCTCGGTCGGCGAGGTGATGCTGCGCAGCCTGCAAGCCGGGCCGGTGCTGCGCTGACGGCCGCTTTTGCAGTCAACCCGCGCAGGCCTCAGCGGCTGATGGCAAATACCGTGGGAGCCTTGAGATCGGGCACGGGTCGGGCCTGCCACTGCCGTCTAGACAGGCACAAACTCCATCCGCCCGGCAGGGTCAGGCCGCAGCTCAGGGCCAGCCGGGTGTCTTCCCTGAGCGTGCGCAGCAGCGCCTCGAAAAGAGCGACATTGCGGTAAGGCGCTTCGATGAACAACTGGGTTTGCCCGGTTTTGAGGGCCAGGGCCTCGAGTTGGCTGATACGCCGACTTCGTTCGGCTGCATCCTGCGGCAAATAGCCGACAAAGGCAAACTGCTGTCCGTTCAATCCGCTGCTGGCCAGGGCCAGCATCAGGCTGCTGGGTCCGACCAAGGCTCGCACCGAGATGCCCAGCGCATGGGCGGCTCGCACCACCGAAGCGCCAGGGTCGGCAATGGCCGGCATGCCCGCTTCGCACACCAGCCCCATGTCGTGGCCTTGCACAGCGGGCTCGAGCAAGTTGCGGGCGTCAAAATGACCCTCGTGGTCCCCACGCTTGTGCACCGCTTGCGGCAACTGCATGATAACGATGTCCTGCAAGGGTCGCGCCAGGGGATGCTTCTGGCTGATGCGCTTGAGACAGGCGCGGGTGCTGCGCGCGTTCTCGCTGATCCAGTAAGTCAGTCCAGCCGCTTGCAGCTGGACGGCTTCGGGCAGGCTGGTCTCGAGTGCCGTCTGCTCATCGCAGCCGAAGTCCAGCGGTGTGGGTACGAGAAAAAGGCTGCCGACCTTCATGGCAAGAGTGGGTCGATTCCAGCGGCCCGCAGCAGTTCGCAGGTACGAATCAGGGGCAGGCCGATGAGCGCGGTCGGATCGTCGCTGTCGATTGATCGCAGCAGGGCGATTCCCAGGGCTTCGCTGCGCGCGCTGCCAGCGCAGTCGTAGGGCTGTTCGGCGAGCAGGTAGTGCTCGATCTGCGCATCGCTGAGATCGGCGAACTGAACCCGCACCTCAGCCCGCCGCAGCTGCTCGAAGCCCCGGGCTTGAGACACCACGGCCACCGCCGTTTGAAAGATTACGCAGCGACCCCGCATCTGGTGTAACTGTTGCCGGGCACGCTCATGCGTCAGGGGCTTGCCCAGGCATTGACCGCCCAGGTCGGCGACCTGGTCGGAGCCGATGACCACGGCCTGCGGCTGTTCCCTGGCCACGGCCCGGGCTTTGGCCAGGGCCAGGCGCTCGGCCAGCAGCGCCGGCGTTTCTGTCGGTCCTGGGGTTTCGTCAACCCCCGGGGCAATCACACGAAAGGGCAGACGCAGCCTGTGCAACAACTCCCGCCGGTAGGGCGAAGTCGAGGCCAGGATGAGTTCAGGTGCGGCCAGCTTACTCAGAGTCATGAGGGGATTCTCTTACACTGCAGCGCATGTCCGACTTGGCGATGCTGCGTGTTCTTGATCTGCCAGCCCTGGCTCAGGGTGAGGGTGTGCTCGAAGGCCGGGTCGAGGCCGCGGCCTTGGGTCGACTGTGGGAAGACCTCAACGGCGATGCCCAGCCCGTGCAAGCCATCGCCTGGCGCATTCGTGTGCAGTGGCGGGAGTCCACGGGGCAGCCGGCCCAGTTGTGGATGCACCTGCAGGCTCAGGCGCAGTTGCCCCTGACCTGTCAGCGATGCCTGGGGCCGGTGTTGCAACCCGTGCCCGTTGACCGGTTTTTCCGGTTTGTCGATAGCGAGGAGGAGGCGCAGGCCCAGGACGAAGACTGCGAGGAAGACTTGCTGGTCCTGGAAAAACGCTTCGATTTCCTTGATTTGCTTGAAGACGAGTTGCTGCTGGAGCTGCCGCTGGTCCCCATGCACGAGCGCTGCCCGCAGGACCTGTCTGTCCGCGCGGGGCCGTTGGAGTCGCCGGCCCACCCTTTTGCTGCCTTGGCCCGGCTCAAGAAGCCCAATTGAGGGCAGGACTGGGGCGCTATAATCTTCTGTTTCGCGCTTGAGCGATCCGGCTGAGGTTCAGAGCCGTTCGTTTCCTCGGGCCGGCCCAGGTTCAGGGCTTGCGGATGCGCGAATCCATCGACTTTTATCCTTAAGGAGCGGATCGTGGCCGTTCAGCAAAACAAGAAATCGCCGTCCAAGCGCGGCATGCATCGTTCACACAATGCTTTGGGTGTTCCGGGTCTGGCTGTGGAGCCGACTACCGGCGAGACACACTTGCGTCACCATATAAGCCCCAACGGCTTTTATCGTGGCCGCAAGGTTCTCAAGACCAAGTCCGAAGCCTGACCCGGGCCTTTGTGCAAGGCCCGCACCTCATCTGCGGGCCTTTGTTTCGTCTCGATGCCGTCCTTGGCCTCGCCTAGCCTGCCATGAACACGCTCGCAGTGGACATCATGGGCGGCGATCATGGTCCGTCGGTAACCTTGCCGGCTTGCCTGTCATTTCTTCGCCAGCATGAGCAGGCCCGACTGATTCTGGTCGGTCTGCCATCGGCTATGGCCGATCAGGCCTGTTGGTCCGAGTTGGCTCACCATCCGCGTTGCGAGCAGGTCCCGGCGGAGGAGGTGGTTGGCATGGATGACCCTATCGAGGTCGCCCTCCGGCGCAAGAAGAATTCGTCCATGCGTCTGGCCATCGAGCAGGTTCGGCAGGGGCGTGCAGATGCGGCGGTCTCGGCCGGGAACACGGGTGCCCTGATGGCCATTGCCCGCTACCTGCTCAAAACTCTGGAAGGAATCGACCGTCCAGCCATTGCCACCCAATTGCCCAACGGTAAGGGCGAGGCCACCACGGTCCTGGATCTGGGGGCCAATGTCGACTGCACCCCTGAGCACCTGCTGCAGTTTGCGGTGATGGGGTCGGCGCTGGTGTCCTCGATTTCCGGTCAGACCGCGCCCAGTGTCGGCTTGCTCAATGTGGGCGAAGAAGTCATAAAGGGCAGCGAAATCATCAAAAAAACCGCCGAACTTCTTCGATCTGCGGCCAATTCCGGCGATCTAAATTTTTATGGAAATGTCGAGGGGAATGACATTTTTCTCGGAACGACCGATATCGTGGTGTGTGATGGCTTTGTGGGAAATGTGGCGCTCAAGGCCAGCGAGGGCTTGGCCCGGATGATTGGCGATTTCATTCGGGATGAGTTTTCTCGCAATATCTTGACAAAAATTGCTGCTATTTTCGCTCTTCCGGTCCTAAAATCATTCAAAAGTCGCGTAGATCATCGCCGCTACAACGGCGCAGCCTTGCTGGGTCTGCGCGGCTTGGTGTTCAAGAGTCATGGTTCGGCCGATGCTTTGGCCTTCGAGGCGGCTTTGGCGCGGGCTTATGATGCCGCGGCCCGCGGGTTGCTCGAGAAGGTGCGAGAGCGTATTGCCCACGCCGGTCCCCTGCTGGGTTCCCCTGAACTGGCTGGTCCCGGGTCTTGAGACCCTGTTTTTTGCTCTGGAGTCCATGAGTCTTTATTCCCGCATCACTGGCACGGGCAGCTACCTTCCCCCGCGGCGCCTGAGCAACGCCGACTTGGCGGCCCAGCTGGCCCGGGATGGGGTGGAAACCTCCGACGAATGGATTATCGAGCGCACTGGTATTCGGGCGCGGCACTTTGCCGATCCTGGTGTCGGGGCCAGCGACTTGGCGGTTCAGGCGGCTCGCGGCGCCTTGGTTGCCAGCGGCCGATCCGCCGCCGATATCGACTTGATCATCGTCGCCACATCGACGCCGGACATGGTTTTCCCGTCCACCGCCAGCATGGTGCAGCACAAACTGGGTATCGCCGGTTGCCCCGCCTTCGATGTGCAGGCCGTCTGCACCGGGTTTGTCTATGCCCTGACGGTGGCCGATGCGATGGTCCGCACCGGGTCGGCCCGCTGCGCGCTGGTCATCGGGGCCGAGGTCTTCAGTCGCATTCTCGATTTCAAGGATCGCACCACCTGCGTGCTCTTTGGGGATGGTGCGGGCGCTGTCGTTCTGGAGTCGGCTGAGCAGCCCGGTGTTTTGGCCACAGACATTCATGCCGACGGCAAGCATCGAGACATTCTTTGCGTGCCCGGCCATGTGGCCGGCGGCGCCGTGACCGGGCACCCGCTGTTGCGGATGGACGGGCAGGCGGTGTTCAAACTGGCCGTCGGGGTGCTTGAGCAGACGGCGCGCACCACGCTGGCGCGGGCCGGCTTGAGCGAGGGTGATGTCGATTGGTTGATACCCCACCAGGCCAATATTCGCATCATGCAGAGCACCGCGCGCAAACTCAAGTTGCCCGAGGGCAAGGTGGTGGTGACGGTGGACAGCCATGGCAATACCTCGGCCGCCTCGATTCCGCTGGCTCTCGATGTTGCTGTGCGCGACGGTCGTGTCCAACGCGGACAACTGCTGATGCTCGAGGGCGTGGGGGGTGGTTTTACTTGGGGTTCGGTATTGCTCCGCTATTGAAGTTCGCCGTTCCCGCCGGCGTGTCGGTTTTGAGGGATGGCAAGGCCATGAGGCAAGCATGAAAACATTTGCATTCGTTTTTCCGGGGCAAGGCTCGCAGTCGGTGGGTATGCTCGATGCATGGGGTGACCATCCCGCGGTGCGTGAGGTCTTGCAGGAAGCCTCGCAGGCTTTGGGAGAGGACATCGGCCGCTTGATTCGCGAGGGGCCCAAGGAGGCTTTGGCCCTGACCACCAACACCCAGCCGGTGATGTTGGTGGCCGCAGTCGCTGCCTATCGGGCTTGGCTCGCGGAAGGCGGCGCTCGCCCAGCGGTCGTTGCAGGCCATTCTTTGGGGGAGTACAGCGCTCTGGTCGCTTCGGGCGTTCTGACGCTGGCCCAGGCCGCGCCATTGGTGAGGCTGCGCGCTGCGGCCATGCAAGAGGCGGTGCCGGTGGGCGTGGGCGCCATGGCGGCCATCTTGGGCCTCGAGCCGGGACAAGTGGTTCAAGGCTGCGAGCAGGCCCGCCTGAGCCTGGGCAGTGATTCGCCAGAGATTGTCGAGGCGGTTAACTTCAATGATCCGGCGCAGACCGTGATTGCCGGGACCAAGGTGGGCGTGGACAGGGCTTGCGAGGTTCTCAAGGCGCTGGGGGCCAAGCGAGCCCTGCCGCTACCGGTATCCGCGCCTTTTCATTCCAGCCTGATGAAGCCGGCTGCTGAAAAATTACGCGAACACTTGGTCACCCTGACATGGGCAGCGCCGCAGATTCCGGTACTCAACAATATCGATGTGGCGGTGGAGACCGATCCAGCGCGCATTTGCGATGCCCTCTACCGGCAGGCTTTCGGTCCGGTGCGCTGGTTTGAATGCGTGCAGGCGATACGGTCGCGCGGTATCGACCTCCTCGTCGAATGCGGCCCCGGTAAGGTCCTGGCCGGCATGGCCAAGCGTATCGATCCACACTTGCAAGGCTTACCCCTGTTCGATCCCGCTTCGCTGGCTGAAGTCCAAGGAGTCCTGGCATGAGTCAGATGCAGTCGCAAGTTGCCTTGGTGACCGGAGCCTCGCGGGGCATCGGGCAGGCCATTGCCCATCAACTGGCTCAGGATGGACTGATCGTCATCGGTTCTGCCACGACCGATGAGGGCGCGGCCCGAATTTCCCAGGAGCTAGCCGGATATGCCGGCAGTCGTGGCGTGAGGCTTGATGTCAACGACGCTGCGGCTGTCGAGGCGCTGGTCGACAGTCTGGTCAAAGTCCACGGCGGCCTGCAGGTACTGGTCAACAATGCGGGAGTTACCCGGGATCAGTTGGCCATGCGCATGAAGGACGAGGATTGGGATGCGGTGATGCAGACCAATCTCAAGGCCGTGTTCCGATTGAGTCGGGCAGTCATCCGGCCGATGATGAAGCAGCGCCATGGACGGATCATCAGCATCACCAGCGTGGTGGGCGCTTCCGGCAATCCTGGGCAGGCCAACTACGCGGCGGCCAAGGCCGGCGTGGCGGGCATGACGCGGGCGCTGGCGCGCGAGCTTGGCAGCCGGGGCATCACCGTCAACTGCATCGCCCCGGGCTTTATCGAGACCGACATGACGGCCGCGTTGCCCGAGGAACAGCACAAGGCTTTGCTCGGTCAGATCCCCATGGGGCACCTTGGGCGACCCCAGGACATTGCCCATGCGGTGTCCTGGCTGGCCAGCGCCGGTGCGGCCTATGTCACCGGTCAGGAAATCCATGTCAACGGCGGCATGTACATGTAAAGTCGGTGGATCGGACCCTGGGGCGGCCTGGGGTGTCACTGCGGGGCCGCAGGGGCTAAAATCTCTTTTCTTTCACAACCCTACGAGGGATCTATGAGCGATATCGAATCACGTGTCAAGAAAATCATTGCCGAGCAGCTTGGCGTTGAAGAGAGCCAAGTCACCGGAGAAAAGGCATTTGTGGCCGATCTCGGCGCCGATTCGCTTGATACCGTGGAACTGGTGATGGCCCTGGAAGATGAGTTCGGAATTGAGATTCCTGACGAGGATGCCGAGAAGATCACCACCGTGCAAAACGCGATCGACTACGCCACCTCCCACCAGAAGGCCTGAGGGCCCCGTTTTCCCACAGCCCGTGCGCGGCCGGACGGCCCCGCCCGGGCTTTCTTTCAGGATCTGTGCATGAGCCGTCGTCGCGTGGTCGTTACCGGTTTGGGCTGTATCAGCCCAGTGGGCAATTCCGTTGCAGAGGCATGGGCGGCGCTGCTCGCCGGGCAGTCCGGTATCACGGCCATTACCAAGTTCGACGCCTCGGCGATGGCTTGTAAGATCGCCGGTGAGGTCAGGAATTTCAGCTTGGAGTCCTACATCAGCGCCAAGGAAGCGCGCAGTATGGACACCTTCATCCACTACGGTATTGCGGCGGCCGACCAGGCCTTACGCGACGCGGGGCTGCCTCTGGGCCAGGCTCTGGGAGAGGAGCAGGCCTGCCGCATTGGCGTGGTGATTGGCTCGGGCATCGGCGGGCTGCCCATGATCGAAGAGACCCACGCCGAGTACACCCAGCGCGGACCGCGGCGCATCTCTCCCTTCTTCGTGCCGGCCTCCATCATCAACATGATCTCGGGTCATGTTTCGATGCGTTTTGGTTTCAAGGGGCCGAATTTGGCGGTGGTGACGGCTTGCACCACCGGTTTGCACAGCATTGGGGAAGCGGGTCGACTTATCGAGTACGGCGATGCCGATGTGATGGTGGCTGGCGGCGCCGAGTCGACCGTGTCTCCTCTGGGAATTGGCGGCTTTGCAGCCATGCGGGCTCTCTCGACCCGCAATGACGATCCGGCGGCGGCCTCGAGGCCCTGGGACAAAGACCGTGATGGCTTTGTCCTGGGTGAGGGTGCCGGTGTGATGGTGCTGGAGGCCTATGAGCATGCCAAGGCCCGGGGGGCGCGCATTTATGCCGAATTGGCCGGCTATGGCATGAGCGCCGATGCGGGGCACATGACGGCTCCCAATATGGACGGGCCGCGGCGGGCCATGCTGGCAGCCTTGCGTAATGCCGGGGTCAATGCCGATGAAGTGGACTACCTTAATGCGCATGGCACCTCGACCCCTTTGGGTGATGTCAATGAGAGCAACGCGATCAAAGCTGCCCTGGGCGATCGGGCGCGGCAGTTGGTGATTAGCTCGACCAAGTCGATGACCGGACACCTGCTCGGCGGGGCTGGCGGCATCGAGTCGGTTTTTACGGTCTTGGCCCTGCACCATCAGCAGATCCCGCCCACGATCAACTTGCTCAATCAGGATCCAGAGTGCGATCTTGATTACTGTGCCAACACTGCCCGTGACGCGCGTTTGCGCGTGGCCCTGAAGAACAATTTTGGCTTTGGCGGCACCAACGGCACCCTGGTTTTCAAGGCCGCCTGAGTTGCTCGGCCGGCCCTCTGTTTTTAAGCCGGTTTCGTGCGTGATCTGATGGCTCCCCCCGTGGTCTATCCGGTGGGCCGTTCTGCCCGGGCGACCGTTCTCGTGGCTTTCCTGTGGATCGTGGCGCTGGCCCTGTATGTGGCCTGGTCATTGGCAGGTGCAGATGCTGGTCCCGAGTGGGCCTGGGCAATTTTGGCTGGCGCTACGGCTGCCCTGGTGTGGCACTGGGCCCGGCCGACGCGGGGTCAGATCGAGTGGGACGGGGGGTGGTTGTGGCGCAGCAGTGCCTATCCCCAAGGAACACCCCTGCATTGGCCCGAGGTGGTGCTGGACGCCCAGCAACTCATGCTGGTGCGCCTGCGCAATGCCGACGGTGCCATCTGGACCTTGTGGCTTGATGCGAGCACGCAACCTCAGTACTGGCTGGACCTGCGCCGCGCTCTGCCGGCCACACCGCGACCGGCAGACCGTGATGAACCGCCCAAGACCATGGGCGCAACGGGCAGCTGAGCCCAACTTGAAGTCGGCTGTCGAAGCCCCCATTTAACCGTGGGTTTGGGTTTTGCCTTAGGGTTGCGCCCGGGCCGAAGGTAACGGTCTGCGATATCGTCGTGTAAGTGGGAAGGACTGTGATGATTGATTTGATCCAAAGGCGTTTCCAACTTGGGCTGGCTGTGAGTGCCCTGGTTCTCGGTGGCTCGCTGTGCTTTCTCGCGCCGCAACCGGCTCAAGCTCAGGTGCGGGGTTTGCCCGACTTCACCGAACTGGTTGAACAGGTTGGCCCGGCGGTGGTCAATATCCGCACGGTCGAGCGGGCCCGGCCAGGGGCCGGTGGCAGTGGGCCTGATGAGCAGATGCTGGAGTTCTTCCGGCGCTTTGGCATTCCTCTGCCGCCTAACGCCCCCCGGCAGCCGCGGCCCGATCGCGGTGAAGAGGAAGTCCCGCGCGGCGTGGGCTCGGGCTTCATCGTGTCCACCGACGGATTTGTGATGACCAATGCGCATGTGGTCGAAGGCGCTGATGAGGTGATTGTCACCCTCACCGACAAGCGCGAGTTCAAAGCCCGCATCGTCGGCAGCGATCGACGCACCGATGTGGCGGTCGTCAAGATTGAGGCCAGCGGCTTGCCTTCGGCGCGCCTGGGTGATGCGAGCCGGGTGCGCGTGGGCGAATGGGTCATGGCCATCGGTTCGCCCTTTGGTCTGGAGAACACGGTGACCGCCGGTATTGTCAGCGCCAAGCAGCGCGACACGGGTGACTATCTTCCCTTCATCCAGACCGATGTCGCCATCAACCCGGGCAATTCCGGAGGGCCGCTTATCAATATGCGAGGCGAGGTGATCGGCATTAACAGTCAGATCTACTCGCGCTCGGGCGGCTTCCAGGGAATTTCTTTCGCGATTCCTATTGACGAGGCCGTCCGGGTGGCCGATCAGTTGCGTGCCACCGGCCGGGTCACGCGTGGGCGTATCGGGGTCCAGATTGATCAGGTGAACAAGGAGGTGGCCGAGGCCATTGGCCTGGGGCGGCCTCAGGGGGCTCTGGTGCGGGGCGTCGAGGCCGGTGCTCCTGCCGACAAGGCGGGCATCGAAGCCGGCGACATCATCCTGAAGTTCGACGGCCGGGCCATTGAAAAGTCCAGCGACCTGCCGCGTTTGGTCGGCAATACCAAGCCTGGATCGCGCGCCTCGGTCACGGTGTTTCGACGCGGTGCCCAGCGCGATGTGGTGGTGACGGTGGCTGAGCTCGAAGCCGATCGCAGTGCGCGTCGTCCTCAGGCTGCGCCCGAACCGCGTCCTTCACCAGGAGCGCAAGTGCAGACTCTGGGGCTGACCGTGGCCGAACTCACCGACGCCCTCAAGCGCGACCTCAAGCTGCGCGGTGGCGCGCGTGTTGAGGCCGCAGAAGGCGTAGGCGCTCGGGCCGGTTTGCGCGAGGGCGATGTGATTGTGGCGGTGGGTAATCTGGAGGTGCTCAGCGTGCGCGACTTTGAGCAGGCGGTGGCCCGTGCAGACAAGAGCAAGCCCATCGTTGTGCAATACCGGCGGGGTGAACTGGCCCAGTACGCCTTGATCCGTCCGGCGCGCTAAAGGGCGCAACACCTGTTTGTAGGGTTGTCCGATCTGCGCCACGAATGGGGCGCAGATCGGCTCGAAAGACCTTAGAGGGCGCTGGGTTCGGAATTTTTTCGTTCAACACAAGCTGTATATGTTGGCGTCCGCTCACTTATAAGGGCCTTTCGTCATTACTTCCTGTAAAATGAAAAACAAAAAAAGAGATTTATGGGAATAAAGGAACCATCTTTCTTGACTTCCAGAAGGTCTGGAACGGACTTTATTATTTCATCCACATGCCACGCACAGATTGTCCAGATGAATAGAGCCAAAGATGTGGATAAGTTGTTGACAACAGGCCTGTTGCTGGCCCGCAACGGGGCTCGAGCGGCCTTTTTCCGGCTTTGCGCCCCTGGCTTTTTGCCTACAATGAAGTCCCAACTATCGCAGTTGCCATAGATTGTTGGTTCAGGGCGCGTCGCACCACGACGCGCCCTTTTTTATGGCGTTCTGCTCGCCCAAGCCAACGCAAACAATACTTTCAAGCACTTAGGCGTCTCCCTTGATGAAGCACATCAGAAATTTTTCGATCATCGCCCACATCGACCACGGCAAGTCGACTTTGGCCGACCGGCTAATCCAGCGCTGCGGGGGCCTAGCCGATCGCGAGATGAGTGCCCAGGTGCTTGACTCCATGGATCTGGAAAAAGAGCGCGGCATCACCATCAAGGCGCAGACTGCGGCGCTGCAATACCGTGCCCGTGACGGCCAGATCTACAACCTCAATTTGATCGATACGCCGGGGCATGTTGATTTTTCCTATGAGGTCAGTCGCTCCCTTTCGGCCTGTGAGGGGGCCTTGCTGGTGGTCGATGCCTCGCAGGGCGTGGAGGCCCAGACGGTGGCCAATTGCTACACCGCGCTGGACCTGGGTGTTGAGGTGCTGCCGGTGCTCAACAAGATGGATTTGCCCCAGGCTGACCCGGATAACGCCAAGCAGGAAATTGAGGATGTGATTGGCATCGACGCCTCGGGGGCCGTGCCCTGTTCGGCCAAGACCGGCATGGGGGTGGAGGACATCCTCGAGCTGGTGGTGGCGCAGGTGCCACCGCCGCGTGGCAACCCGCAGGGGCCACTTCGCGCCATGATCATCGACAGCTGGTACGACGCCTATGTCGGTGTGGTCATGTTGGTGCGGGTGGTCGACGGCCGGCTGGCGCGCGGCGAGCGGATCAAGCTCATGGCCACGCAGGCCACCTATAACGCCGAGAAGCTGGGCGTCTTTACCCCCGCCAACCAAGCGCGCGATTCGCTGGAGGCTGGCGAGGTTGGTTATGTGATCGCCGGCATCAAGGAGCTCAAGGCTGCCAAAGTAGGTGACACGCTGACGGTGATCAAGTCGGCCAGCGGAGCGAATTTGCCCGCCGCTACCGAGCCTTTGCCCGGGTTCAAGGAGGTGCAGCCACAAGTGTTTGCCGGCCTGTATCCGTCGGAAGCCAGCGAGTACGACGCCCTGCGTGATGCCCTGGAGAAACTGCAACTCAATGATTCGGCCTTGCGCTACGAGCCTGAGGTCAGCCAGGCCCTGGGCTTTGGCTTTCGGTGCGGCTTCCTGGGCCTGCTGCACATGGAGATCGTGCAGGAGCGTCTGGAGCGCGAGTTCGACCAGGACCTGATCACCACTGCGCCCAGCGTGGTGTATGAGGTGGTCAAGGGCGATGGCGAGGTCATTCGGGTTGAGAACCCGTCAAAGATGCCGGACCTCGGTCGCATCCAGGAAATCCGAGAGCCCATCGTCACCGTGCATCTGTACATGCCCCAGGAGTATGTGGGCCCAGTCATGATCCTGGCCAACCAGAAGCGCGGTCAGCAAATCAATATGGCCTACCACGGCAAGCAGGTCATGCTGACCTACGACCTGCCCTTGGGCGAAATCGTGCTGGACTTTTTCGACAAGCTCAAGTCGGTCAGCCGCGGCTATGCCTCCATGGACTATGAGTTCAAGGAGTACCGCAAGTCCGATGTGGTCAAGGTGGATATGCTGCTCAATGGCGAGAAAGTTGACGCCCTGTCCATGATCGTGCATCGCAGCCAGGCCCAGTTTCGGGGGCGCGCAGTGGCCGCCAAGATGCGCGAGATCATCAGCAGGCAGCAATTCGATGTCGCTATTCAGGCGGCCATCGGTGGCAACATCATTGCCCGTGAGACAATCAAGGCGCTGCGTAAAAATGTGATTGCCAAGTGCTACGGCGGCGATATCACCCGCAAGCGCAAGCTCCTGGAAAAGCAAAAAGCCGGCAAGAAGCGCATGAAACAAATTGGAACCGTGGAGGTCCCGCAGGAGGCCTTTTTGGCGATCCTGCAAGTGGAAGAGTAAACCGCATGAGTTCGTTGACTGCGTTCGTCTTGGCTGCCTTCGTCGGCTATGGAGCCTCCTGGTATCTGGGGTATATCGAGGGCAACTTCGCGCTGTTGCTTTTTATGGCCACCGTGGTCTCGGGCCTGTACTGGCTGGCCGAGCGCCTGTACTTCCTGCCCCAGCGCCGCCGTGCTGCACAGGCCTTTGAAGAGGCGCAGACCCAGCGACGGGCCGAACTGCAGCGCCTGGGCGTGCGCGCCGATGAGGTTGATGTGGCCCAGACCCAGGCCAAGCTGCTGATGCAGCCTTGGTGGCTCGATTGGACCGCCGGCCTGTTCCCGGTGATTGCGATCGTCTTCATTCTGAGATCTTTCCTCTTCGAGCCGTTCAAGATTCCGTCGGGCTCCATGATCCCGACCCTCCTGATCAACGACCTGATTCTGGTCAACAAGTTTCACTACGGGGTGCGCCTGCCGGTGGTCAACACCAAGATCATTGATAACAACAGCCCGCGTCACGGTGATGTGATGGTGTTCAGGTATCCGCCCAAGCCCAGCCTCGATTACATCAAGCGTGTGGTCGGTCTGCCCGGCGATGAGGTGGCCTACCTCAACAAGCAGATCAGCGTCAATGGCAAGCCTTTGGTGCAAAAGCCGCTGCCCGAGTTTTTTGATGCCGATGCGTTGCGCTATTCGCGGCAATTCGAAGAGCGAACCGCCGACGGCTCGCACTCGTACCGAATCATCGTCGAGGCCGATCGACCCGCCTTTGTGCCCGCCGCCGATGATTTCAAGTTTCGTGAAAATTGTCGTTACAGCGCCGAGGGTGTGGTCTGCAAAGTCCCGCCGGGTCACTACTTCATGATCGGCGATAACCGCGACAATTCGCTCGATTCGCGCTTCTGGGGCTTTGTGCCCGAGGAAAACATCGTGGGCAAGGCCTTCTTTGTCTGGATGAACTTCGGCAACCTCAAGCGCATCGGATCCTTCGACTGACGTGCGAGCGGCCGACCCCCACGAGGACTTGTCTGGCCTGCAAGGCAGGTTGGAGCACTCCTTCGGGAACCTCGCTCTGCTCAGGCTGGCCCTGACTCACCGCAGCTTTGGTGCCGAGCACAATGAAAGGCTCGAGTTTCTTGGCGACTCCGTGCTCAATTTGGCGGTCGCTGATCTCCTCTACGAGCGTCTGACCGACCGACCCGAGGGCGAGTTGTCCCGGGTGCGCGCCCACTTGGTGCGTCAGGACTCCTTGCACGCTTTGGCGCTGAGTCTGGGTCTGCCCGGCCTGATCCGCTTGGGGGAGGGAGAGGCCCGGTCAGGGGGTAGTCAGCGTCCCTCCATTCTGGCCGATGCACTTGAGGCAGTGATCGGCGCGGTGTATCTGGATGCCGGTTATGACAAGGCGCGGGCCCTGGTGCGCCACCTTTTTTCAGATCTGGACATTACGCCGGGTATGGCGGCGGTGGGTAAAGACTCCAAGACCGAATTGCAGGAATGGCTGCAGGCACGGCGTATGAATCTGCCAACTTATCGGGTCGTCGCCACATCTGGGGCTGCGCATCAACAGGTCTTCGATGTTGAATGTGAAGTGGCCGAGCTCGACCGGACCGAGCGCGGAATAGGGGGTTCGCGGCGGGCTGGTGAGCAGGCTGCCGCTGCAGCCATGTTGAGCCATATCCGATCCCTCTGAGAAAGCGCTGCGGTGACCGCCTCTACCCCTCAAAGCCCGCAAGAGCTTGAAGCCATGCTGACCCAGGCTTTGGCTGGGCGCCCCCCTGTGACGGCTGCGTCGGATGCCGGCCTGCAGCGCTGCGGCTTGGTGGCCATTGTGGGCAAGCCCAATGTGGGCAAGTCCACCCTGCTCAATGCGCTGGTGGGGCAAAAGATCAGCATTACTTCGCGCAAGGCGCAAACCACCCGGCATCGCATCACCGGCCTGCGTACCCAGGGCGTGAACCAGTATGTATTTGTCGATACCCCGGGCTTTCAGACCCGGCACGGCAACGCTCTGAACCGTTCGCTTAACAAGACGGTGATGGGCGCGTTGCATGAGGTTGATTTGGTGCTTCTGGTGGTTGAGGCTGGCCGTTTCAATCTGGCCGATGCGCAGGTGCTCTCGCTGCTGCCGCAGGGGCTGCCAGCGGTTCTAGTGGCCAACAAGATCGATCAGTTGCATCGACGCGGCGAACTCGCGCCCTGGCTGCGCGACATGCAGCAGCGCCACGACTTTGCCCAATTTGTGCCGATGTCGGCCAAGAACGCCAAGGATGTCGATCGCCTGCTCGAAATCTGCAGCCCCTACTTGCCCGAGCAGCCCTGGATCTACGGCGCCGACGAATTGACTGACCGCAGCGAGCGTTTTCTGGCGGCCGAGATCGTGCGAGAGAAGCTGTTTCGCCTCACCGGCGATGAGCTGCCCTACACCTCAACCGTGCTGATTGATCGCTATGAGGAGGAGGGAGAGCTGCGTCGAATTGCTGCCACCATCGTGGTTGAGCGAGATTCCCATAAGGGGATGGTCATCGGCGAGAAGGGCGAGAAGCTCAAGCGCATCGGCACCGAGGCTCGGCAAGAGCTCGAGGCCTTGACCGGGCACAAGGTATTCCTGGAAATCTGGGTCAAGGTGCGTTCGGGTTGGGCTGACGATGAGGCCCGGGTTCGCTCTTTCGGCTACGAATGAGCCGGCAGCGGGTCATTGATGAGCCAGCCTATGTGCTGCACCGCTATGACTGGAGCGAGTCCAGTCTGATCCTGGAAGTGTTCACCCGACACCATGGCCGCATGGCTTTGGTGGCTCGCGGAGCCAAGAAACCGAGTTCCGGATTTCGGCCGGTCTTGCTGCCCATGCAGGGTCTGCGCCTGTCCTTCGGCGGTGAGGGTGAAATTCGCAGCCTTAAGGGGGCCCAATGGCGCGGCGGACATGTTATGCCCACCGGCCAGGCCCTGCTCTCTGGCTACTACCTCAATGAGCTGATCATGCGGCTGCTGGCCCGTGATGACCCGCATCCCGCGCTGTTCGACACCTACGCTGCCGTCGTGCAACTGCTGGCCACCCCGGCCGCCGATGTCCTGAACCCGGCCCTGCGCGCCTTCGAATTGCGCCTGCTGCGCGAGGTCGGCTGGTTGCCGGCCCTGGACCGGGAAACTGCCAGTCTCATGCCCCTGGATCCGGGAGCCGACTATGTCCTCGTACCCGAAGCCGGCTTGCGCTTAGCCCAGGCCGACGAGGCGGCCTGCTTATCGGGCAGCCAGTGGCTGACTCTGTCATCGGCGATGGGCGAGCAAGCTGGGTTCGCGCAGACGCTGCAGGCGGTTATGCCCTTGGGGGCCCCCCTCAAGCGGCAGTTGCGCACGCTGCTGCACTACCATTGCGGCATTTCTATGCTCAAGACCCGACAGCTGATGCACGACCTGCAGACCCTGGCTTACCCCGACCGCTCATGACAAGCGCCCGAACCGCCCTCTCGGTTAATGTCAACAAGGTGGCTTTGTTGCGCAATAGTCGACACCTGGATATACCCAGTCCGGTGCATGCAGCCCGGCTGTGCCTGGAGGCTGGCGCCGCTGGCATCACCATCCATCCGCGGCCGGACCAGCGCCATATTCGCACCGAAGATGCGGTGCAGATAGCCGAGTTGATGAAGCATTGGCCGCAGCGCGAATTCAATATCGAGGGCAATCCCTTTCATAACCTGATGGATCTGGTGCGCCGGCTCCGACCGCATCAGTGCACGCTGGTGCCCGACAGCCAAAGTCAGTTCACCAGCGATCATGGCTGGAGCTTGCCCCAGGATGCCCAGCGCCTGGCCCCCATCGTGGCTGAACTCAGGCAGCTCGGTGTGAGGGTGAGTCTTTTCATGGACCCCCAGCCAGGGGCCATGGCTGCTGCCAAGGCTCTCGGGGCAGATCGGGTGGAGCTCTACACCGAGACTTATGCCCGTGCCTGGGGCACTGACGAGCAGACTCAGGTGCTTCAAGGGTTTTGCGAATCGGCTCTCGCGGCTTTGGCTGTGGGTCTGGGCGTGAACGCAGGCCATGACCTCAACCGAAGCAATCTGGCGGACTTTCTCGGGGCGGTACCGGCCGTGCTCGAGGTTTCCATCGGCCATGCGTTGATCGCTGATGCTCTGGAACTGGGCTACGCCGCTACCGTCCAGGCCTATCTGGCCGCCATCCGTGAAGCCAGCGAGGCTGCCGGCTGATCATGGACGCGCATATTTTCGGCATCGGTACCGATATCTGCGACATACGGCGGATCCGGTCCAGTCTGGACCGCTACGGGGAGCGTTTTGCAGCCAAGATCCTCACCGACACCGAGCTGCAAACCTGGCGTCTGCGCAGTCAGCGTTGGCCTGAACGCGGCGTACGATTTGTGGCCACCCGGTTTTCGGCGAAGGAGGCTTTCTCCAAGGCCATCGGCACCGGCATGCGCCAGCCCATGGCCTGGCGCCTGTGCGAGGTGGCCAAAGCCGCCAGTGGACAGCCCTTCATCGTTCTGCACGGTCGCTTGCGGCACTGGTTTGAGGAGCGCCATTTGTGCGCCCATCTCAGTGTCAGTGATGAGTCCGATTACGCCACCAGTTTTGTCATTGTCGAACGGCACCACCCATGAGCCTGGCCCATAGCCCCCTGATTCTTGATATCGCCGGCCTTGATTTGTCTGCCTCGGATCGCCGGCGCCTGGAACATCCTCTGACCGGCGGCGTGATTCTCTTTGGGCGCAACTGGAAAGACCGCAGCCAGTTGACCGAGCTGTGCGCCAGCATCAAGGCCGTTCGTGAAGACCTGCTGATCTTGGTCGATCATGAAGGCGGCCGTGTGCAGCGCTTCAGGACGGATGACTTTACCCACTTGCCAGCCATGGGCGCTCTGGGTCGTCTGTGGATGCAGGCCGACCCTGCCTGCAGCGGTGACCCTGCGCTGCGGGCCTGCGAGGCCGCTACTGCCTGCGGCTATGTGCTGGGCGCTGAGTTGCGAGCTTGCGGCGTCGACATGAGCTTCGCGCCGGTACTCGATCTCGATCACGGCCGTAGCGCGGTCATTTGCGACCGGGCCTTCCATCGGGATCCGCGGATTGTGGCGCTGCTGGCCCGCAGCCTGATGCACGGCCTGCTCCAGGCGGGTATGGCCAATTGCGGCAAACATTTTCCCGGTCATGGTTATGTTCAGGCCGACTCGCACACCGATATTCCTGTTGACGGCCGCAGCCTCAAAGCCATCTTGAGCGACGATGCGCGGCCCTATCCGTGGCTCGGCACGGTACTTAGCAGCATCATGCCGGCGCATGTGATTTATCCCAAGGTCGATGCTCGCCCGGCCGGCTTTTCCCCGCGTTGGCTCGGCAGTATTTTGCGCGAGCAGCTTGGTTTTGGCGGGGCGGTGTTCAGCGACGACCTGAGCATGGCCGGTGCGCGGCTGATCGATGGCCGGCAAGTGACCTACACCGAGGCGGCTGTGGTTGCGCTGCAAGCGGGCTGCGACTTGGTGTTGCTGTGCAACCAGAGCTTGGACGGGAGTCGGGTGCTCGATGATTGGCTTGAGGGCATGGGCCAGGCCCAGCAGCAGGGCCAGTGGTCGCCGGTTCAGGCCAGCGAACTGCGGCGTCTGGCGCTCTTGCCCAGTCAGCCGCCGCTCGGGTGGGACGACCTGATGCTTGAGCCCGCGTATCTGCGGGCTCTGGATTTGATCCCCTGAAGGTGTCCTTGAGCGGCAGCTAGCCTTCGCGCCGCAGTGCGGGGAACAGGATCACATCGCGGATACTGGGGCTGTCGGTGAGCAGCATCATGAGCCGGTCTATGCCGATGCCGCAGCCGCCGGTCGGTGGCATGCCGATCTCCAGAGACCGCACAAAGTCGGCATCGAAAAACATGGCCTCATCATCGCCCGCATCCTTGGCCTGAGCCTGCGCATGAAATCGTGCGGCCTGTTCCTGCGCATCGTTGAGTTCGGAAAAACCATTACCGAATTCGCGCCCGGTGATATAGAGCTCAAAGCGCTCGGTCACTTCCGGGTTCTGGTCGTTGGCCCGCGCCAGCGGCGAAATCTCGGTGGGATGCTCCATGATGAAGGTCGGTTGCCAGAGCTTGTCCTCCACGGTTTCCTCGAAGTAGAGCACCTGCAGTCCGGCCAGAGACCGACTCGAGAGTCGGTCTCTGGCCTCGCTTAACCCGCATCGCCGCAGGGCTTGTATCAGCCACTGGGGATCGTCCACTTGTATATCGGCCGGCCCATACTTGGCAATCGCTTGGCGTATGGTTAGGCGCTCGAAAGCAGGCTCGAGATCGACCGGCTGACCCGCGTAGCTCAATTGCAAACCGCCGCTGGCCTTGTGGGTTGCATCCCGGATGATCTGCTCGGTAAAGTCCATCAGGTCCTGGTAGTTCCACCAGGCTGCATAGAACTCCATCATGGTGAATTCGGGGTTGTGGCGTACGCTGATGCCCTCGTTGCGATAGCTACGGTTGATTTCGAAAACCTTCTCAAAGCCCCCGACGATCAGACGCTTGAGATACAACTCCGGCGCGATGCGCAGATACATCTCCTGATCGAGTGCATTGTGGTGGGTGATGAAGGGCTTGGCATTGGCGCCGCCCGGTATGGGATGGAGCATCGGGGTCTCCACCTCCAAAAAACCGTGTTCCACCATGAAATGGCGGATGCCGCTGATGGCCCGACTGCGTGCAACGAAGCGCTGCCGCGCCTTTTCATCGGTGATCAGATCCACATAGCGTTGCCGGTACTTGAGCTCCTGATCGGAGACCCCGTGAAATTTGTCGGGCAGAGGCCGCAGGCTCTTGGTGACCAAGCGGATCGACTGTGCATGGACAGACAGCTCACCGGTCTTGGTTTTAAAGAGCGTCCCCTGCGCCGCGACGATGTCGCCGAGGTCCCAGTGCTTGAAGGTCTCGTGCTCTCCCTCCCCGACCCCGTCGTTGCTGATGTAGATCTGAATCCGTCCGCTCGAGGGGCCGAAGGAGGCGTCCTGCAGGGTCGCAAAGCTGGCCTTGCCCATGACCCGTTTGAGCATCATGCGGCCGGCCACACTGACGGTGACAGGGCGCTGTGCAAGCTCTTCCTTGCTCAGGCTGCCGTAGGCCTCAAATAGTTGCGCGGCGCGATGCTCTGGTTTGATGTCATTGGGGAAGGCGATGCCTCGTTGCCGCAGGGCGGCCAGTTTGTCACGGCGCTCGGCCATCAACTGGTTGTCGTCGGCTGGGGGTAGGCTGGTTTCGGAGGTGAGCATGGAGGGAAAGGGCGCCGCCAGGGCGCTGCAGTTCGGGAGCGGTTTTCAGGACCTCGCCCCTTTCGCGGGCGGGCCTCGCCGGCCAAGGGCAAGCCGGCATTCTACGGTTCAGGTCCAGCCCTTGCGTTCGAGCAGGTCGCCTACCAGTTCCAGCCGCACCAGCGGGTTGTCCAGTGCCATCAGCTGCTGCCGCACTGCTGGCGGCAGTGGCAGCATTTCGCACCAGCGGTTGGCTACCCAGCCGCAGTCATCGAACTCAAAGGGTGCAAGCACAGGTCGCTGCTCCAGAGGGACATCCTTGTCCTCCATTTGCTGGAGCAGTCGGCGCAGCATGCGCACGGGCCCCTGCAGGTCTTCAGGGATGGCCACCTCGGCATCCCCGGGCAGTAACTCGGCATCGGCCACCCACAGGCCGTGCTTGAGCTTCTCGCTGCGATGAACGGTAAAGCGTTGTTCACCTTGGCAGCGGATGTGCAGCAAGCCTGGCTGCGGATTCTGTACCTCTATCAGGCGCGCCAAAGTACCCACGCGGTTGAAAGCCTCGGGCGCCGAACCGGGTTGCAGCACTTGAGATCCTTGTTGCAAGCTGACCACGCCGAAAGGCGTTTGGCTCTGCTGACAGCGACGCACCATATCGAGATAGCGCACCTCGAAGATACGCAGCGGCAGCAGACCGCCGGGAAAGAGCACCGTGTCCAAGGGAAACAGCGGCAACTCGACGATGTGCATGGCAGCGGTCATACGGAGCATCATGCCATCAGGCCCTTACCCAAGGGAAACGACGGGATAACGGTATCGTAGGAAGCCAAAGAAAGCCCCGCCGCTTAGCAAGGCAACACCGGCCAGGGTCAGGGCGAGGTCGAAGCCTTCCTTCGCACCGGTGAGATTGAGCAGCCAGCCTACCAGCAGCGGGCCGAGCACCTGCCCCAATCCATAGGTGGCCGTGAGCAAGCCCATGAAACTCGCGGCCGTACCACCGCTCAGACGCCGCGCCTCCTGCATGGCGAAAAAGCTAAGGGCAGTAAAAGGCAGCCCCAAGAAAAAGCTGCTCACCACAAAACCGGGCACGGTCGGGCTGATCAGGCCGATGGTCAAGGCTGCAGCCTGAATGAGAAAGCCGGCGCACAGCAGCAGTCGCTTATCGTGCGAGGCCGCCAGCCGCGTCGACAGCAAGGCCCCGACAACAACGCCGATGCCAAACAGGGGCCAAAACAGATCCAGCCAAACCGACTCGGGCAGTGACTGACGCGCGATAACCGGCAGGAAGGTGGCGCTAATGATGTAGCCGAAGCCGGCCAGACCGTAACCCAGGGTAGTCAGGGTCAACTCCAGCCAGCGGCTCGGTCCCTGGGCCGCGGGGCCGGCGCCTGCATCGACCGGCACCAGGCGCTCCAGATTCGCTTGGTGACCCATCAAGCTGGGCCAAGCCAGGCCCGTACCCACCAGTGCCAAGGCTGCCATGCTCAACCAGGCCCAGGTGGCAGGCCAGTCCTGAGCAATCATTGGCGTGACAGCCAACCCGCTGATGACGATCCCCGCACCCGGACCGGCGTAGATCAGGCCGCCCCAATGGGGCCGCCCGAGTCGGTTGAGTTGAGACAGGCACCACCCCGAGGCATACACGAACACCGAGGCGCTGGCCAAGCCCGCCCCCCAGCGCAGCCAGGCCCAGGGCACCGGCATGACCATCGCCAGGGTGAGCACAGTCGTGCCAACCAGGCCGATGCGTACCAGGGTGGCCAGGGCCGGATCGGCGCGCAGCCCGAGCCGAGCCCATAACCAGGGCTGCAAGGCGCAGGCCAGGGCGCCCATCAGATACCCCAGGTAGTTGCTGCTGGCCAGCCAACTGGCCTGGTTGAGATCGACCCAGCCATCGCGGAGCATCATCGGCAGGATAGGGGTAAAGGCAAAACGCCCCAGGCCCATGGCCACAGCCAGACTGATCAGGCCGGTCAGGGCGATGCGCAGGGCTTGCCGATCCTGCGCACTGCGCGGGCTCAATTGCGCAGTTCCTCGAAGAACTGGTCCAGTCGGGCAATCAGGTTCGACCGGACCGATGTTTCAATGAAGCTCGCTTCGAAGCTGTTGCGCGCCAGCGTGTAGGCCTGGCTTGCCTGCAGCTTGAGTGCTCCGAAGGTCTGCACAAAATTGTCGTTGATGTAGCCGCCGAAATACGCAGGGTCGTCGGAATTGATGGTGGCCACAATCCCTGCATCGAGCAGTTGCCCCAGACTGTGCTGCTCCAAGTGCGGGTACACGCACAGCTTGATATTCGACAGCGGGCAAACTGTCAGCGGCACACGCCGGTCGGCCAGGCGCTGCATCAGGGCGCGGTCCCGGGTGGCTTGGACCCCGTGGTCGATGCGCTCGGCTCCAAGCAGGTCCAGGGCGGCGTGGATGTAGGCCGGGGGGCCTTCCTCGCCGGCATGGGCCACGCGCCGCAGGCCCAGGTCACCACAGCGCTTGAAGATACGCGCAAACTTTTCCGGTGGATGGCCCACCTCGCTGGAGTCGAGTCCCACGCCGATGAAATGTTCGCGCCAGGGCAGGGCTTGTTCGAGGGTGGCGAAGGCCTCGTCCTCGCTCAAATGCCGCAAAAAGCACAGGATCAGGCTGGCGCTCAGGCCCAGTTGCGATCTTGCGTCCCGGCACGCGCGCGCGAGGCCCTGGATCACTGTCCCCATCTCTACGCCGCGGCTGGTGTGAGTCTGCGGATCGAAGAAGAGTTCGGCATGAATGACTGAATCGCGCGCGGCCTTTTCGAAGTAAGCCCAAGCCATGTCATAGAAATCCTGTTCCTTGAGCAAGACGCTGGCGCCGGCGTAGTAGATATCGAGAAAGCTTTGCAGGTCGGTGAAGGCATAGGCTTGTCGCAGAGCCTCCACGCTGGAGTAAGGCAAATTGACCTTGTTGCGACGGGCCAGTGCGAAGATCATCTCTGGCTCAAGCGATCCCTCGATATGTATGTGAAGCTCAGCCTTTGGCATGGCGCGCAGCACTTGGGGCAAGCTTCGCAGGTCGATCGGCGGCAGATTCATCAACAGACTCCAAAGGTGATGTTGAGCCGACGCAGATAACGGCGGTAGGCACTCGAGAGTCGGTCCGCGCTGGTGTGCAACTCGCTGCGTGGGTCGAGGGGCAGGCGCTTGGGCTGCTGCGATTCCAGAACCGGCTGATCCTGGCAGAAGATGGTGTGCTGAAACGAGGCCAGCGCCTCGTCGCTGCTTTCATGATCGGCCATGGCCAGGCGAAACCAGACCCTGCAGCTCTCGGCAGTGAGCGGACAGACGAACAGGCCGATAGCTTCGCGCCAATCGGTCAAACGGGTGCTGCCCGCCTCCGGCAACTTGCTGAGAAAGGCGCTGTAAGGTCCGGTGACCTCGTAGGTGTACTCCACCTGAGCGGCGGCGGTGGAGTGCAGATTCGAACGGGGCTGCCAGGCCTTGCAGCCGGTGGCCAGTAGGCCCCGGGGTGTTTCCTGCACCTCATAGGGCTCGATTTCCGGATGCTCGAGTGCGCCGAGCCAGCCTTCATGCACGAAACTGAAGTGGGCCATATCCAGAAAGTTCTCGACCACCCGCGGTGCGCTTGAGGCCACATCATAGGGGCCGCAGTTGAGCAGGCGCAGGCCGCTGCTTTCGTCCGCAAAAGGGGGCACTTCTGCCTCAGCCTGCGCTTGCAGTTGTACCCAGATCAATCCGTGTTGCACGGCCACCGGGTGGTCGCTGGCGCAGTATCCCGCTGGCGGTTTGAGTTCCGCGGAGGCTGGTATGAGCCGGCACTGGCCTCGCGTATCGAATTGCCAGCCATGGTAGGGGCATTGCAGGCGGTCCTGCGCGATCTGCCCCATGGACAAACGGGCCCCGCGATGCGGGCACCGGTCTGTCCACGCGTGGACCGAACCGCTGCTGTCGCGCCAGAGCACCAGTGGATGCTCAAGCACGCTCACGGCCATCGGGGACGAGCCGAGGGTCCGCTCGTCGGCCACAGGGTGCCAGAGTGATTTTTCGATCATGGGCTGAATCATCGCCGAAAAAAAGCCGAGTCTGGGCTCATTGCGTGCCAGACGCAGCCCTCTTGCGCTGGGGCCACAAACCCAAGAAAAAAGCTGCCCGCAGGCAGCTTTTTTAGTGGGCGGGACGCTTTACTTGCCAGCCGGCACTTTGCCTTCGACGCCCTTGACGAAGAAGTCCACCTTGTCCAGCCAGGCCTGGTCGGCTTTCTGGTCTTTGGCCAGGCGATCCTTGCCGGTGTTGTCGACCACCGGGCCGGTGAAGACGCTGAAGCTGCCGTCTTTGAGACCGGCCTTGATTTCATCGACGCGCTTCTTGGCATCGGCAGGCACTACATCATTGATCTTGATCAGATCGTTGAGGCCTTCCTTGACGCCCCAGACGGTGCGCTCAGTCTTCCAGGTGCCGGCTTTGACTTCCTCGATGGCCTTGATGTAGTAAGGGGCCCAGTTCACGATGGCCGAGCCCAGGTGGGCCTTGGGACCGAAGCTGCTCATGTCGCTGTCCCAGCCGAAGGCATACTTGCCGTTCTTCTCGGCGGTCTGCAGCACGGCGGTGGAGTCGGTGTTTTGCAGCAGCACATCGGCCTTTTGATTGATCAGGCTCTGAGCGGCCTCGCTCTCCTTGCCCGGGTCATACCAGGTGTTGACCCAGACCACCTTGGTCTTGATCTTCGGGTTGACGCTCTGCGCGCCCAGCGTGAAGGCGTTGATGTTGCGCAGCACCTCGGCGATCGGGAAGGAACCGACGAAGCCCAGCACATTGGTTTTGGTCATCTTGCCGGCGATCACGCCCGCCATGTAGGTGTCCTGGTAGAAGCTGGCGTCATAGATGCGCATATTGGGCGCGGTCTTATAGCCGGTGGCATGCTCGAACTTCACATCGGGGAAGTCGGCCGCCACTTTGAGCATGGCTTCCATGTAACCGAAGGAGGTGGCGAAGATGATCTTGTTGCCTTGCTGGGCCAGATCGCGGATCACGCGCTCGGCATCCGCTCCCTCGGGTACCTTCTCGACGAAGCTGGTCTTCACCGCATCGCCGAACTTGGCCTCCACGGCTTTGCGACCTTGGTCGTGGGCAAAGGACCAGCCGGCATCACCCACAGGACCCACATAGATCCAAGCCGCCTTCAGCGGTTCGGTCTTCGCGGTGGCAGCCGGGGCAGCGGCCTTGGGCTCCTCTTTCTTACCGCAGCCGACCAGGGCCGTGGCCGCCACGGTGGTCAGGGCCGCCAGTTTCAGGACGGAGCGCTTGGACAACAGTGTCATGGAAATTCCTTTTGTTTAAGGTTCGGTGGGGAGGGGAAAAGCGCGATTATTAACCGGGATGAAAGGGCTTGCCCAGAGAGGCAGGCATGTTGACCCGTATCCAAGTAGGGTTGCGCGAAATCAGCACCAGTACCACGATGGTGGCCAGGTAGGGCAGGGCGGTAAGAAATTCGCTGGGTACCTGCACCCCTGAACTTTGCAGATGGAACTGCAGCATGGTCAGGCCGCCGAACAGGTAGGCGCCCAGCAGCACCCGGGCCGGTCGCCAGGTCGCGAAGGTGGTCAGGGCCAGGGCAATCCAGCCGCGCCCAGCCACCATCCCCTCGACCCAAAGCGGCGTGTAGATCACCGATAGGTAGGCGCCAGCCAGGCCGCAGAGGGCGCCTCCGGCCAGCACGGCCAGCAGGCGGATGCTGCGCACCGGATAACCCAGGGCGTGCGCCGAT
>VGHR01000003.1 GCA_016868205.1 Betaproteobacteria bacterium
GCCTTGCACCTGGCCGAGCAACTGGTGATTGGTGAGCTGGCGATATCGCCGCAGGCCATAGAGCGTTTGATCAGGCGCTGCGTCGATGAGCTCGACGCGCCACGGGGAACCCCCGTACGAATCGAACTGCACCCTGACGATCTCGGACCCTTGCAGGAGTGGATGGCTTCCTTATCCGCGGGGGGCGAGGGAGTGCCTCAAGCCAAGGCGCCGCCTTGGATCTTGAAGGCCAATGCCACTGTGTTGCCCGGCAGTGTCAGAGCGAGCGCCAACGATGCCATGATCACTGACTTGATTGAGCACCGCCTGGAGGCCATGGCCCGCCAGTTATTGCAGGTGCCCGCCAGTGCGCGGACCCAGTCGGCCTTTAAACCTGAGCGACTGGTGGCTCGACGCGCTGAGGTCTCGCAGGTGCTCGATGCCCAGCCGCGCATGTCCGAGTCGCCGCGCGGGGGGCGTTTTGCGCCGGTCATCGATGCCGATGCATCGCCCATCGCGGGCGCGTCGACGGGCGATACAAGCCCGGGCGCGACGGCCGAGGGCGCGGATGAGGGGGAGACCCCGTGATGAACATGCCATGCCACAGCCGCGAGGGTGCGGCTTCCCGGGTGGACTCATGATTGCTTTTGCTGACGAAGTCGAGCGCAAGATCGCTGCCATACGCGTCTGCGAACCTGAGCGCTGCGGAACGCTGGTTCGGCTGGTGGGACTGCGCTTGGAGGCTCGCGGCATTATGGCCCCGGTGGGGACCTGCTGTGAGGTCATGGGCCGGGGCGGTCATCGGCTTGAGGCTGAGGTGGTCGGCTTCCAGGACAAGACACTTTTTCTGATGCCCTACACCGATCCGGTGGGCGTTGCGCCGGGTGCTTCGGTGCGCATCATGCCGGGCGCCGGTGAGGTCTGTCTGGGCGATGAATTGCTCGGGCGGGTGATCGATGGTCGGGGCAATCCTCTGGACGGATTGCCTGCGCCCCAGTGCGACAGCCATCTCTCGATGGCCGGGCTGCCCGTCAATCCGATGGAGCGCGGTCCGATCAATCGGGCCCTGGATGTGGGCGTGAAGGCCATCAACGGCTTGCTCACGCTCGGGCGCGGCCAGCGCATTGGCCTGGTGGCAGGCTCTGGCGTGGGCAAAAGTGTGCTGATGGGCATGCTTACCCGATTCACCGAAGCCGAGGTGGTGGTGATTGGCCTGATTGGGGAGCGCGGCCGCGAAGTACAGGCCTTCATCCAGGAGACCTTGGGGGCCGAAGGACTGGCCAAAGCTGTGGTGGTGGCTTCGCCGGCCAATGTCTCGCCAGTGCTGCGGCTCAAGGCCGCCCAGATGACACACCTCATCGCCGAATATTTTCGCGACCAAGGCAAGGATGTACTGATGCTGGTGGACAGCCTCACCCGGGTGGCCCACGCGCGGCGCGAGGTGGGCCTGGCCATTGGTGAGCCGCCCACTGCCAAGGGTTACCCGCCGTCGGTGTTTGGCCTGCTGCCCAGCCTGATCGAGCGGGCCGGACCCGGTCGACATGGCCATGGGTCCATCACGGCCATTTACACCGTTCTGGCCGAGGGCGACGATGCGCAGGATCCGATTGTTGATATCGCCCGCGCCTCGCTTGATGGCCAGGTCATGCTTTCACGCAAGTTGGCCGATGCCGCTCACTACCCGGCCATCGATCTGAATGGATCGATTTCGCGTCTGATGCAGACCCTGCTCGGCCCCGAAGACCTGAAGCTTGCCAATCGATTCCGGCGGCTGTGGTCGCTGTATCAGCAGAATGTCGATCTGATTCAGGTCGGGGCTTATGAGGCGGGTAGCAACCCTGAACTCGATGAGGCGATACGGCTGCGGCCCGCCATGGAAAACTTTTTGCGGCAAGACATGCACCTGGGTGAATCTGACCCGACCACCCGCGACAGTCTGCGGCGCTTGATGAGCGACTCCACACCATGAATCAAGTTCGATCCTGCTGGGGCGTTTTGCAAGACAAGGCGCAAGAAGAGGTGGCCCGTATCCAGGCCGAATTGGCCTTGCTGCGTGATCGCCTGCAGTCGCTGCAAGCGACCCGTCAGCGCTTGCTCAAGCTTCATGAGGACTACGCGCGTCCTCCGCAGGCGGGCACGGTGAGCACCGGGATGGTCGAGACGCTCAACCGCCGGCAGTTTGCCGACCAGTTGCTGACGCTGGTGGACCGGGTGGACAAAGACATTGCCCAAGTGGAGGCGGCTCAGGCCAAGGCTCGCGCCGGCTTGGTGGCAGCTGAGCGGGAGCGCCTGAAGATGCAATCGCTGCAGGAGCATGATCAGCGTCAGGTGCGCGAGAGTCAGGCCCGGCGTGAGCGCCGTCAGCTCGATGAACTGGGCACCCTGCGTTATCAACATGGGGGCGGACGATGAGCGCCTCAAAGTCAGTCGCGGCCTTGAATTGGCCGCAGAACAGCCGGGTCTATCGGGCCCTGCCTAGAATTTCGGAGTGATCATGCGCTTTAGAGACCTTTGGATCCTCAGTGCAGTGGTGATCGTTCTCGGAGGCTTTTTCGGTCGACCCGCGTCCGTTAATGCATTCAAGTTTCATGCGCTCGAGTCGAATCCCCGATATCTCGTGGTATCTCCATCATGAAGCGCACGATTTTCGATGCCCTCCTCGTCATAGCCCTGGTCGCCGCTGGCGCCCTGGGCTGGCTGCGCTATCAAGCCGGGGCGGGGGCGGCTGCGCAGGCGGCCGAGGTCGCTCCCCAGGCTGCCGCTGCGGTGACCAAGCTGAGCGATACCGAAAAGCAACTGGAGTCCATCCAGGCCGATCTCGAGCCCTTGCGTAAGAAGGCCGGGCAGTTGCTGGTCTACCGGTCGGCCTTGGCCAACGGCGAGGTGCTGCGCGACCTGGAATCGGTCTATCGCAAGGAAAAATCGGCGCTCAGCCCTGAGCGCGAGGCGGGGCTGGGGGCGATCCGCATGTTGACCAAAGGCGGAGCGGATCCGGCAGCGGTCGAGGCTTACCGCCGCGCCCTGGATACGGCTGACTGGGGCACCCGCAAGAGCTTGATTTGCGCTGCGCAAAACGCGCTCGCCTCGGCCGGGCAGAAGATCGAGGTGATTTCCAGCTGCCAGCAGGCGCTGGCCAGAGCGCCGGCGAGCGACAAAGGCCCTCAGCAGGCCGAGGCTGGCAAAGCGGCCGAAGCGGGCGCAGCGTCTGAGCCCGCCAAGGCGGCCGAAGAGGCCCCCAAGACCCTGGCCGAACGCCGCCTGGACGACGCAACCCGCAAAGCGGATCCGAAACCGGGCAGTAGTCTGCCGCCCTGGTCGTTCGAGGGGGACTTGGGCCCCGATTTTTGGGGTGAGCGTTATGCCATGTGCGGACGCGGTCGCAGCCAGTCGCCGATCAACATTGCCGGTCCGGTGCTGCGGGTCAAGTACGAGCTGATTCACGACTACCGCGCTGGCCCGCTGGCGGTGCTCAACGATGGTCGTACCTTGCATGTCAATGTGGCGCCCGGCAGCCGTATGCGCATTGATAGCCTGCCCTACGAGCTGGTGAGCCTGACCTTCCAGAGGCCGGCGGGTGAGCAAATCGACGGCAAGACCTTCCCCATGGGCATTCATTTCCTGCATCGCGATCTCAACGGCAAGTTGGTGACCGTTGTGGTTCTGATGCGCGAGGGTAACGAGAATCCGGGTATCAAGCAGATCTGGGCCAATGCCCCCAAGTCGGAGGGGCCGGAGGTCAAGCCCGAGGGTTTGCGCTTTGATCCGGCCAACCTGCTGCCGCGCGACATGAAGTTCTTTCTGTACGACGGCTCGCTCTCAACGCCGCCGTGTACCGAGAACATGCGCTACTACATCTTGCGCGAGCCGATCAATATTTCCCGCGATCAGATTCTGCAGTTTCCCTTCAAGATCAGCTCGCGTCCGGTGCAGCCACAAAACGGCCGCCCGATTTCGGCTAACTGAAAGAGGCCGGGACCATGAAGCGTCTGATTCTCGAAGTGGTTTTGCTCATTGCGCTGGCTGCCGCAGGCCCGTATGTCTGGTATCTGCATAACAAGGTCGGCGCCGATACCGAGAAGGTTGAAACCATGACCACGCGCGGCCAGGAGGCCGAGAAGAAGCTCGAGGAAGCCACGCAGGCCCTTGAGCAGGCTCAGCGCGAGGTTGAGCCGCTGCGCTTGCAGGCGCAGCAGTTGCAGGCTCTACGCGCTTCCCTGGAGTCCGGGGTGAGCCTGAAGGACCTGGAGGCCGTCTACACCAAAGAAAAATCCCTCAGCCCGGAGCGGCACCTCGGGCTGGGCGTGCTGCGCCTGTTGACGACCGGTCAGGCCGATGCTGCGACCGTCGACTCCCTCAAGAAGGCGATGACCGCATCCGACTGGGGCAGCCGCAAGCAAGTCATCTGCGCGGCGCAAAACGCGCTGGTCTTCGGTGGCCAGAAATTCGAGGTGATGGCCGAGTGCAAGCCTCAGGTGGCCGCGCCGGCTGCGCCCGAGCCCACAGAAAAGAAAGCCGGCGGCTAAGGGCGCGGGCACCCAACCCTTGGGTGCTGACTGCTGTGCCGCTGGGCCTTCAGGTCCAGGCCGCCAGATAGTCCTGCCAGTGTGGCTCGGCGGGGGCCAGTTGGTCCAGGCTTGTCTTGATGAAATCGATCTCCTGCTGATACTGCGCCTCCAGAAGCACGCCGCGCATTTTCTGGAAGCGGCAATACAGCAGGTAGGTGTTCATGACATCGGTTTCGCAATAGCGGCGAATGTCTTCGAGCTGGCCTTTTTGGTAGGCGTCAAAGACGGCCGATCCATCCATGCCCAGTTTGCCCGGGAAGCCGCACAGTTTGGCCAGGGCATCCAGGGGCGCATTGTTGCGGGGGGTGTACATGGCCAGCAGGTCCATCAGGTCCAGGTGGCGCATGTGGTAACGGCTGATGTAGTTGTTCCACTTGAAGTCGCGGCTGTTGTGGTCGCCACCGTCTCCCATGTCCCAGTATTTGCTTGCCACCACCCCGTGCTTGAGACCCCGGTAGTGCAGGACGGGCAGATCAAAGCCGCCCCCATTCCAGCTCACCAGTTGAGGGGCGTGTTTTTCCAAGGCGTTGAAGAAGGTCTGGATGATGCGCCCTTCCTGGCTGTGTCCCTCGGCCTCGCGGTCCACAAAAGAATGCACCCGCAATCCTTCGGCATTGCGGTAGACGCAGGAGATGACCAGCACGCGCTGCAAATGCAGGGGGACAAAGTCGCTCTTGCCTTCGGCAATCCGGGCTGCTTTCCAGGTGGCATGGGCCTTGGCGTCATCGTCGCCGTCGATCATGCCCAGAGCCCGCATGCCGGCAAGATCGGGGATCGATTCGATGTCAAACACCATCACAGGCCAGCTCATGGTTGCTCCTTTCAGTAGGGGCTGCAAGGATACCTGTACTGCCGCGGGGATGGAACTGGGTCTGGCGTTGCGGGCTGAGACAATGACGGGATGAGTGAAAGACTTTCCGTGCAGCCTGATGTGCTGTTTGTCGAGTCCCTGGACATGGATGCCCAGGGTATCGCCCACCGGCCCGATGGCAAGGTGGTGTTTTTGGAGGGGGCTTTGCCGTTTGAACAGGTCACGGCCAGAGTCACGCGCAGCAAGCCCAGTTTCGACAAGGCCACGGTCGACGATATCTTGCACGAGTCCTCGCAGCGGGTTCGGCCCGCCTGTCCGCACTTTGGTCTGCACCAGGGCGCTTGCGGAGGGTGCAAGATGCAGCATCTGCACAGCAGTGCCCAGGTGGCCGTCAAGCAGCGCGTGCTGGAGGACAACTTTGCACATCTGGGCAAGATCTCTGCCGAGCGCTGGTTGCGACCGATTGAGGGGCCGGCCTGGCATTACCGGTTTCGCGCCCGTCTGTCGGTGCGCTATGTGCGCAAGAAAGACACGGTGCTGGTGGGATTTCACGAGCGCAAGAGCCAGTATGTGGCCGATATGCGGCAGTGCCCGGTGTTGCCGGCCAATGTGAGCCGGATGCTCGAGCCTTTGCGCGAGTTGATCGGCTCTTTGCAGGCGCGTGAAACCTGCCCGCAGATCGAGCTCGCCTGCGGGCTGTTCGAGGGCCAGCAGATCACCGCCCTGGTGCTGCGGCATCTCGAGCCTCTGGCTACCCCGGATGCGGACCGCTTGCGTGGTTTTGCCGCGCAATGGCCCGGGGTGCAGTGGTGGTTGCAGCCCAAGGGGCCCGACACTGTGCACCGACTGGATGAGGCGGTACCCCCCCTGGTGTATGAGTTGCCAGAGTTCGGTGTCGTGATGCCCTTCAAGCCCACCGATTTCACTCAGGTCAATCCACACATTAATCGGGTGCTGGTGCAGAGGGCTTTGCAGTGGCTTGATGTGCAGCCCGATGAGCGGGTGGCCGACTGGTTTTGTGGGCTGGGCAACTTCACCCTGCCATTGGCCACGCGCGCTCGCGAGGTTGTGGGCGTGGAGGGCAGCCCCGCTTTGGTCCAGCGGGCGCAGGAAAACCTTCGGTTCAATCAGCAACGCAGGCAGGCCGAGGGTTTGTCTCCGCTGAGTCCAGCGCAATTTGTGGCGCGCAATCTTTTTGAAATGAGCCCTGAGTTGCTGGCCTGCGATCCGCCGGCCGATAAGTGGCTGGTCGATCCGCCGCGCGAGGGCGCTTTTGAACTTTTCAAGTCGCTGGCAGCCTTGCATCCGCAGGGCTCGGCACGCGCCCGGGTCAACCGGGACGGGCAGAAAACCGAGGACTTTGTGATTGCGCCGGTAGCGCCACCGCCGGGTTGGTCGGCACCGCGTCGAATTGTGTATGTCAGCTGCAATCCTGCCACCTTGGCGCGCGATGCGGCGGTGCTGGTGCGGGAGGCCGGTTATCGCTGCGTGGCCGCGGGGGTGGTCAATATGTTTCCGCACACCGCCCATGTGGAGAGCCTGGCGGTTTTTGTGCGGCCATGAAAAAGGGACCCGAGGGTCCCTTTGAAGGCGTCAGTCTCAGGCTCAGTCGCGGTCGCCACCAAAGATGCCCAGCAGGGACAACAGGCTCTGGAAGACATTGAACAGGCTTAGGTAGATGCCCAGGGTGGCGGTGATGTAGTTGGTCTCGCCGCCGTCGACGATGCGCTTGAGGTCATAGAGGATGAAGGCCGAGAAGATGCCCACGGCCATCATGCTGATGACGATCATGCCGGTGGACGACCCCACAAAGACATTGATGATGGCGCCAACCATCAGGACGAGGGCTCCGACCATCAGCCATTTGCCCATGCCGGAGAGGTCGCGCTTGATCACGGTGGACAAGCTGGCCATCAGCACAAAAACACCGGCTGTGCCACCAAAGGCGGTGATGATCAGGTCGCTCCCGTTCTTCATGCCCAGCACCGAGGCCAGCAGCCGGGAGAGCATCAAGCCCATGAAGAAAGTGAAGGCCAGCAGAACCGGGACGCCAGCGGCGGAGTTCTTGGTTTTTTCGATGGCAAACATGAAGCCGAAAGCGCCGCCTAGGAAGACCAGCAGGCCGACGATACCGCCCAGGGAAGCGGTGATTCCGGTCGCAACTCCGAGCCAGGCCCCCATCACGGTGGGCACCATGCTCAGGGCCAGCAGCCAATAGGTGTTGCGAAGTACGCGATTGCGTTCGGCGGCTGAGGGCAGCGAACTGGCGTAATCGAGGGTTTGGTAGGGTTGGTTCATTCGGATCTCCTTGAAATCCCGGTCAGGGAAACGATGGACGCCTCTAGGCGCCCGGATCGGTCTGTCCGCAGGACGGATTTTAGGGACGACAGCGAAAAGTCAAGAGCTTCCTATTTTTTGTATGGGAATCGGCCGCACGGCTGCGAGCGCGAGCGAGCAGGCCGGCTGAGCTTTCTTTGGGGTACGGCGGGCGGCGCTACACTGCGGGCCTTTTGTTGTCCTTGCCCAGAGCGCAGTGCCCATGAAATCCAAGCCTTATCTCGAACTGGCCGATGTGAAGAAGATCGCGGCGGCCGCCGAAGCCGAAGCCCAAAGAAACAATTGGGCTGTCACTATTGCTATTGCTGACGATGGCGGCCATCTGCTGCACCTGGCTCGCCTTGACGGTGCGCCGGCGGTCTCTTCCTATATTGCGCCAGCCAAGGCGCGCACCTCGGCCTTGGGTCGGCGCGACAGCAAGGTTTACGAGGACATCATCAACGGCGGCCGACACGCTTTCCTGACCGCCCCCGAGATCGAGGGCATGCTCGAGGGCGGCGTGGCCATTGTCAAGGACGGGCAGTGCCTGGGGGCTGTGGGAGTCAGCGGCGTCAAGTCCAATGAGGATGCGCAAATTGCCCGCGCCGGCATTGCCGCGCTGGGTCTGAACTGAGGGCAGGCTGCATCAATCGCGCCGGGGGCGGCGCTCCCACTCCAAGTCGCCGGCCGTGCTTGTGCCTGTGGGAGCCGCGCCCTCGCGGCGATGGGCTTATCGGAAACCGACCCGATCGAGCATTTGCTGGACCGCGACCTGGTTCATGCCCAGCGTGCTGACGGGAACCGTTTCGCTTTTGAATGAGCCGCCACCCATGGCCTTGAGGGCCGGGTTTTCAAGAGTGACCCCCCTGGCTGCTGGCCACTCGTTGTTGCCGTTGGCAAAGTGGTTCTGGGCGCTCGGGCTGGCCAGATATTCGAGAAAGCGGATCGCGTTATCCGGATTTTTGGCGTGTCGTGCCACTGCCCCCCCAGCAATATTGACATGGGTGCCGGTTGAGGCTTGATTGGGAAAGACCACGCCCAGTTTTCCGACCACTGCCTTGTCGGCCGCTTGTTCCGATCGCATCAGGCGCGCGAGGTAGTAGGTGTTGCTCACGGCCACCGTACATTCACCTGCGGCCACCGCCCGAATCTGATCGGTATCGCCGCCTTTGGGGCTGCGCGCCATGTTGTCCACCAGCGCCTTGAGCCACACTTGAGTTTTTTGCGGCCCCAGGTGCTCCATCATGGCGCCAAAGAGGCTCAGGTTGTAGGGGTGCGACCCCGAGCGCATGCACAACTGTCCGCGCAACTTGGAGTCACCGAGCTTTTCGTAGGTGTCGACATCGGTCGCTTGCAGACGGGCCTTGTTGTAGACGATCACCCGGGCGCGGGTGGACAGGCCAAACCAGGCGGTGCCTTCCGCGCTGGCCTTGGCGCGCAGCGTTGCGGGGATGGCGTTTTCCAGCGCAGGCGATTTGATCGGCTTGAACAGCCCATCGGCCTCAGCGCGCAAAAGGCGGGCGGCATCGACCAGCAAGATCACATCGGCCGGCGATGCCGTGCCTTCGGCCCTCAGGCGCGCCAAAATGCCCGCGTCATCGGCGTCAATGCGATGGACCTTGATGCCGGTGGAGCGGGTGAAATCGCTGTACAGGGCCTCGTCGCTCGGGTAGTGGCGAGCCGAGTAGATGTTGAGGACCCGGTCTTGGGCCGAGGCAAGCAGGCTCAGGCCCAGGGCAGAGCTTGCCAGGATTCGGGACAGGAGCTTGCGGGAGGAGGTGGCTGTGAAGAACATGCCGCCAGTGTACCGTAAATGCGAATCGTTCTCAGTCAAGATCCTTGACTCAAGGGTTAACCCTTGACTTTGGAGGCTCCCCGTACGCCCGGCGGCTCAGTAGACCAGTCTTTCGGGTCTGAGTTCCTGCAAGATGGTGGTGGCAATTTCCTCGATGGACTTGGTGGTGGTGGAAAGCCAGCGTATGCCCTCGCGCCGCATCATGGCCTCGGCTTCGCGGATTTCGTGGCGACAGTTCTCCAGGCTGGCGTAGCGCGAGTTCGGCCGACGCTCGTTGCGTATCTGGGCCAGGCGTTGTGGATCGATGGTCAGACCAAAGATTTTTTTGCGATGGGGCAGCAGCGCGGCGGGTAGTTGGCGTCGATCGAAGTCTTCGGGGATAAGAGGATAGTTGGAGGCTTTCAGTCCATATTGCATGGCCAGGTACAGCGAGGTTGGCGTCTTGCCGCTGCGGCTGACGCCCACCAGGATGACATCGGACTGCTGCAGGTCGACATGGCTTTGACCGTCATCGTGCGCCAGCGAGAAATTGATGGCCTCGATGCGGTCGTCGTATTCCTTACTTTTCGATGCATCGGAGAAGCGACCCACCCGATGATTCGACTTGATACCCAACTCGTCCTCCAGCGGTTCAACGAACATGCCAAACATGTCCAGCAGCATGCCGTTGCTCTGCCGGATGACGGCCAGCACTTCCATGTTGACCAGGGTGGTAAAGACGATGGGCCGCTGGCCTTCGATGTCAGCCGTGTGATTGATTTGCCGCAGCGCCTGGTGCGCTTTGTCGACTGTATCAACGAAGGGCAGTCGCACATGCCTGGGCTTGATTTCGAACTGGGCGAGGATGGCGTTGCCGAAAGTCTCGGCGGTGATGCCGGTGCCGTCGGAGATGAAAAACACGGTGCGGGTGGCCATGGCTGAGATCCTTGCCTTGCGCGACCCTTCCGAGAGCCGCCTCTACAATGCCCTCATTATCGAACCGCTCTCCCATGGCCCGCACTCGCCCCACAGAATCAGAACAAGGCTCGCAGCCGCCCATGGCGTTCGCCCCGGTTTTCAAACCATCTGGAGTCTTGTCATGTCCCCCTTGTTCGAGGCGACCGCCCTGGTCGTACCGTTTGAGAACCTGAGGATGAGTGATGTCGAGGCGGTTGGCGGCAAGAACGCCAGCCTCGGCGAAATGATCTCGCAGTTGCCCGACGGGGTGCGCGTTCCCACCGGCTTTGCCACCACCGCTCACGCCTTTCGTGAGTTTTTGGCGCACGCAGGCCTGGATCGTCGCATTGCCGATCGTCTGGCGCAACTCGATACCGAGGATGTCAACGCTTTGGCCGCTGCTGGGGCGCAGATTCGCCAATGGGTGCAGGCGCAGCCCTTCCCGGCCGATCTCGAGCGCGCGATCGCTCAAGCTTTCGCGCACTTGAGTGCCGGTAGCGAGCAAGCCAGTTTTGCAGTGCGCTCTTCGGCAACCGCCGAGGACCTGCCCGATGCGTCCTTTGCGGGGCAGCAGGAGAGCTTTCTCAATGTGGTCGGGCTGCCCGATATCCTGCTCAAGATTAAAGAGGTGTTTGCCTCGCTCTACAACGACCGTGCCATCAGTTACCGGGTGCACAAGGGTTTTGCTCATGCCGATGTGGCCCTGTCCGCAGGGGTGCAGCGTATGGTCAGGTCCGATATCGGCGCAGCGGGAGTGATGTTCACCATCGATACCGAAAGCGGCTTTGAGGATGTGGTGTTTATCACTGCCAGCTATGGTTTGGGTGAGACGGTGGTGCAGGGCGCGGTCAATCCCGACGAGTTTTATGTTCACAAGCCGATGCTGCGCGCCGGCAATCGGGCGCTGATTCGGCGCAATCTGGGCTCCAAGCTGATTCAGATGGAGTTTTCAAGTGCGGCGGAAAAGCGCGCCAGCGGCAAACTGGTCAAGACCACAGAGGTGCCGGTCGAGTTGCGCAACCGGTACTGCCTCAGTGACGAGGAAGTCGAACAGCTGGCCCATTACGCGCTGGTGATCGAGCAACACTACGGCCGTCCGATGGACATTGAGTGGGGCAAGGACGGCGTGGACGGTCTGCTGTACATCCTGCAGGCCCGGCCCGAGACGGTCAAGAGCCAATCGCGCGGTCAGGCCGAGCTACGCTATAAGCTCAAGGGTTCGGGTTCGGTGCTGACCTCGGGCCGGGCTATCGGGCAAAAGGTTGGCGCTGGGCCGGTGCGGCGGGTGGCCCATGTGGGCGAAATGGACCAGGTCCAGCCGGGGGATGTCCTGGTCACCGACATGACCGATCCCAATTGGGAGCCTGTCATGAAGCGCGCTAGCGCTATCGTGACCAACCGGGGTGGACGCACCTGTCATGCAGCCATCATCGCGCGTGAACTGGGTATTCCGGCCGTGGTCGGTTGTGGCGATGCGACCGAGAAACTCGCCAGCGGCATGCTGGTGACCGTCAGTTGCGCCGAGGGCGATACCGGGCATATTTACGATGGTCTGATCGAGACCGAGGTGACCGAGGTGCAGCGCGGGCAGATGCCCGAAATCAACCTGAAAGTCATGATGAATGTGGGCAATCCGCAGCTGGCTTTCGACTTTGCACTCATTCCCAACCACGGCGTGGGTCTGGCCCGGCTCGAGTTCATCATCAATAACAACATCGGGGTGCATCCCAAGGCGATTTTGGACTATCCCACGGTCGACTCCGACCTAAAGAAGGCGGTGGAGAGCGTGGCGCGCGGTCATGCTTCACCCAGAGCCTTTTATGTCGACAAGGTGGCTGAGGGTGTGGCCACGATCGCCGCTGCCTTCTGGCCCAGGCCGGTGATCGTGCGCTTGTCGGATTTCAAGTCCAACGAATACCGCAAGCTCATCGGCGGCTCGCGCTACGAGCCAGAAGAAGAGAACCCGATGCTCGGTTTCCGCGGCGCTGCCCGGTATCTGAGCGCCGATTTTTCCGAGGCTTTCGCCATGGAGTGCGAGGCCCTGCAGCGGGTGCGAGAGCAGATGGGCCTGGTCAATGTCGAGGTCATGGTTCCCTTCGTGCGCACGCTGGGGCAGGCACGCGATGTCACCGCCCTGCTGGCTCGTCATGGGCTCGAGCGAGGGCACAAGGGCCTGCGCTTGATCATGATGTGCGAGGTGCCTAGCAACGCCGTGTTGGCTGAGCGCTTCCTGGAGTTCTTCGATGGCTTTTCCATCGGCTCCAACGACCTGACTCAGTTGACGCTGGGCCTCGATCGTGATTCGGGCCTGGACATTCTGGCGCAGGACTTCGACGAGCGCGATCCAGCCGTCAAGGCCATGCTGTCTCAGGCCATCGCGGCCTGCAAGCGCCAGGGCAAGTATGTGGGCATTTGCGGGCAGGGGCCGAGCGACCACCCGGATCTGGCGCGTTGGCTGCAGGAAGAGGGCATCGATTCGCTCTCGCTCAATCCGGATACCGTCATAGACACCTGGAAGCGCTTGGCCCAAGGTTAAGCCCGGGGCAGGGCGATCGCCGCGAGGGTGCGGCTCCTACACCCCTGTGGCCTGCATCCGGGTTGTGGGAGCGCCGCCCCCGGCGCGATTTGCCTCGGCGGTCGCCAAGCCCGCCTGTTACAGGCTGAACCCGCTATACTGGTAAGCTTTTCCTTGCTGCACTCCCAACGCTGACGCGGGGGGCAGCTTTAACCCACAAGGAGTCTGCATGCGTCACTACGAAATCGTCCTGCTCATCCACCCGGACCAGAGCGAACAGGTTCCAGCCATGCTGGAGCGTTACAAGGGCATGATCACAGCCGGCGGCGGCAAGGTGCATCGTGTCGAGGATTGGGGCCGGCGTCAACTGGCCTACCTGATCCAGAAAATGGGCAAGGCCCACTACATTTGCATCAACATCGAGGCCAGCCAGGCTGTGATGGACGAGATCGAGCACGCCTTCAAATTCAATGACGCTGTCCTGCGTCACTTGACCGTGGTCAAGAAAAAGGCTGAAACCGGTCCGTCAGTCATGATGCGCAGCGTCGAGCGCGAGGAAGCGCGCAAGGCCCAGGCGCAGGAGGCTGCCTAAAGTAGCCAGCCGGTAGCGCTTCACATGGAGCGTTGGCGCGGTATCCCCTTGAATACGATCGAACTGTCGGCGCGCATCGCAGAGTTAGGTACCCTGCGTTACACCCCAGCCGGCGTGCCCGCCGCTCAATTGGTGCTCGAACACGAATCCGAGCAGCTGGAAGCGGGAAGCCCCAGGAAGGTGGGGCTGTCGATCAAAGCCCGGGCCTTCGGGTCTGTGGCCGAACAACTGGCTCGCTCTGATTTGAGCCAGCAGTTTCGATTCAGGGGTTTTTTGGCCAGCGCCCGCACCAGTAAAAGTATCGTCTTTCACATTCAGGAATTCACTCTCTTCTAAGGAGTCCACCATGCCCGGACCGAAACGTTTTTCCAAGGACAAGCGCCCCAAGCGCAATGCTCAATCTCTGTTGTTCAAGCGCAAGCGCTTTTGCCGCTTCACCGTCGCTGGCGTCGAGGAAATCGACTACAAAGATGTTGATACCCTGCGCGATTTCATCGCAGAGAACGGCAAGATCATTCCGGCCCGCCTGACGGGCACGCGCGCCATCTATCAGCGGCAGCTCAATACGGCCATCAAGCGCTCGCGCTTTTTGGCCATGCTGCCCTACAGCGATCAGCATCGCACCCTCTGAAGGAGAGCCGATCATGCAAGTAATCCTGCTCGATAAAGTTGTCAATCTTGGCGGCCTCGGTGAGGTGGTCAAGGTCAAGGACGGGTACGCCCGTAATTTTTTGATCCCTTCGGGCCGCGCCCGTCGCGCCACGGCTGCCGCCATCAAGGAGTTTGAGGCCAAGCGGGCCGAACTGGAAAAATCTGCCGCCGCCAAGCTGGCCCAGGCGCAGGCCCAGGGTGACAAGCTCGCGGGGACCACCCTCAAGCTCACGCAGAAGGCCGGCGTGGACGGGCGTCTTTTTGGTTCAGTGACCAATGCGGACATCGCCGCCGAACTCGGCCGGACCGGTACCACGGTGCTCAAGTCGCAGATCCGCATGCCCAACGGCCCCATCAAGTTGGTGGGTGATCATCCGGTCAGTGTTTCTTTGCACACTGATGTGGCGGTCGATATCACCGTCACGGTTTACGGCGAAACCGCGTAAACGCGGCCAGCCCCCCAGGAGCCGCCTTCGGGCGGCTTTTTTTTGGCGTTGTACACAGCCTTGAGACGGATCTCCCCGCTTGCTGCACCGCTTATCCACAAGTTTGTCCACTTCGCCCGGGGTCTCTCGGCGCTACCATCGCAGGTCCTCCAGGAAACTCATGTCTGCCCTACCGTTCGACCCTGAAGACAGCTACAGCCCTGATCCGCAGATTGCCCAACTGCGTGTGCCGCCCCATTCCATCGAGGCAGAGTCCAGCGTTTTAGGCGGACTGCTGCTCGACAACGGAGCCTGGGAGCGGGTGGGGGACTTGTTGTCGCAGCCTGACTTCTACCGCCATGAGCATCAGCTAATTTACGCCGCCATTGACGCGCTCATCAATGCCAGCAAGCCAGCCGATGTGGTGACGGTTTTCGAGCAACTGCAGAGTCAGGGCAAGTCCGATGCGGTCGGCGGGCTACCTTACCTTAATGCGTTAGCGCAGTATGTGCCCAGCGCCGCCAATGTGCGTCGCTATGCCGAAATCGTGCGCGAGCGCTCGGTGCTGCGCAAGCTATTGGCCGCGAGCGATGAAATCGCCACCCGCGCCTTCAATCCCCAAGGTCAGTCGGTCTCGATGATTCTCGATGAGGCTGAGCAAAAAATCCTGCAGATTGGAGAGCAGGGTGCGCGCATGAAGCAAGGTTTTCAGAGCATGGAAAACCTGGTGGTGGCTCTGCTCGACCGAGTGCAGGAGATGTCGAAAAACCCGAACGACATCACCGGCGTGCCTACCGGCTTCATCGATCTGGATCGGCAGACATCGGGGCTGCAGGCTGGCGATTTGATCGTTCTGGCAGCGCGGCCCAGCATGGGCAAGACCGCCCTGGCCATCAATATTGCTGAGCATGTGGCGCTCAATGAGCAGTTGCCTGTGGCGGTGTTTTCCATGGAGATGGGCGCTGCGCAACTGGCCATTCGTATTGTGGGCTCCATCGGACGCATTGATCAGGTGAGGTTGCGCACTGGCCGTCTGAATGAAGAGGAATGGCCGCGTTTGATTGAAGCCATCGAGCGTCTTCGTAATGTGGCTCTGCATATTGACGAGACGCCTGGCTTGACGGTCAGCGAGTTGCGCGCCAACGCGCGTCGCATGGCTCGTCAGTGTGGCAAGCTGGGGCTGATCGTGGTTGACTATCTTCAGCTGATGACGGTCTCCAGTGGCATGAGCGAGGAAAACCGCGCCACGGCCTTGGGCGAGATATCCCGTGGTCTGAAGATGCTGGCCAAGGAATTGCAGTGCCCGGTGATCGCGTTGTCCCAGCTTTCGCGGGGGGTGGAATCGCGAACCGACAAGCGACCGATGATGAGCGATCTGCGCGAGTCGGGCGCGATTGAGCAGGATGCCGATGTGGTGATGTTCATCTACCGCGATGAGTACTACACCAAGGAGGCGAGCAAGGAGCCCGGGGTGGCTGAGATCATCATCAGCAAGCAGCGCAATGGACCGACCGGCACCACGAAGCTGGCCTTTACCGCCAGGCACACCAAGTTCGAAAATCTCGCTCACGGCGGCGACTGAGTCATTAAAGGGCGGAGCTGTCGGGGTGCGCGGCCCTGCGTTATGCTTCCCCCATGAAGCTCTACAACTACTTCCGGTCCTCCGCATCTTTTCGGGTGCGTATTGCATTGGCCCTCAAGCAGCTGCCGTACGAGTATCTGTCGGTGCACTTGGTCAAGGGTGAACAGAAAACCGCCGAGTTCTCGGTTTTGTCCTCTGACAACCTGGTGCCGGTCCTCGACGACGATGGGCAGTTGCTGTCGCAATCGCTGGCCATCATGGAGTACCTGGACGAGATCCACCCGAATCCGCCGCTCCTGCCGGCCGATCCCTTGGAGAGGGCGCGGGTGCGTACCCTGGCGCTGTCAGTGGCCTGTGACATCCATCCGCTGAACAATCTCCGGGTTCTCAAGTATCTGGTGCGCGAGCTCGGGCAAAGCGAGGAGGCCAAGAACGCTTGGTATCGGCACTGGTGTCGTGAAGGCCTGCTGTCTTTCGAGCGGCAACTGCAGCGGTGGGGCGGGCAAGCCTATTGTGTGGGTCAGACCCCTACGCTGGCCGACTGCTGTCTGGTTCCTCAGATCTTCAACGCCCGGCGCTTCGAGGTGAGTTTGGATGACATGCCGAGAGTGCGTGCCGTCTTTGATTTGTGTATGCAGCATCCGGCCTTCCAGGCTGCCGAGCCGGCTCGCTGCCCCGATGCCGAGTAAGCCGCGGCGCTTTGCTTGATGGGCTTGCACCCCGACTGGATCAGACCTGATTGGCCGGCGCCGGCCTGGGTGAGAGCTGTCTGCACCACCCGTGCGGGGGGCCATTCACAGGGGCCGTTTGCGAGCATGAACCTGGGCCAGCATGTCGGAGACGACCCCGCTCATGTGGCGGCCAACCGCGAGCATTTGACCCGGGCCTTGCGGGCCAGGCCAGTGTTCATGCAGCAGGTGCATGGCACCGCGGTGGTGCAGCTCCAGCACGAGGCTGACCAGGGCTTGAGCGCCGACGGTGCCCTGACCCAGCAGATGGGCTTGGCCTGTACCGTGATGGTGGCCGATTGCCTGCCTATCTTGATCGCGCATGACCGCCTGCCTATGGTGGCTGCGCTCCATGCGGGTTGGCGTGGGCTCGCAGCAGGCGTGGCAGGAAGCTCGGCCGGTATTGTCGAGGCGGGGCTCGATGCCTTGGCCGACGCAGCCGGTTGTTCGCTCCACGACCTGAGCCCCGGGCTGATGGCCTGGCTCGGGCCCTGCATCGGCCCGAGCGCCTTCGAGGTTGGGGCCGAGGCGAGGACGGCTTTCATTGCAGCCGATGCCCCATCCGATCGCTGTTTTGTACCGCTTGCGCAAGGCAAATACCGGGCCGATTTGCCGTCCCTGGCGCGCCGGCGGCTTGAGCGAGCCGGCTTGAGTCGCTTCTACGGCAATGACGGCAGTGACCGCTGGTGCACCGTTGCGAACTCAGCCTTTTTTTCGCACCGCGGCAGCCTGCTGCGACATGGCATCAGCGGTGGTCGCATGGCCGCCTGTATCTGGCTGGTCTGACCCCTGGGCTGTCGGCGCTTGTGGCGCAGTCTGCGCTGGAGCCAAAGCCTCCCGCGCCTGACGCAGACGCCTGCGGGCCGGAGTTCCCATGATGTAGAGGACGATGCCCAGTGGCACAAGTCCGTAGAACACAAAGGTGCTCAGAGCGCCCAGCGCGGTGCCCTGTGGGCTGGCCAACTCAACTGCGCTCATCATGAGAACGACATAAATCCAGGCGATCGCGGTCAGGTGCATGAAGGCTCGCAAATTAGAGGGGATTGCCCAAACTATGTCAGCAAGCTGACATGCAAGGGCTCGACAATCTTGCCATTATTTTGCTGGATGGGCTGTGCTCGGTTTAAAGCCCGTACCTAGAAACGGCCTCGAGGAGACAAAGCGATGAACGCTGAAAGCATATGGGCGCAAGCGTCCGAGCAGTTCCAGAAAAACCTGCAGGGGCAGTTTCAGCAGGCACTGTCGGCCCTGTTGCCGGGGCACATCCCCGCGGCGCCGAGTTTTCTTACTCAAACCCTGCCGTCCCTTGAGGGGCTGGCCGGCGTGCATATCGATCCGGCCCGCTTGCTGGAGATTCAGCAGGACTATGTGCGCGAGGCCACTGCCCTATGGAATGCCTCTTTGAACGCGGGCGGCCAATCCTCCCCCCTGAAGGATCGCCGTTTTGCCTCGCAGGCCTGGAATGCCAGTCCCTTGTCGCACTTCGCCGCGGCCGCTTACCTTCTGAACGCCCGGGCCCTCTCGGCCATGGCCGAGGCCGTCGAGGGTGATGCCAAGACGCGCTCGCGTGTGCGCTTTGCGGTTGAGCAATGGCTGGCTGCTTCGGCCCCCAGTAACTTTCTTGCACTCAATGCGGATGCTCACAAGAGGGCCCTGGATACGCAAGGCCAAAGCCTGAGCCAGGGCCTTCAAAACCTGATGGGCGATATGCGGCAGGGACACCTGTCCATGACCGATGAGAGCGTGTTCGAGGTCGGGCGCAATGTCGCCAGCTCTGAGGGCGCTGTGGTGTTTGAGAACGAGTTTTTCCAGCTGCTCGAATACAAGCCCCTGACGGCCAAGGTCTATGAGCGGCCTTTCCTGTTTGTGCCGCCTTGCATCAACAAGTACTACATCCTGGACCTTCAGCCCGAGAACTCGTTGATCCGCTATCTGGTCGAGCAGGGGCATCGCACTTTTGTGGTGAGTTGGCGCAACCCAGATGAGTCCATGGCGGACAAGACCTGGGACGATTACATCGAGCAGGCGGCCATTCGGGCCATTCATGCCGTGCGCGAGATTTCTGGTGCATCGACCATCAATGCCCTGGGCTTTTGTGTCGGCGGCACTATTTTGGGCACGGCATTGGCCGTGCTGGCCGCTCGCGGTGAAAAACCGGTGCACTGCGTTACCTTCTTGACGGCCTTACTGGATTTTCGCGACACCGGCGTGCTCGATGTGTTCATCGATGAGCACGCTGTTCGGGTGCGGGAAATGCAGATGGGTAAAAGCGGCTTGTTGCGCGGCCAGGACCTGGCCTCGACCTTCAGCTTCCTGCGCCCCAACGATCTGGTCTGGAACTATGTGGTCGATAACTACCTGAAGGGCGAAAAGCCGCCCGCCTTCGATCTCTTGTACTGGAACAGCGATTCGACTAATTTGCCTGGGCCGTTTTATGCCTGGTATCTGCGCAATACCTACCTGGAGAACAATCTGGCCAAGCCAGGCAAAGTCAAGGTCTGCGGCCAGAAAATCGACCTGCGCAAGATCGACATCCCGGCCTATATCTACGGCTCGCGCGAGGACCATATCGTGCCGGTGCAGGGGGCTTATGCCAGCACGCAAATCCTGACGGGCAAAAGGCGTTTTGTGATGGGCGCTTCGGGTCATATCGCTGGCGTGATCAATCCGCCGGCCAAAAAGAAACGCTCCTACTGGACCCGGGACGACCTGCCGGCCTCTCATGAAGAGTGGCTCAAGGGGGCCGCTGAACACGAGGGCTCCTGGTGGCCCGATTGGGTGCGCTGGCTCAAGCCACATGCGGGCAAGCAGATCGCCGCCCCCAAGGCTTACGGCAGTCGCAAGTACAAGGCACTAGAGCCGGCGCCGGGCCGCTATGTGAAAGTCAAGGCATAAGGGCTTGTGCCCGCTGTTAGTTTTCAAGACTCAATCGAGGAAGACCATGCAAGATATCGTGATTGTGGGGGCTGCACGAACGGCTGTTGGGCGGTTTGGTGGTGCTTTGGCCAAGACACCGGCCACCGAGCTGGGCGCAGCGGTGATTTCTGACCTGCTCAGGCGTACGGGCGTTGCCGCAGGTGAGGTGGGCGAAGTAATCATGGGGCAGGTGCTTGCTGCCGGCAGCGGTCAGAATCCGGCGCGCCAGGCCCTGATCAAGGCGGGCGTTCCCAAAGAGGTGCCAGGTCTGACCATCAATGCCGTTTGCGGCTCAGGCCTGAAGGCGGTGATGCTCGCCGCGCAGGCGGTGGCCTGGGGCGATAGCGAGATCGTGATTGCCGGTGGCCAGGAGAACATGAGCGCCGCGCCGCATGTCCTGCCCGCCTCGCGTGAGGGTCAGCGCATGGGTGACTGGAAGCTGGTCGACACCATGATCATCGACGGTCTCTGGGATGTTTACAACCAGTACCACATGGGCATCACCGCCGAGAATGTCGCCAAGGCTCACGGGATTACGCGCGATATGCAGGATGCGCTGGCTCTGGCCAGTCAGCAAAAGGCGGGCGCGGCTCAGGCGGCGGGCCGCTTCAAGGACGAGATCGTGCCCTTTTCGATTGCGCAGAAGAAGGGGGATCCAATCGTTTTCTCTGAAGACGAATACATCAACAAGAAGACCAGCGCCGAGGCCCTGACGGCTTTGCGCCCAGCTTTTGACAAAGCCGGCACGGTGACCGCAGGCAATGCCTCGGGCATCAATGATGGTGCCGCTGCGGTCATGGTCATGAGTGCTAAGAAAGCCGACAGCCTGGGTCTTGCGCCCTTAGCGCGCATTGCCTCGTTTGCAACCTCGGGCCTGGATCCGGCCACCATGGGCATGGGGCCGGTCCCTGCTTCGCAAAAGGCATTGGCCCGCGCCGGATGGCGGGCCGCCGATGTGGACCTGTTCGAACTCAATGAGGCGTTTGCGGCGCAGGCTTGTGCGGTTAATAAGGCGCTCGACATCGACCCGGCGCGGGTCAATGTCAATGGCGGTGCGATTGCCATCGGTCATCCGATCGGTGCCTCGGGGTGCCGGGTGCTGGTGACTTTGCTGCACGAGATGCAGCGCCGGCAGGTCAAGAAGGGCCTGGCCGCCTTGTGCATAGGCGGCGGCATGGGCGTGTCTCTGACGGTGGAGCGTTGAGCTTGTTTGGGTTACCGCTTTCCGGTGACTTTGATGATTTGATTAACAAGGAGTAGGTATGTCTCAAAAAATTGCGTATGTCACGGGCGGCATGGGGGGTATTGGTACCGCGATCTGCCAGAGGTTGGCCAAGGATGGCTTTAAGGTCATTGCCGGCTGCGGCCCCACCCGCGATTTCACCAAGTGGCTCGATGAGCAGAAGGCCCTGGGTTTTACCTTTTATGCATCGGTCGGCAATGTGGCCGACTGGCAGTCGACCGTGGATGCTTTCGGTAAATCCAAGGCGCAGCATGGACCCATCGATGTACTGGTCAACAACGCGGGCATCACACGCGACCGCATGTTTGTCAAGATGACGCGTGAGGATTGGGATGCCGTGATCGACACCAATCTCAACTCCATGTTCAATGTGACCAAGCAGGTGGTGCCGGATATGGTCGAACGCGGCTGGGGCCGCATCATCCAAATCTCCTCTGTCAATGGCGAGAAGGGCCAGGCCGGGCAAACCAACTACTCGGCGGCCAAGGCGGGCATGCATGGCTTTTCCATGGCGCTCGCGCAAGAGCTCGCCACCAAGGGCGTCACGGTCAATACGGTCAGTCCGGGCTATATCGGTACGGATATGGTCAAGGCCATTCGTCCCGATGTGCTGGAAAAGATCGTGGCCACCGTGCCGGTCAAGCGCTTGGGCGAGCCCAGCGAAATCGCCTCCATCGTCGCCTGGCTGGCCAGCGAGGAGGGCGGCTATGCCACCGGGGCTGACTTTTCGGTCAACGGCGGACTGCACATGGGGTGATAGTCACCGCCCCCGGGCTTTGGAAGGAGCGCCGTCCTCGGCGCAATGTGTTCAGCCAAACCTAGCGAGCAAGGGGGCAAGCCGTTGCCGGACGGCTTCGCCCATGGCCGTCACCGGGGTGATCAGCGCCGGGCTCAGGGCCTCATGGGCCGGGCTGGACGGTCGTTGGGCGTGCAGCTGTGTCACGACATCGATCAGCAGGCCTTGTGCGTTGCTGGCGTTTTCCATCAGGTTGGCCACCGCCATGTCGGCGGTGACGGCTTGCGTGCGTTCGTGCCAGCAGTCGTAGTCGGTCACCAAAGCCAGCGTGGCGTAGGCGATCTCGGCCTCGCGGGCCAGACGCGCTTCGGGCATGTTGGTCATGCCAATGATCTGCGCGCCCCACTGCCGGTACATCAGGCTTTCAGCGCGGCTTGAAAACTGTGGACCGTCGATACAGATGTAAGTCCCGCCGTGGTGGATGCGGCCGCGTCCAAAGCCTCGCCGGTTCGCCACCTGTGCAAGCAGGGCGCGCAGGGCCGGACAGATGGGGTCGGCCAGCGAGACATGAGCAACGGCTCCCTCGCCGAAAAAGCTTCGCGGCCGGCCCCGGGTGTGGTCGATGAACTGATCGGGCAGGACCAAATCCAGCGGTGCAAAGTCTTCGATCAAGGAACCCACCGCCGACACTGACAGCAGATAGCGTACGCCCAGGGACTTGAGCGCCCAGATATTGGCCAGAAACGGAATCTCCGAAGGCAGCAGCTTGTGTCCGCGGGCGTGACGCGCCAGGAAGGCCACCCGAGCCGGCCCGAGACGGCCGACGCAAATCCTCTCGGACGGCACTCCATAGGGCGTGGTGACATCGATTTCCTGCGCGTCTTGCAGGCCCTGCATTTCGTAGAGGCCGCTGCCGCCAATGACGGCGATTTCGATGGGGGATTCAACGGCGAAAACCATAGCGTCGATTATGCTCGCGAGATATCCATTCCAAAACCGTTCTTACGGGGAGACCGTGCCATGCATGAGACCTTGCCCCTGCTGCGCAAGAGCGACTTCCCTGCGCTGCGGCGACTGGCGCTGCAGACCCTGCAAGTCAATCTGGGCTATCGCTGTAACCAGACTTGCGTGCATTGCCATGTCAATGCCGGCCCGAATCGCAAGGAGCAGATGGACGGTGCCACGGTCGATCTGGTCCTCGAGGTGCTTCAGACCAAGCGCCTGGAGGCCCTGGACCTCACCGGCGGCGCGCCCGAACTCCACGCGCATTTCCGGCGGCTTGTGCGCCAGGCCCGATCGCTGGGACTGCGCGTCATTGACCGCTGCAACCTGACCGTCCTGTTTGAGCTAGGGCAGGAGGATCTGGCCGATTTTCTGGCCGAGCAGGGCGTCGAGGTGGTGGCTTCGCTACCGTGCTACTCGCAGGACAATGTCGATCAGCAGCGTGGTCAGGGCGTATTTGAAAAAAGCATACGGGCTCTACAAAAGCTCAACGCCCTTGGCTACGGACAAGTCGGCTCGGGGCTGGTCCTCAACCTCGTCTATAACCCGCAAAACCCGGTGCTGCCACCGTCGCAGGCAGCGCTGCAAGCTGACTACGAGCGCTTTCTGATGGCTAATTTCGGCGTGCGCTTCAATCGCCTTTTCACCTTGGCGAATATGCCCATTCAGCGTTTTGGCAGCATGCTGGTGTCTCAGGGCAAGTTTGCCGATTACATGACCTTGCTCAGGTCCAGTCACCGGTCGGAGAACTTGGCAGGCCTGATGTGTTTGTCCACGGTATCGGTGGATTGGCGGGGCTATCTTTACGACTGCGATTTCAACCAGATGCTGGGCATGCCCGTGCCGGCCAGCGCCGGCCGACCGCATCTGCGCGAGTTATTGGTCCACTCCTTGAGTGGGCAAGCGATCGCGGTGGCCGATCATTGTTACGGATGCACCGCCGGGCAAGGCTCTTCGTGCGGCGGGGCGTTGTCGGCCGCTTGATCTGCGGGCGCGACGGCCTCGGGCGCACCATGCCCGACAATGCGTGCAAAGGCTATAGACCCGTGATAACCGACTCCCACCCCGCGACCTTTGCCGCCCGACTGTCTGTCGCTCCCATGATGGATTGGACGGATCGCCATTGCCGCTTTTTTCATCGACTGCTGACGCGCCGCACCCGGCTCTACACCGAGATGGTGACCACCGGCGCGCTGCTGCACGGCGATGTGCCGCGGCATCTGGACTTCAATGAACAGGAGCATCCGATCGCGCTGCAACTCGGTGGCAGCGAGCCCGGCGACCTGGCGCAGGCTGCCCGGCTCGCACAGCAATGGGGCTATGACGAGATCAATCTCAATTGCGGCTGCCCCAGCCCGCGGGTGCAGCGCGGCGCTTTTGGCGCCTGCTTGATGGCCGAGCCGGCGACCGTGGCCGATGGCGTCAAGGCCATGCGCGATGCAGTCAGCCTGCCCGTGACGGTCAAGCACCGCATCGGCCTGGACCGCTGCGAGAGCTATGACTTTGTGCGCGACTTCGTGGGTTGGGTCAGTCAAGCCGGGTGCGATACCTTCATCGTCCACGCGCGCAATGCCTGGCTGCAGGGCTTGAGCCCCAAGGAGAATCGTGAAATACCTCCGCTGCGCTATGAGTGGGTCTATCGCCTCAAGCGTGATTTTCCTGCACTTACCGTGGTGCTCAATGGCGGCGTGTCGGATGAGGTGCAGATCCATGCCCACTTGCAGCAATTGGACGGCGTGATGGTTGGACGGCAGGCCTATCACCAGCCGGCCTGGCTGGCAAGCTGGGACGGGGAGTTTTTTGGGGATCCGGCGCGCGAGTTGGAGATCGATGCCATTGAAGAGGCGATGGTGATCTACATGGAGCAGCAGGCCGCAAGGGGTGTGGCCTGGGCTGCGGTGGCGCGCCACATACTGGGCTTGCGCAACGGCCAGCCCGGCGCCCGGCGTTGGCGCCAAGTCTGGAGCGATCATCGGCTCAAGGCCCTGAGCCCAGCCCAGGTGCATCAGAGGGCCAGGCAGGCGCTGCAGTCGATGGCCGCTTGAGGCCTTTGGGTGTTTGTTCGCACGCAGGCCAGAAGGTCAGCTTGGCCTGAGCGGGCGATCAGCTCAGGGCGATGCGCCCGGGCGGGGCAGCGCCATCAGCGCGGCCAGGCAGGCCAGGCCCAGGCAAACGCACAGCCACAGAGCTTGTGCCCCCCAGGCCTGTAGCGCCAGGCCAAAACTGAGCGGTGCAAACGCTTGCGCAAACCGCGCCGGCACCATGATCAGGCCCTGCCGAAGTCCGTAGCCAGGGGCACCGAAAAATTGCACGGGCAGGGTGCCCTTGGCAATCGTCAGGATCCCGTTGCCCGCCCCGTGCAGAACGGTGAACACCGCTGGCGTGCCCAGCAGCAGGAAGGCGGTAGTGCCGATGGGATGCAGGGCAGCAGCGAGGCGGGCTGACTGCAGGGACGAAATCTGCTGCTGCAAGACAAACTCCAGTAGGCGCCCGCCCACCTGCGCCACGCCCACCAGAGCGGCAAACGCCAGCGCCAGAGGCGGTGAGAGGCCCTGGGCCTCGAGTAACTGCGGTAGATGGGCCGCCAGAGCGGTGCTGATGAACCAGGTCAGCGCAAAACTCAGAGCCAGCAGGACGGTGATACGCCTGACAAGCGCCGGCGTGGCCGGTCCTTGCGCGATCTATCCGGGCATGATCGACTCAGCGCCTTGCATCGGGGGTGCCAGCGGCAGGTCAGGCAGCGGGGCTCGGGGCCGTGCCGGGTTGGTCTGCGCTTCGGGTCTGCGCAGACCCGCGTAGAGTGGTATGTTGATCAAGAGGTGCACCCCCGCCCAGACCATGCAAGTCTCTCGCCAGCCCAGCGTCGTTAGCAGCCAGGCGGTGACTGGCCAGCAAACGGTACTGGCCAGGCCCGCGATCAGGGTGATGGCGGTGATCGGCCGGCGTGAGTGCGCACCATAGAGCTGAACCAGGGTGGCAAAGGCCCCCTCGTACAGCCCGGCGCCCATCCCCAAGCCCAGCAGCATCCAGCCGGCCGCCAGAGAGATCATGCTGTCGGCTTGCGCCATCAGCATGAGCCCGCAGGTAAAGATCAGGCTGGCGGCCATCAGAACACCACGCCCGCCCAGGCGGTCGATGGCTGAGCCGGCCACCGGCCCGGTGGCGGCCGAGACAATGAGAGCCCCCGAAAACAAGCCAAAAACAAGTGTGCTGCTCAGGCCCAGCTCGGCGGCCATGGCCGGGGCGAGCAGGGCGGCTAGATAGAAGGTTGAGCCCCATGCAAGCAACTGGGCCAAGCCCAGCAAAAGGATGTTACGGGTGGCGTAGGGCAAGGTCGGGCTCGGAGGGCGGCGGGTTCAAGCTTAGCGGGGCCGCAAGTGGCTCACGCTCTTTGTGCTTCCCGAACCTCATGGCAAGCCCCTTCCTTGGCAGGCTGCGCGATGGGCTGTCATGCAAATGTCGTCAAACCGACATCTTCGTGTCTCAGCCGAATTCGAAACTTTGCGGATTCTATGCAGCTTACTCAGGCAGTCATGGTGAGTTCTACAGGCAACCCGTTATCTCTCGACTCAGCGCCCGCGGGCGGCCCGGCCCCGGCCGCTGGAGGCCTCAGGCAGGTCGCCGCCCGAATGGTCCGTCGCACGGCTGATCATCTCTCCACCAGTCCGGGCGGACTGCGCTTTTCCGCCAACGCCTACGACTGGCTGGAGTCGCTCGGGTCAGCCCATACGCCGGCTTATCTTCAAACTTCAGAAATTGAAAGGAATGCATGAAGAACATGCTATCAGCGATGCCCTTGCAAGCTCAGATTCACTGGCCTTCAGGCCATGTGATGTCGCATGAGCCCTTACCGGTGGCGATACCTACCGAGTCCCGGCTGCGTGTGTCCTGGGCTCGGCACCAGGATGAGATCAGGCGTGCGCAGCAATTGCGCTACCAGGTCTTCGCGGGAGAGATGGGCGCACGCCTCAACGGACCCCTGGACGGCCACGATATCGACCTGTTCGATGATTATTGCGAGCATCTGCTCGTGACCGATATGGACTCGGCCCAAGTGGTGGGCACTTACCGGGTTCTGACGCCGGTACAGGCGGCCCGGGTGGGCAGTTTCTACACCGACCTTGAATTCGACCTCACCCGCCTTCGGCAATGGCGTTCGCGCATGGTCGAGCTCGGCCGCAGCTGTGTGCACCCCGACTACCGCCAGGGCAGCGTGATCCTGGCCCTTTGGGGCGCTCTGGCGCAATTCATGGCGCGCAACAAACTCGATCTGATGATCGGCTGCGCCAGCATACCCCTGCAGGCTGGGGGCCATGCAGCGGCCAGCATCTGGCGACAACTCAGGCAGACCCATCTGGCCCCGCTGGATTTTCAGGTGCTGCCGCGCCTGGCCTTGCCCCTGAGGCAATTCGATGACTGCCTGGAGGTCCAGCCGCCGGCCTTGATCAAAGGTTACCTGCGCCTGGGGGCCAAGGTGTTAGGCCCGCCGGCTTGGGACCCGGATTTCAATGTGGCCGATCTGCCGCTCATGGTTCGTATCGAGGATCTGCCTTTCCGATACCGACGGCACTTTGCCCAGGCTTCTGCTGGGGTTTGTCACGAAGTCGTCATATCGGAGAGCTAGCCTAACGCCAAGTTTTGAATTGCGAAGGTTTCCCATCATGACCGCAGCCAAGAAATTCGCCCGGGCGTCGAGGTCGGCGGACATGGCTGCGGAGAAACCCGCCGCCCTGATTCCTTTGCTGGATCGGGATCGCAGCATTTTGGCCTTCAACGAGCGCGTCCTGGCCATGGCTTCCCGCGAGGATGTGCCCTTACTCGAGCGGCTGCGCTATTTGTGCATCGTCTCGTCCAACCTGGATGAGTTTTTTGAGGTGCGCATGGCGCCCCATGTCAGTGCCATGCGCTCGGGGGCCGCCGGATTGGCCACCTTCGAAGCCATTTCAGCGGCTGCGCATGCTTTGGTGGACAGCCAGTACGCCGCTTACAACGACATTCTGGCCCGACAGTTTCGGCGCCAGGGCGTCGAAATCGTCTCGCACGGTGATCGCAATGCTGAGCAGCGCGACTGGGTAGAAGCCTACTTCCGCAAAGAGGTCCGCCTGCTGCTGCTGCCGGTCAGCCTTGATCCCTCGCACCCTTTTCCGATGGTGGCCAGCAAGTCGCTCAACTTCATTGTGCGGCTGGGCGACAAAGACGCCTTCGGGCGCCATAACGAGGTGGCGATCGTCAAGGTTCCCCGCGTGCTGCCCCGTATTTCGGCCCTGCCCGAGCGTCTGTGCAGCAAGAAGAAATTGTTTGTCTCGCTCTCCAGTGTCATCAGGGCCCATCTGCATGAACTTTTCCCCGGCCGTGAGGTGCACGAGTTTTCCCAATTCCGGGTGACGCGCAACTCCGAGCTGCAGGTGCAGGAAGAAGATGTGAGCGACCTTCGCATGGCGCTGCGGGCGGGGCTGGAGCATCGGCAGTTTGGCGAGGCGGTGCGGCTGGAGGTGTCCTCCGGTTGCTCGAAGTTCCTCTCGGATTTTCTGGTGCAGCAATTCGAGCTGCCGCAAGCGTGTCTTTACCGGGTCAACGGACCGGTCAATCTCAATCGCCTGACCCAGCTCATCGACCTGGCTGCCGAGCCCCGCTGGCTCTGGCCGACCTATCAGGCCAGTTACCCCAAGGCGCTGGTTGCCGGTGGCAGTGTGTTCGATCGGCTTGAGCAGGGCGATATCTGTATCCACCAGCCGTTCGAAAGCTTTGATGGCGTTCTGGATTTCCTGCGTCAGGCGGTTGCGGATCCGCAGGTTTTGGCCATTCGGCAAACGGTGTACCGGACGGGTGCGGATTCGGAGATCATGGCCTTGCTGCGCGAGGCAGTGCGGCGCGGCAAGGAAGTGATGGTGGTGGTCGAACTCAAGGCGCGCTTTGATGAGGAGGCCAATATCAATTGGGCCGAGATGCTCGAGTCCATTGGCGCCCAGGTGGTTTATGGCGTACTCGGCCTGAAGACCCATGCCAAGATGCTGCTGGTGGCGCGCCGCGAGGGCCGATCCATCAAGCGCTATGTGCACCTGTCCACCGGCAATTACAACCCGTGAACTGCCCGGCTCTACACCGATGTGAGCTATCTGTCGGCCGACCCGGCCATCACCCAGGATGTGGAGTATGTGTTCTACCACCTGGCCAGTCAGAGCCGCATGCCCGCGCTGCGCAGTCTGCTGGTGGCCCCGCATGGCTTGCATCGGACTTTGCTCAGCTGTATTGCTGCCACGGGCGCTGCGGCAGCCGCAGGCAAGCCAGCGCGCATTGTGGCCAAGATGAATGCGCTGACCGACGAGGGCCTGATCCGAGCCCTGATCGAGGCCGGCCAGCAGGGTGTGCAGATTGACCTGATTGTCCGCGGGGCCTGCATGCTGCCCGCTCAACTACCCGGGCTGACCGACCACATACGCATCCGATCGATCGTTGGGCGTTTCCTGGAACATTCGCGCGTCTTTTATTTCTCAGACGGTCAGGACGACAAGCTCTATCTGTCCAGCGCCGACTGGATGAATCGCAATATGTTCGGCCGCATCGAGCTGGCCTGGCCTGTCACCGATGCGGCCATTCGGCAAAGGCTGATGGATGAGTGTCTGGTCGCCTATCTGTATGACAGCCGCGACGCCTGGCAACTGACCCAGGACGGGAGCTATGTCAGGACGGCGCCCGCCGCCGGCCAGCGCAAGCTCAGCGCCCAATCGGCGTTGATGGCACGCTATACGGCGGTCAAGCGCGTCAGGGACTCTTAGCCCATGGATCTGGTCTTGTGGCGTCATGCCGATGCACAGGAGCCGGTACCGAGCTCAGATCCGTCGCAGGCTTATCACCATGATCTGGCCCGAAGCCTGACCGGCCGGGGCCAAAAGCATGCCGCTCGCATGGCCACTTGGCTGGATCATCAGTTGCCCGACAACACCCGGGTCCTGGTCAGCCCCGCCTTGCGTTGTGAGCAGACCGCCTTGAATCTGGGCCGCAAGTTCAAGCTCTGTGAGTCTCTTGCTCCCGAGCGCAGCGCAGAGGATCTGCTGGAACTGGCCCAATGGCCGGTCGCTAAGACTACCGTCCTGGTGGTGGGCCATCAGCCCACCTTGGGCCGGGTGGCAGCCCGCTTACTGGGTTTGCCACAAGCCGAGCTGTCGGTGCGCAAAGGCGCCGTCTGGTGGCTGCGCTCGCGCGAGCGCGAAGGGCTGGAGCAAACGGTTCTGCTGGCTGTGCAGTCGCCCGACCTTCTGTAGCGGCGATCTCAGGCTTTGGGTCGTCCGGTCTTGATGGCCGGCACGCTGCTCAGGGCCAGCGCGAAGGCACTGTCCGACAATCCCGCCAACACCATCAGGCCGGCGCGCAGCAGTTCGCTTTTCTTGGGCGATCGGCCTTGGGCGGCTGCGCGGCGCTTGAGCGCATCAATCGCCTCGTATTCGCTCTTGGGAATGGTAAAGCTGTCCCTGATCAGTTTGGGCTTCTTGGGTTTGCTGGCCTGGCTTGCCTGGGTCGCTTTGGAACGGGGAGGTTTGACTGCAGTGGCAGGCGTTGCCCAAGGAGATTTGGGTTTTTGTCCGCCCGGTGCAACCTTGACAGGAGAAGGTGCTTTGCGAACCTGAGTGGCCGGCTGGGTGCTTTTGCGGGCAGTGGAGGAACTGGCGCTGGCCTTACGGGCCGGGGTTTTCCGGGTGGCGGTGGGCATTGGAACAGTCTCCTTTAAAACGGTATAAATAGTTTATACCCTTTTTGTAGCCCTTGTCGTCGGCCGGACAGGACTCCCCTGTGCATTTACCGATGGCCCAGTTGCACCGGCCAGGGGGTTTTCTCCCAGGCCTGTGCTTCTTCGGCAATCAGGTGCATGGATTGGGGAAAACGAGCGCTCCAGTCGGGATGCACCTCCAGTCGCACCTTCGGGCCTTCGGTGCGCAACCTCAAGCCGGACAGATCCGGGTCGCGGTGGGCATGGCAAACAATCACGGCCAGGCGCAGGGCCAGCAGTTGGCGCATGAAGATCAGATCCTCAAACCAGGGCTCCATCTTGCGCAATTTGCCGCGGTGGCCCAGCACCAGCTGACTGAGCCGGTGCAGTTCGTCCAGCGCAAAGCCGGGCGCATCGGCATGATCGAGGATATAGGCCCCATGCTTGTGATACTCCTGGTGCGAGACATGGCTGCCAATTTCATGCAGTTGCGATGCCCAGTCAAGCTTGCGACAAAGTCGGGGTAGGTCGATCGCGTCGAGCATTTGGGTGAGAAGGGCCTGCGCAGTCAGGCTCACCCTCTGCGCTTGCTGGGCATCGACTCGAAACTTGCGGACCAGGTGCTCGACCGTGCGGCTGCGCAGGTCGGTTTTGAGGTCCTGCCGGTCCAGCAGGTCGTAGAGCACCCCGTGCCGGAGTGCGCCGTCGGCCGGTTGCATCTGCGAGAGATCCAGCAGGTCGAAAATTGCCCGCAGCACCGCCAGTCCGCCGGCAATGACCGCGCGACGGTCCTCCTTGAGGCCCTCCAGCCGCAGCCGGTCCACATGGCCGGCCTTGAGCAACTTGTCCAGTAACCAGTCGAGCGCGGCTCGACTGATCATGCCGTCGTCCCAGCCGCAGGCCAGCAAGGCATCGGCCACTGCATTGACCGTACCGGACGAGCCATAGGCCTTGTCCCACTGTGGGCGGGCAAATTGGGGCAGGGCTTCCTCAAGGACGGCTTTGGCCGCCACCTCGGCGCGCGCAAAGGCCCGGCTGCTGAGCGTCCCGTCGCCGAAATACTGCAGCGACCAGGTCACGCTGCCCACCCTCCAGGACTGCATGTGTTGGGCTTGCAGACGCTGGCCCAGGATCATCTCGGTGGATCGGCCGCCAATATCGACCACCAAACGCCGCTCGTCGCTGTCGGGCAGCAGATGGGCAACGCCCATGTAAATCAGACGGGCTTCTTCACGCCCCGGGATGACATCGATCGGGAATCCCAAAATTTCTTGGGCGCGAGCGATGAAGACGGCCCGATTGCGGGCCTCCCGCAGGGTTTGCGTCGCCACCGCTCGCACCTGACTGCGACCAAAGCCGGCCAGGCGCTCTGCAAAGCGAGCCAGACAGTCCCAGCCGTGCTGCATCGCCTCGACACTGAGGTGGCGATTTTCATCAAGACCCGCACCCAGACGCACCGTTTCCTTGAGATAGTCCGAGCGCCTGATCAGGCCGTGGTCAAGCTGACCAATTTCCAGCCGGAAGCTGTTTGATCCCAGGTCTACAGCGGCGAGCCGGGTTCCGTCTTGCATGGGTGGCGATCTGTTGTCGTGAGCCGGTCTTTGACGCTTTGGGAGCTCTCTTGTCAAGGCGGCTTTATTTTGCGCCGCGGATCATATGACAGCCGGATGACGGATCAGTGACAGGCGTGCTTGAGGTCCTTGCTCTGGAGCTCCGCTCAGCGGGGAGGGCCCCTTGAGAGAAATCGAAAGGCAAGCATCAAAAAGCCCCACAGCGGCATACCCGGCTTTGTCTGTCACAAGACTGTCATATCTACCTTTTAAGCTCTCCTTATCCATTTTTTCACCCACTCGAGGATTTTCCATGAGCTCCAAACGTCATTTTCTCCAGTCTGGTCTGTTGGCCGCCCTGCTGGCCGCGGCGCCCCTGTCGGTTTGGGCGGCCGATATCACGGGTGCCGGCGCCACCTTTCCCTTCCCCATTTATGCCAAGTGGGCCGAGGCCTACAAGAAGACGACCGGTATTGGCCTGAACTACCAGTCCATCGGTTCCTCGGGCGGGATTCGCCAGATCCGGGCCAAGACGGTCGCCTTTGGGGCCACTGATGCGCCTCTGTCCGGGGCCGATCTTGACAAGGATGGCATGGTGCAGTTCCCGGCCATCATTGGCGGCACGGTCCCGGTGTTCAACCTGGAAGGCTTTGCCAACGGCGAGCTGCGGGTGACCGGGCCGGTGCTGGCCGAGATGTTCATGGGCAAGATCGCCCGCTGGAACGACCCCAAGCTGGCTGCCCTCAATCCGGGCAAGAAACTGCCCGACACCGCCATCACCGTGGTGCACCGCGCCGATGGCTCGGGGACGACCTTCAACTGGACCGACTACCTCTCTGAAGTGAGCAAGGACTGGGCGGACACGGTGGGTAAGGGCGCGGCGGTCAAATGGCCAGCGCCAACCTCCGTCGGCGGCAAGGGCAATGAGGGGGTGGCGGCCAATGTCAGCCGCACCCGTGGCGCCCTGGGCTATGTGGAATACGCCTATGCCAAGCGCAACAAGATTCCGGTCATGGCCCTGCAGAATCGCGACGGCCAGTACATCATGCCCGATGACGACACCTTCGCCGCGGCCGCTGCCGGTGCCGACTGGTTTAGCGTGCCTGGCATGGGTTTGTCCATCGTCAACCAGCGCGGTGCCAAGTCCTATCCCGTGGTCACCGCCTCTTTCATCCTGATGTACAAGCAACCGACGGACAAGCAAGCCGCGGGTGAAGTGCTCAAGTTTTTTGACTGGGCCTTCAAGAACGGCAAGGGCATGGCTGCCGAGCTGGACTATGTGCCGCTGCCCGATGCGCTGACCGATCAGATCCGCAAGCGCGTCTGGTCGCAGATCAACCTGAAGTAAGCCGTACCTAGTCTCCCCCTCCTCTTTCGTGGGGCGGGAGCCCGCCGCGCCGGTCGGCCGGTATTGGTTACGATGAGAGGGTCTTAGCGTGTCCAGTCAGGTTTCTTCAATGAGTTCCCCAATCGAACATTCTGCTCAGGCGCCCAGTGCCGACATGTTGGCGGTGGCGCGCCGGCAGCGCTGGCAGGACATGGCCTTTCATCGTTTGACTCAGGCGTTTTCGCTGCTGGTCCTCCTGGCCCTGGGCGGCATCATCGTCTCGCTTTTTATCAATGCCTGGCCGACCTTTCAGAAATTCGGGCTACGCTTTCTCTGGTATGTCGAGTGGGACATCGTCAACGAGGAGTTTGGTGCGGCCATGGCCATTGTCGGCACCGTGATGAGCGCTGGCATTGCCATGCTGCTGGCCGTACCGTTGGCCTTCGGCATTGCTCTGTTCCTCACCGAAACCTGCCCGGTCTGGCTGCGCCGGCCCCTGGGCACTGCCATCGAGTTGCTCGCTGCCGTGCCTTCCATCATTTACGGCATGTTCGGCCTGTTTGTCTTCGCGCCGGTTTTTGCCGACTATGTGCAAGTCCCCTTGCAAAAGGTACTCGGCGGCATGCCCTTGATCGGCTGGATGTTCGGCGGGGCGGTCAATGGACTGGGTATTCTGGCTGCGGGCGTGATTCTGGCCTTCATGGTGCTGCCGTTTATTGCGGCGGTGATGCGCGATGTGTTCGAGATCACCCCGGCCATCCTGCGCGAGTCGGCCTATGGCTTGGGTTGCACCACCTGGGAGGTGGTGCGCAAGGTCGTGTTGCCCTACACGCAAAAAGGCGTGATCGGCGGTGTCATGCTGGGCATGGGCCGGGCGCTGGGCGAGACCATGGCTGTGACTTTTGTGATTGGCAATGCCAATCGAATGCCGTCTACCCTTTTTTCGCCGGGCACTTCGATTGCCTCGGTGCTGGCCAATGAGTTTGGCGAAGCTCAGGATCTGCACTTCAACACCCTGTTTTCTCTGGGCTTCCTGCTCTTTGTCATTACTTTCGTCGTGCTGGCCCTGGCCAAGCTGATGATCGTGCGTGCTGAGCGTTCCAAAGGCGCCTGAGAAGCGGAGTTTCAATCATGAAAATGCTGCAAGCCTCTGCCCTCTACCCGCGCCGCCGCCGAGCCAACCAGATTGGCCTGACTCTGTCCATGGTGGCCATGGTCATTGGTCTGGCGGCCCTGCTGTGGATATTGGTGGTCCTGTTTGGTAATGGCCTGGCCGCCCTGGACTTGAATATCTTTCTTAGTGACACCCCCGCTCCGGGGTCTGAAGGCGGTGGACTGCGCAACGCAGTGGTCGGCAGCATGATGATCGTCGGTCTGGCGGTACTGGTGTCCACCCCCATCGGTATCCTTGCGGGCGTCTACCTCACCGAATTTGGTGACACCAGCAAAACGGCCGAGTTCACCCGATTTATCACTGACATCATGCTCTCGGCCCCCTCCATCGTGCTGGGGCTGTTTGTCTATGCGATTGCAGTCGCCACCGTGGGCAATTTCTCGGGCTATGCCGGCAGCCTGGCGCTTTCCTTGATTGCCATTCCGGTGGTCATGCGCACCACGGAGAACATGATGCGGCTGGTGCCGGGCAGTCTGCGTGAGGCGGCCTTTGCCCTGGGCGCGCCGCGCTGGAAGGTCACTACCCTGGTCACCTTGCGCGCGGCCCGCAGCGGGGTGATCACTGGCCTGCTGCTGGCCGTGGCGCGTATTTCGGGTGAAACCGCCCCGCTTTTGTTTACCGCCCTGAACAATCAGTTTTTCAGTACCAAGATGGGCGAGCCGATGGCCAATTTGCCGGTGGTGATTTTCCAGTTCGCCATGAGCCCCTATGAAAACTGGATACGCCTGGCCTGGGCGGGCGCTCTTTTGATTACGCTGACCGTGCTGGCTCTCAACATCGTCGCCCGGGTCTTGTTCCGCGACAAGGTCAAGTCCTGAGCCCTCAGTTTTTAAAGGTACACCCATGATCGACGCTCCCGAAGCCCCTGCCGAGACCGCCGCACAAGCGCCTGCGGCCTCCCGCAATGCGCTGGAAATTAGAAATCTGAACTTCTTTTATGGCAACTTTCAGGGCCTCAAGGAGGTCTCGCTCGACATCGTCGAGCGCAAGGTGACGGCCTTTATCGGGCCTTCGGGCTGCGGCAAATCCACCTTGCTGCGCACCCTCAACCGCATGTACAGCCTCTACCCGGGCCAGCGCGCTGAAGGGCAGATCAATTTCTATGGCCAGGACATTCTTGACCCGGGTCAGGACCTCAATTTGCTGCGCGCCCGTATCGGTATGGTGTTTCAAAAGCCGACGCCGTTTCCGATGACCATCTACGACAACATCGCCTTCGGGGTCAGGCTCTATGAGAACTTAAGCCGCAGTGACATGGACGACCGGGTGGAATGGGCCTTGAGCAAAGCGGCCTTGTGGAACGAGGTCAAGGACAAGCTCGGGCAAAACGGCATGAGCTTGTCGGGCGGTCAGCAACAGCGCTTGTGTATCGCACGCAGCGTGGCGGTCAAGCCTTCGGTCCTGCTGCTCGATGAACCTACCTCGGCGCTCGATCCTATTTCAACCGGCAAGGTGGAAGAGCTGGTGCACGAACTGAAGAATGATTACACGATCGCCATCGTCACGCACAATATGCAGCAGGCCGCCCGCTGCAGCGACTACACCGCTTATATGTATCTGGGCGAATTGATCGAGTACGGACAGACACAGCAGATTTTCTTCAAACCCAAGCGCACCGAGACCGAGGACTACATCACCGGGCGTTTTGGTTGATGGATGCGTAAGCATCACATTTTTAAGGGGCCATCATGGGTGACAAACACATTTCAAGCCAGTTTGATGCTGAGCTCAATTCCATCTCGACGCATGTGCTGGAGATGGGCGGCTTGGTCGAGTCGCAACTTCATCAGGCGGTCTATTCGCTCATTCATCTGAGCTCGGAGACGGCTCGGCAGGTGCTCGATAACGAGTCCCGGCTCAATCGCATGGAGGTGGACATCGATCATGAAATCATCTCCACCATCGGCCGCCGCCAACCGACCGCGCGCGACTTGCGTTTCCTGATGGCCATTGCCAACACCACGCGCGATTTGGAGCGGGCCGGCGACGAAATTGCCCGAATGGCGCGCATGGTTCTGTCCATCATCGAGAGCGGGTCACCGCGCTCCCTGCCCAGTTACGAGTTGCGCATGGCCAGCGAAATGGCGGCTGGTCAGTTGCGTAAATCGCTCGATGCGTTTGCCCGTCTGGACACCTCGGTGGCGGTGGCCATCCTCAAGGAAGACGATGCGCTGGATAACGAATACAACGGCTTCTTGCGCAAGCTCATCACCTACATGATGGGAGATCCGCGCATGATTTCGCCCAGTCTGGATCTGCTGTTCCTGGCCAAGGCCATTGAAAGAGTGGGCGATCATGCCAAAAACATTGCCGAGCAGATCATCTTCATCGTCAAGGGAGAGGATGTGCGGCATACGCCTATGGCCAAGGTCGAGTCGGTTGCTCAATGAGGAAGCTGCCGCGGGTTCTGGTGGTCGAGGACGAGCCCTCGATCGCCGAGTTGATTGCGGTGAACCTGCGCCACAGTGGTTTTGAAGCGATTTGGGCTTCTGATGGCGAACAGGCCCAGCGGGAGGTCGATGCCGTCCTTCCTGACTTGATCCTGCTTGACTGGATGCTGCCCGGCCAGAGTGGCGCTGCCTTGGCCAAGCAATGGCGAAAGCATCCGCGTTCCAAGGCGGTTCCCATCATCATGATCACGGCGCGCAGCGAGGAGAGCGACAAAGTCCAGGGCCTGGACTCGGGCGCCGATGATTACCTGACCAAGCCATTCTCCACGCAGGAGCTGTTGGCGCGCATCAGGGCGGTTTTGCGTCGACGGGTTCCGGAGGCGGTCCAAGACTCGGTGAAGGTGGGTGATTTGACGCTGGATGCGGCAGCCCACCGGGTCAGTTTTCGGGGGCGCGAACTCAAAACCGGTCCGACTGAATTCAAATTGCTGCATTACCTGATGAAGCATGCAGATCGGGTTCACTCCCGCGCCAATTTGCTTGACAAGGTCTGGGGAGACCATGTGTTCATCGAGGAGCGCACAGTCGATGTCCACATCAAGCGCTTGCGCGAAGCTCTGGGCGAGGCCGGACCGATGGTCGAGACCGTGCGCGGTGCGGGTTACAGGCTCAGTGTCGGCCAGGGGACTCCGTCATGATGGCGCGCCTGTTGGTCCTGCTGGCGCTGATGCTGGGATTGGCCGTGCTGGGCGGGCTTTTGGCAGGCTGGCCCGGAGCCTTGGGGGGCGCTGTTGCCGCGGCGGTGGTGCTGATCTTGCGAGATTCAACCCGCTTGATTCGTCTGCAGGCCTGGTTGCGGCGACTGCAACTGGCGCAGATGGATGAAATGGCAGATATCCTCGCCCACCAGGAGCCTCCCCGCGGCGGGATGGTCGGCGAGGTGGCTGACCGGTTCGCGCGCCTGCTCAAGCTCTATTTGCGCGGCCGCCAGGACAGTCAGCTGCGCCTGCAGGAAATGCTCTCGGCGATTCAGGCCTCGCCCAACGGTGTGATCCTGCTCGATCCGGAGGGACGAATCGAATGGTGCAATTCCACGGCGGCCCAGCACCTGGGCCTGGACGCGGCGCGCGATCTCAAACAATATGTGGCCAATCTGATCCGTGACCCGGCTTTCCACGCTTACAACGCCGCGGGTGATTTTTCAGCCGAAGTTCTTGTTGCCGGGCGGGCCAGTACTCCTGTGCGGCCGGTCAGGCTGTCCTTGCAGTTGCATCCCTACGGTGAGGGCCGGCGACTTTTATTGTCGCGCGATGTGACCCTGATCGAGCAAGCCGAGGCCATGCGCCGGGATTTTGTGGCCAATGTCTCGCATGAAATGCGCACACCATTGACGGTGTTGGCCGGCTTCGTCGAGACCATGCAGACCCTGGATCTGTCGCCGCAGGAGACTCGGCGTTACCTTGACTTGATGTCCGTGCAATCGGAGCGCATGCAGACGCTGGTCAGCGATTTGCTGACCTTGTCGCGCCTGGAGGGCAGCCCGCTGCCGGGCATGAGCGACTGGGTGGATGTGCGGGTTCTGATGGCCCAGTGTGAGCTTGACGCGCGGGCTCTGTCGTCTTACATGGGGCGTATCGAGCACACCATGAAGTTCGAACAGGATCAAGCCAGTCAGCTCTGCGGCATTGCCTCGGAGTTGCAGAGTGCCTTTTCCAATTTGGTCAGCAACGCGGTCCGCTACACGCCCGCCTCGGGCCGGATCGAGGTCAGTTGGCGGCTGCTGGAGGACGGGCGGGGCGAGTTTTCTGTCAGTGATACCGGCCCGGGTATATCGGCCGAGCATTTGCCCCGCCTGACTGAGCGTTTCTACCGCGTCGACCGGAGCCGCTCACGCGAGACCGGAGGCACGGGTCTGGGGTTGGCTATCGTCAAGCATGTGCTGCAGCGTCATGGCGCTGTGCTCAACATCCAGAGCGAGGTCGGTCAGGGTTCACGCTTTGCCATCCTCGTGCCGGCTGCGCGGGTGCGCAGTGGTCTGCCCGAGGACCAACTCAAGGCGGCGTGATGTCCGCCCGCCAGGCTCAGGCGCATGGCGCGCAGCAGCATCAGCACAAAGCTGGCGGCCACCACCGCGAGCGCGGCCGTCGCAACGATCCAGAAGATGGCGGGCGAATGCTGGGCTGCTAGGGACCACGGACCCCAGGTCAGGCCTTCGTAGGCCAGTACATAGCCGCCGGCCAGACCCACCCCCCAGAGCATAAAGCCATAGATGATCAGCGGTCGCAGCGTGATTCGGTAGCAACGCAGCAGAAAGATGCAAACCGCCTGGGTTGCGTCGGCCAGATGGTAGGCACAAACCCAGAGGAGCAGCGCTGCAGCCTGGCTGACCACCGCGGCGTGGTTCGAGTACAGGCCGGCAATCTCGCGATGGAGCACGGCCACTGTGCCCGTGGTCAGCAGTACGCAAGCCAGGCCCAGCCCCAAGCCCATTAGGGCCAGACGCCGGGCTTGTGCCGGGTCACCGCGGCCGATCCAGAACGACACGCGGGAACTGGCTGCCAGCGCCAGCGACAGGGGCACCATGTACAGCATGGCAGTCATGCTGGCGGCGATCTGGTGGCTGCCGGCAGCCACCACGCCTTGCCGTGCAATGAACACCGCCATCAGCGTGAAGGAGGTCACCTCCACCAGATAGGCCAGGCCGCCCGGCAGGCCCAGGCGAAGAAATTCGCGCAGTTGAGCGCCGTCGGGCCGCTCCATCCTCGACCACAGCCGGTAGGGCTTGTACAGGTCCTGGGTGCGCAGCAAATGCAAAGCTAAAAACAGGAGCAGGTAGTTGACCACCAGGGTGGCCCAGGCGCAACCGGCGGCGCCCATGGCGGGCACGCCGGCTCCACCGCCGACCAGCCAGATGGACAGCGGGATTTTCACGGCCAGTGCCGCGATTTGCAGCCAGGTCACCAGCGTGGGCCGGCCCAGCGACTGGTTGAGCGTGCTGTAGAGTCGAAACAGCAGACTGGGCACGAAGGCCACCGCGAGGATACGCAGATAGCTATCGACATCGGCGAGCATGGAGGGGGGTACCTGGGCCCAGCGCAGCAAGGGCCCGGGCATCCACAGCACCGCAGTGCCAAACACCCCGACCCCTGCGCACAGGTACAGGGCTTGCCGTACGGAGCGGCCGAGCTCGATGTCCTGGTGGGCCCCCCGCATCTCGGCCCAGATCGGAAGCAGCGCCTGCACAATACCGATCAGGGCGACATACACGCTGATGTAAATCGCCGATCCCACCGATAAGGCCGCCAGTGCTTCGACGCTATGGCGACCGGCAATGACGGTATCGGCCACGCCAAAGGCCATGATGGCCAACTGGCCGATCAAGACGGTGCCGGCGTGCTTAACCAGGATCCTGAGTTCACTCACGGGTCGGTGCGCCAGACTCAGTGGCCGCGGTGCGCCGGTAGATCAGCAGGTCGTCAATTTTCTCGGTCGGCCGCCTGGCTGTGCCCACCTGCGTCCAGACCCCGTCGTCGAATTCACGGCGAAAGCGTTCCTGGGCCTGTCGATCGACCAGCAGGGTTGGGCAGTCCGCCCCCGCGGTTTTCAGTTGCAGTTCCCCGTGGTAGCGCAGGGCGGTCTGGTGGGCGGTCGACAGCCCCAGCGTTTGTACACAAGCCCCGCGGTCGATGCGCTCGAGTACCTGTCGCACCATGGGTGCATAGCCTCGGCCGTAGTCCAGCAGTGGCAGCCACAAGCTCATGAGCAAAACCAGGCAAAGTGTCGCCCCGCCCGCTGGCAGCGCCAGTGATTTCCAGAGGGCGCTGCGATGTCGACCGGCCCGCCATTTCACCAGGAAAGCCCAGCCCAGCGACGCGATCAGGGCCACGATGAGTGCCACTGCGGAGAAGCTCGGCTCGAAGCCTGGGGCGAGTTTGGCCACATTGGCCGCCGGCTTGCGAGGTACACCGGTTTGTATCGCGATCCAGATGACCCAGATGGTGGCCCCGCAGATCGAGAAGAAGATCAGCGTGAACCAGTCGATCAGGGCAGAGACGCTGCGCCTGAGTGTCGGCAGGGAAAAGGCCGCCAGGGCTGCCAGGGCAGGAAGAGATAGCAATAGCCCGCGGTCAGAGGCCGTGGTCAGGAGCGTCGAGGTGATGACGACCAACAGAAACCACAGGGGAATGGCCACATGGCGGCTGCTCAGTTGTCTGCGCCACTGCCACAAGGTCCAAAGAGCCAGAGGCCAGGCCGGCCACATGAACCACACGAAGAGGCGAACCAGAGAGAAAAGCGATTTATCCCGGGCTGCTTGACCCCAGGGTTCGAGGTCGATGCGCCAGTGCCATAGTCCCAGGAGCCACGCCAGACCCACGCTGCCGAGGGTCAGCGCCAGCAAAATCAGCGGCCAGCGTGAAGCGATCCCTGGCGCAGTCTGTGATTCGGCGCGGTGCATCAGTTCGATGAGGCAGGCGCCCAGACCCAGGAGCAGGGCCACGGTGGGCGCGCCGCTTAGCGCCAGTCCGATCAACCCGAGGGCTGTCACCAGTATCCGAGCCAGGCGCGGGGGACTGGCCAGGCCGTAGAGCAGCAGGGCGCTGAAACCGAGCTGGGCCAGGGCCGGCGTGGTTTCGTGGGACAGCTGTGCCAGGCCCAGGCAAGCCAGCAGCGCCAAGAGGCCCGCGTCGGCGATTGCCCGGGCATAGCCGCGCGGGTCAGCCTCGCCACCGAAGGCAAAAGCCACCGGCTGGGCTTGCGGGCTGCGGGCCAGGTGATAGACCGCGTACCAGGTGGAGGCCATCGCCAGAGCCAGCAGGGCCATGAAGGGCAGGCGTGAAGCGAAAGCGGAGTCCAGGAAGGGCAGGCCCTGTATGGCCGCCGCCCCCAGCCAGAAGGGCAGGAGGCTGTCGTAGCCGCCGTGGTCGGCCGGCCCCTGGGGGGCCAACCAGCTGACCTCGCCCAGGGCCAGTTGCAGCATCGTGCCGAAGGCCGTGATGTCTGCGCTTTTCCAGGGGTCACGGCCTAAGAAGCCGGCCAGAATATAGGCACTGCAAAACAGGGCCAGAGCCCAGCGCGGCAGTCGCCTGACGGCGGCTTGGGCAACGAGGGCGGGGGAGGGCTGGTTCAAGGCAGTGTCCAGGCAGGGAGCACCGATTGTGCCGCCCCGCCACCGGCTGCGCGTCGGCCACGGGGTTTTTGCGGGCCACAAAAAAAAGCAGCCTGTCAACAGGCTGCTAGTTTGGGCTAAGGGCCGAACCTATTTGTCGGTGCTGCTCTTGCCGAAGCGGTTGCGGAACTTCTCGACCCGGCCCCCCATGTTGTCCACCGACTTTTGAGTGCCGGTGTAGAAGGGATGTGATTCACTGGAGGTGTCGAGTTTGAACAAGGGCAGTTCGCGGCCGTCGTCCATCTTGATGGTTTCCTTCGCATTCACGCAGGAGCGGGTGACGAACTTGAAGTTGTTCGACATGTCCAGGAAACAGACGTCGCGGTAATTGGGGTGTATGCCTTCTTTCATGATCTTTCCTTTGAGTCGCGGCAGCCACCCGGGCCCTTACCCTGGCACTTTCCGCAGAAAACCCGCCATTATGACAGGTTTGAATCGGTTTGGGCGCAGCGGCGTCAGCCGCCTCGCCGCATCAGGTCGAAGAACTCATGGTTGTTCTTGGTGGCCTTCATGTTCTTGAGCATCAGCTCCATGGACTCGATCTCGTCCATGTTGTACATGAACTGGCGCAGGATGCGCGACTTTTGCAGGATCTCCGGGGCCAGCAACAGTTCTTCCTTGCGGGTGCCGCTGCGGTTGAGGTTGATGGCCGGAAACACGCGCTTCTCATACAGACGCCGGTCCAGGTGAATCTCGCAGTTGCCGGTGCCCTTGAACTCTTCAAAGATGACCTCGTCCATACGGCTGCCTGTGTCCACCAGCGCGGTGCCGATGATGGTCAGGCTTCCGCCCTCCTCGATCTTGCGGGCCGCACCGAAGAAGCGCTTGGGTCGCTGCAGCGCGTTGGCATCCACACCTCCGGTCAGCACCTTGCCTGAGGAGGGCAGCACATTGTTGTAGGCGCGGGCCAATCGGGTGATGGAATCGAGCAGAATGACCACATCGTTACCGAGCTCGACCAGTCGCTTGGCCCGCTCGATCACCATTTCGGCCACATGCACATGGCGGGCAGCCGGCTCGTCGAAGGTCGAAGAAATGACCTCCGCGCGCACGCTGCGCTGCATCTCGGTGACCTCCTCTGGCCGCTCGTCGACCAGCAAGACCATCATTTTGACTTCGGGGTAGTTGGCAGTGATGGCGTGGGCTATGTTTTGCATCATCACAGTTTTGCCGGATTTGGGCGGCGCGACCAGCAGGGCGCGCTGTCCCTTGCCGATGGGGGCGATGATGTCGATGATGCGGCTGGTGAGGTTTTCCTCGGCCTTGATCTCCCGCTCGAGCTTGAACTGCTCGCGCGGGAACAAGGGCGTGAGGTTCTCGAACATCACCTTGTGCTTGTTCTGTTCGGGCGCGCGGTCGTTGATCCTGTCGAGCTTGTTCAGCGCAAAGTAGCGCTCGCCGTCTTTTGGCGTGCGCACTTCGCCTTCGATCATGTCGCCGGTGTGCAGATTGAAGCGGCGGATCTGGCTGGGGCTGATGTAGATGTCGTCGGTCGAGGCGGTGTAGCTCGAGTCCGGGTCGCGTAAAAAGCCGAAGCCGTCGGGCAGTACCTCGAGCACGCCATCGGCCACGATGGTTTCGCCCGTCTTGGCGCGCTTTTTAATAATGGCAAACATCAGCTCCTGCTTGCGCATGCGGCCAACATTTTCGATCTCAAGGGCCTCAGCCTGCTTGAGCACTTCAGACACATGCAGTGCCTTGAGTTCCTTCAAATGCATGGATGATCCTGCGTAGGGGCAGACTCGGCTTGCGAGGACTGCCGAACAAGGGGGGGAGAGTTGGGGCTTAACTTGGGAATCGCTGGATTCCCGCCTCCGAAGGTGCCTGGCTCGGGCGGCCGGTCCCTTGCGCAGGATTATGACAGAGAAAAGGACCCCGGCCCGCGCCCCGGCAGGCGCCCCGGGCCGAGGCTGGATCAGGCCAACTGTTGGTCGAGGAATTCGGTCAACTGGGCCTTGCTCAGGGCGCCAACCTTGGTGGCGGCCACCCGGCCTTCCTTGAACAGCATCAGCGTCGGAATGCCGCGGATACCAAATTCAGCCGGCACTTTCTGGTTTTCATCAACATTCATCTTGGCCACTTGCAGCCGGCCGTTGTAGCCTTGCGCCACCTCGTCAAGGATGGGGGCAATCATGCGGCATGGGCCACACCATTCAGCCCAATAATCGACCAGCACCGGACGACTCGATTTGAGTACTTCGCTCTCAAAGGTGTCATCGGTGATGTGTTTGATCAGGTCGCTAGCCATGGAAAACTTCCTTTCGTGCGCGCGCAGTGTTTTGGATAATCTGGAGAAATTGTGGCAGAAACCGCCTCATCGCGTGAGGCGAGTCCTCTGATCGGCCTGGCCGCAGTCAAGCCCCGCCCTGAAAACTACGCCTCATGCTGTGCGATATCGAACCCCAAATGCAGATGAGCGATCGTCGCTGGCTCTGGCTGGCTGACGAGACGGATCGTTGGATGCAAGAGCGGGGCTGTCACCCTTCGCGTTGCGTGGTGCTCGTGCCCTACGCGCAGCTGATTGCGCCGGCCCGGCGCGCCTGGGTGCAGCGTACCCGCAACGGTGCCAGTTTTCTGCCCCGGATCGAGACCACGCAGACCTGGTCGCTGAGCCTGTGGGCTGCCCGTGGCGGTCATCGTTTCGGGATGGATGACTTCACCGGCCAGCCGGGCCCCGACCTGCTGACCGCATGGCGGTGGCTGGGCGAGGGCGGCTTGGCCTCGCAACGCTCGCAACTGGGGCCGCGCCTGCTCGAGGCTGCCCAGTCGCTGTCGCGCTTGGCCGCCGCTGTCGAGCCCGCTGCCCGTCTGGCCTGGGCCAAGGCCCTGTCCGCTCGCCTGACTGAGGGCCTAGATCTGCCTGAACTGCGACTCGAGGCGACGATTGCACAGATGGCCTTGGCCTGGGTCGCAGCCTCGTCGTTCACCAGCGATGTGTTGTTTGAGGAGCCCCCGGATCTGATGTTGGTGATCGAGGGTTGGCAGTCCGACCCGCTGGCGCAGAGCCTGCTCAGGCGTCTCGGTGAGCGCGGGCGCAGCCTGCCCCTGGTCGATCCCGCTGAGCCACGCACGCAGCTGGCGCCGCCCGTGCTGCAGGCTTGCGCCAGCTTTGAGGAAGAGGCGCAGCGCGCTGCAGCCAGCGTGCTGGCCCACTTGCGAAACGGTCGCGAGCCGGTTGCCCTTATCGCCCAGGACCGCCTGCTGACACGGCGTATCAGTGCGCTTCTGGCCACTCGCCAGATCGCGGTGCGGGACGAGACCGGCTGGACGCTGTCGACCACCCGCGCGGCCGCGGCTGTGATGGCCTTTTTGCGGGCTGCTTGGCCGGCTGTCAGTTGCGATGAGATGTTGACTTGGCTCAAGCACTTGCCCGCGGGCCAGGCCGTGTCGATTGATGAGGCTGAGGCCCAGCTGCGTCGCTCCCGCTTGCGATGGTGGAAGGAGGTGCGCTCGGCGCATCCGGCGGCGCAAAGCTTGCGTGCCCAGTTTGAACCCGTCTTGGATCGTCTGCGTAGGCCGCGGTCGCTGATTCGTTGGCTGCTCGAGCTGCGCAACAGCTTGCAGGAACTCGGGCTGTGGCAGACCTTGGTCGACGACGCAGCTGGCGAGGCGGTTGTCAAGGCCCTGTGGCTCAGCGACGAGCGGGACCCGCCGGTTTTCGCAAGTGCCGAGATGTTGTCGCAGGACGACTTTTTGGAATGGGTCAGAGGCTGCCTGGAGTCGGCTGTTTTTGTGCCGCGCCATCCGGATCAGGTTCAGGTCCTGGTGATCCCGATCGGACAGCTGATCGGCCGCGGGCCTGCGGCAGTCGTTCTCCCCGGCGCTGATGAGCTGAATCTGCCCGCGCGACCGAAGTTGCCGGGACCCTGGAGCGAGCGGCAACGCAAGCTGCTGGGGCTCGCGGGCCGGCAGGAGGCCGCACTGGAGACACGCCGCATCTGCGAGCACTTGTTGAATCACCCGGGGGTGGACATCCTTTGGCGCACTGCCCACGACGGTCAGGCCTTGATGCCTGCGCTCTTCGTGCAGGAGCTCAGGCTGAAGGCCGGTGGCGCCCAGGGCAGTGACCCGCGAGGGGAGCGTTGCTTGCAAGCCCAGCCGGTACCGCTGGCCCAGGCCCAGGGGCAGAGCCTGCCGGTCAGGCGGCTTTCGGCTTCGGCGTATGAAGACCTGCGCGCCTGTCCGTATCGATTCTTTGCCTTGCGACAACTTGGCTTGAGCCAGGCCGAGGAACTCGACGGCGCTGTCGATGCGCGCGATCTGGGCCGGTGGGTGCATGAAGCCCTGCGCTACTTCCATGAAGCGCTGGCTGACCGGGCTGATCCTGTCGATCGCGCCGGCCGCGGCGCTCTGCTCGATCGGGCCGCGCAGCAAGCCATGGACCGCGCCGGCATTGATCCGATTGCATTCTTGCCGCACCGTGCGGCCTGGCCCTTGTTGCGCGATGCCTATCTGCAGTGGCTGGAGCAGCACGAACAAGCAGGTTATCGCTTTGAGCTGGCCGAGTCCTGGCACGAAAAGCCGCTCGGCCCGTGTTTGCTGGTGGGCAAAATCGACCGTATCGATCGCGACGCTCAAGGCCAGATTTTGCTGATTGATTACAAGACCGAGCGAAAAGAGAAGGTGCGTGCCAGAACCCGGATGAGCACCGAAGACACCCAGTTGGCGTTCTACGCGGCGCTGCGTGAGGAGGACCTGCTTCATGCGATGTACTTGGCCCTCAGCGATCGGGGCGAGACGGACTCCGAACCCCAGCCGCAGATTCAGGCACTGCGTGACTTGCTGCTCGAAGGCGTGCGTCACGACCTCGAGCGCCTGCATGCCGGAGAGCCCCTGTTGGCTCTTGGTCAAGGGGCATCCTGTACGCACTGTCAGGCCCGTGGCCTGTGCCGGCGCGACTTTCTGAGCGAGGCCGCGCCATCGTGAGCGAACGAGCGGCTTTCAGGATCAACGGCCAAGAGGTCGAGGCAGCGGCGTTTTATGCTGCCGCCTGCGACCCCCGGCGCAGCATCGCGGTCGAAGCCTGCGCTGGGGCGGGAAAGACCTGGATGCTGATTTCGCGCATTCTGCGGGCTTTGTTGGCCGACGAGGAGGGCGATTCTTGCCAAGCGCAGGAGATTCTGGCTATCACCTTTACCCGCAAGGTTGCCGGCGAGATGCGACAGCGCTTGCAGGAATGGCTGCAGGACTACGCCCGCGCCGATGAAGTCACTTTGCTCAAGGCCTTGGCCGACCGTGGGGTGCAGGGACTTGACCAGCCGCAGCGTGCCCAGCGCTTGTGCCAACGACTGCAGCAGCTCTACGCCTCTATGCTCGCCAGCGGGCAGTCGGTTGAGTTTAGAACTTTTCATGGCTGGTTTGCGAGCCTGCTGCAGGCTGCGCCTGTATCGGTGCTGCAGCGCCTGCAACTGCCAGTCCCCTATGAATTGCTTGAGGATGACGGTGCAGCCATCCGACAGGTTTGGCCGCGATTTTTGCGCGCCGTCTCCGAGCAGCCGCAGAGCCAGGCCGATTTTGAGGCTCTGGTGCGGGACCACGGCAGGCACCAGGTCGCCAAGGCGCTGGAGACGGCGCTGGAGCGTCGCACCGAGTTTGAATGGGCTGACGCCCATGGCCGGGTTGTTTCCTCGGTCAAGCGCTTTCAGGAGCAGTTTCCCCGGTTTGCTCAGATGTCGGATTTGCGGGCGGTGCTTGGCAGTGCGCCTGAGGCAGCCTTGTTGCGGCAAGCTGCCGATTTCCTGTGCAAGTTGTCGGCGCCGAGTTTTGCAGCCAAGGGTCAGCACTTGAAGCTTGCCCTGGAGACAGGTGACCTCGACGGTGTACTCGCGGCGCTCTTGGTCACCGATGCCTCGGGTCGACGCTCGCCGAGAAAGTTTGGTCGCTCGCAGTCGGTGGAGCTTGTGCGTCAAGCCGGCACCCTGGCCCTGGAGTTGTCGGAGGTACAGAGTCAGGACCAGGCCTGGGCTTATCAGCAGCGCATGACTCGACTGAGCCGTTTGATGATCGCTCAATTTCGCGCGCTCAAGCAGGAGCGGGGCTGGGTTGATATGCAAGACCTCGAGCGGGCCGCGTTGGAATTGCTATCGGATGAATCGCTTGCCGGATGGATGCAGGAGCGGCTTGATGCGCAAGTCAAGCATCTGCTGGTCGATGAATTTCAGGACACCAATCCGATGCAGTGGCAGGCGATGCACGCCTGGCTGGCCAGTTATGCCGGAGCGTCTCGCGCGATACGGGTTTTTTTCGTGGGTGATCCCAAGCAGAGCATTTATCGTTTCCGGCGTGCCGAGCCGCGGGTCTGGTTCGAGGCGCGTGATTTTGTCAGGGCATCCCTCGGCGGTGACTTGCTCAGCTGCGACCACACCCGCCGCAACGCCGGGCAGGTGGTGCAGGTTGTCAATGCGGTCATGCACAGTGCGGTGCTTGCAAATGAGTTCGATGACTACCGAACCCACACCACCGAGTCGCAGCATGAAGGCCAAGTGGTGGCGCTGCCGCAGATATCTATCGTCGGCAAACGGGCCGGTGCATCCGAAGAGCTGTCCTGGCGCGATAGCCTCAAACAGTCGCGTTGGTGGCCCGAGGAAAAACAAATCGATATCGAAGTGCGTCAGGCAGCAGCCTGGGTTGCGGGCCAGCTCGAGCGTCGCAGCCTGGGCCCGGGCGATGTGATGGTGCTTTCGCGCAAGCGCGACCGCTTATTACCGATGCAGGCAGCTTTGCTCGGCCACGGCGTACCGGCGGATATTGATGAGTCGATGGAGCTCATCGAGTTTTGCGAAATCCAGGATCTGGTGGCTTTGCTCGATGTCTTGGTTTCGCCCCGCCATGATCTTTCGCTGGCGCGGGTGCTGCGCTCGCCCTTGTTTGGTCTGGACAGCAACGCCCTGATTGTCTTGGCCCAATGCGCGGCTGAGCTGGCGCTACCCTGGCTTGCTGTGCTGCAGCAGGGCCAAGACAGCCTGGCCCTGCGGGCGCAGCCCTGGGCGGCTGACCTGCTTTCGGCAGGTCTTTGCTTGAGTCGCTGGCAGCGCTGGCTGGCCCAGTTGCCGCCGCACGACGCCCTGCAAGCCCTGTTTGAGGACGGCGATGTCATGGCCCGCTATGCCGCTGCAGCGCCGCCCTTGCAGCGTGAGGCGGTCCAGGTGCGTCTGCAGGCCCTGATGATGCAGTCCCTGACCCTGGAGGGGGGGCGCTATCTCAGCGCTTACGGCTTGGTTCGCGCGCTCAAGGCCGGAGGCCTGAAGGCTCCAAAAACCAATCGGGCCGATGCGGTGCGTCTGCTGACGGTGCATGGGGCCAAGGGGCTGGAGGCCGATACGGTGCTGATTCTCAACAGCGATGCGGGTCGGCGCAGGGCCGACACCATGGGCGTGTTGGTCGATTGGCCCGGGGCCGAGCCGACCCGGCTGGTTTTTCTCCAGAGTGAGTCTCGCCCGCCGGCTTGTTGTCGCGATGTGTTGGCGCGGGAGCGGCGTGCCCAGGACAGGGAAGAGATCAATTTGCTTTATGTGGCGGCGACCCGGGCCAAGCGCACGCTGGCCCTGTCGTCTTGCGAGAGCGGACGCGACAGCGCCGGTTCCCCCTGGAGGCGCTTGGCGCCGTATGTCCAGGAGCAAACAGTAGCCGAGGCGCTGCAAAACGGCGCGCAGACTTCGTCGGGGCAGGTGAAGGTGCAACTGCCGGTTCTGCCCGAGCGCCCCGCTGGCTGGCCAGCCTTGTCTGAGCCAGCCGCGCAGGATCAGACCCTGACGGAGTCCGCCCGCATCGGCCTGGCCATGCATCGGCTGCTCGAATGGGGCACGGTCGAGGCGCAAGCACTGGGTCGGGTCGCCGGCGAATTTGCACTTGACGCCGAGCAGACTCTGCGTGCGGCCGAGGCAGCGCGATCGATTCTTCAGGGCGAGGGCGCTTGGGTCTGGCAGAAAGACCGCCTGCTCTGGCAGGGCAATGAGCTTGAATTGGTGCACGAGGGACGCTTGCAGCGCCTGGACCGGCTGGTCCAAGACCGCGACGGAACCTGGTGGGTGCTCGACCACAAATCCTGCTGGGCGCCCCAGATACACATGCTCGATCAGTTGCGCGCCTATGCCCGCGCCGTCTGCGCCCTGCATCCCGGCCAAAAGGTGCGCGCCGCCTTCTTGACGCCTCAGGGTCGACTCATCGAAGTGCCCACAGAGTGAGGCACCGAAAGCCAGCGGGCCGAAAGCGAGCGGGTTGACGAGCCTGACCCCGGCACTGACGCCACAGTTAGGGCTGCTTGGTTCCCCACCTGACCCGGTTGGCTGCTTAGCCATGCGGGAAGGCCCGTCACCGCCATTGTAGGTCCCGAGGCGGATCGATGGACGATTCAAGCCCTTGCTTTGTGAGGGGCTGCAACAGGGCGCCGCCTTAGAATGCGCCGATGTCTTATCTCGTGCTAGCTCGCAAGTACCGTCCGGGTCGCTTTTCACAGATGGTGGGGCAGACGCATGTCGTGCAGGCCCTGGTCAATGCCCTGCAAACTCAGCGCCTGCATCACGCGTACCTGTTTACAGGCACCCGGGGGGTGGGGAAGACCACGGTCTCGCGCATCTTGGCCAAATCGCTCAACTGCATGGGACCAGACGGGCAGGGCGGTATCACAGCCGAGCCTTGCGGGCGTTGCCCGGCTTGTCTGGATATTGATGCGGGGCGGTTTGTCGATTACACCGAGCTCGATGCCGCCTCCAACCGGGGGGTTGATGAAATCGGACAACTGCTGGAACAGGCGGTTTACAAGCCGGTGGCAGGGCGCTTCAAGGTCTTCATGATCGATGAGGTGCACATGCTCTCCAACACCGCCTTCAATGCCATGCTCAAGACTTTGGAGGAGCCGCCGGAGTACCTCAAGTTTGTCCTGGCCACGACCGACCCACAGAAGGTGCCGGCCACGGTGCTATCGCGTTGCCTGCAGTTCAATTTGCGTCCGATGGCGCCCGAGACGATCGCTGAGCATCTGGCCCTGGTGTTGGGCCAAGAGGGCATTGAGCTTGAAGTCGGGGCCTTGAATCTGCTCGCCCGCGCTGCCCGTGGCTCGATGCGCGACGCCTTGTCCCTGACGGACCAGGCCATCGCATTTGCCGGCGGGCGTTTGCTTGAGGCGGGGGTCCGCCAGATGCTCGGAGCCGTTGACCACAGTCATGTCCACCAGTTGATCGAGGCTTTGGCCCAGGGCGATGGTCGGCGCGTGGTCGAGCTTTGCGAAGGACTCAGGCGGCAGGGGCTCAGCGCCGACGCGACGCTCGAGGAGATGACCGTCGTTCTGCAGCGCATGGCCGTGCTGCAGGTGGGAGCGCCGACGAGCTCGCCCGACTCGCATGAGCTTGCGGCCCTGGCCCTGCCGCCCGATGAGACGCATTTGCTCTACAGCTTGTGTCTGCATGGCCGGGCCGAGTTGGCCCTGGCGCCCGATGAGTATGCGGCGTTGACCATGGTGCTGCTGCGCTTGCTGCCCTTTAAATCGGTGGCGCAGGGGGGTGCCGTCGCAGCCGAAAAAAAGTTTGAGGCCGGGCCCCTAACGGCCCGGACAGTCGAACTCGCCGCTCCGAAGAACACGCAGCCCGCCCGGGCACACCCGCCGGGGGCCGAACCCGATTGGCTTGAGTGCGTCAGCAAGTTGGTGAGCGATGAGGCGCTGACCGGTTTGGCGCGCGAGTTGGCTCTGCATGCGCAGTGGTTGCGTGCCGAGGGTGCGACCTGGGTCTTGCGGGTTGAGCAGCAGGCGCTGTTGCACGAGGCGGCCCGAGATGCCTTGCTCCAAGCTTTGCGCCGCTGGCTTGATCCGGCACCCGAGCGCCTGTCCTTCGAGCTCGGGCCAGTCAGTGACACCGAAGCCCTTCGGCGTGCGTCTGCACAGGCGGCGCGTCAGCGCCAGGCCGAGGCGATCATTGAGGCTGACCCCTTCGTTCGCCAGATGATCGGGCAATGGGGCGCTCGCATCGTGCCGGGCAGCATCAAACCCTGGTCATCGCAAGCCGGTGGCACCGTATGATTGCGTTCGTGCCCGGCCGTTTGTCCGGGCTGTTTTCACCGAGGATTTGACATGTTCAACAAGGGACAACTGGCGGGGCTGATGAAGCAGGCTCAGGCCATGCAGGACAACCTGAAGAAGGCGCAGGATGAGTTGGGTCTGCTCGAGGTCACCGGCGAGGCCGGCGCGGGTCTGGTCAAGGTCACCATGACATGCAAGCACGAGGTTCGGCGGGTTCAGATCGATCCGAGTTTGCTCGGTGAGGACAAGGACATGCTCGAGGATTTGCTAGCGGCGGCCTTTAACGCCGCCTGGCGCAGGGCCGAAGACACCAGCCAGGAGAAGATGGGCAAGCTCACCTCGGGCATGCCGGGTTTGCCGGGCGGCATGAAGTTTCCTTTCTGAACGCGGGCCCAAAGTGACGCGCTCTTGCCACCTCGCCCACCATGGCTGAGGGACGGGCGTTACAGACGCTGCTGCAGGCCCTGGGGCGGCTGCCCGGGGTCGGGCAGAAATCGGCAGCGCGGATGGCCTTCCAACTCCTGCAGCACGACCGACCCGGTGCGCTCAAGCTTGCCTCGGCCCTGCAACAGGCGGTCGAGCAGGTCCGTCATTGCAAAGTCTGCAATACGCTGACCGAAGATGAGGTTTGTGCCATCTGCCGCGATGGGCGCCGCGATCGCAGCAGGTTGTGTGTGGTCGAGACGCCGGCAGACCTTGCGGCGATGGAGAGTACGCAGGCCTATCAAGGCTTGTACTTCGTGTTGATGGGCAAAATCAGTCCGCTTGATGGGGTCGGCCCCCAGGATATCGGACTGGATCGGCTTTTTGATCGACTGGCCCCCCGCGACGCGCAGGACGCTCGAACGGCTGATCCCTCGGTTCAGGAGGTCATCCTGGCCACCAATTTCACCGCCGAGGGGGAGGCGACGGCGCATGTGATTGCCCAGGGGCTCAAAGGTCTTGGCCTGAAGGTGACCCGACTGGCCCGGGGCGTTCCAGCGGGCAGCGAGCTTGAGTATGTGGATTTGGGTACTATCGCGCACGCGCTGGTTGATCGGCGTTAAAGACTCATCGGTAACGCTCTTATGGAACTGCCTGTCTTCACCTTGGCCCACTGGTGCATCCTGGTGGCGGCCCTCTTGCCCATCGTCTGCGCTGGCATTGCCAAGTCCGGCATGATGACGATCTCGCCGCGAGAGGGGGGCTATGACAACCGCGACCCGCGTGCCTGGCTGGCTCGGCAGGGCGATTGGCGGGCCCGCGCCAACAACGCCCAGTCGAACAGTTTCGAGGCCTTGCCCTTTTTCTTCGCTGCCGTTCTTGCCGCCCAGCATCTCCAGGCTTCGCCGCTGCTGCTCGATCTGCTGGCGCTGGCCTTCGTTGTTTTTCGGGTTGCCTATATTTACTGCTATGTGACCAACCGGGCTGCTCTGCGCAGCCTGGCCTGGGCGTTCGCTTTTTTGGTCAATGTGGCGATCCTTTTTCTCGGCTTTCGCTGAGAGGTTTTGGGTCTGGACCCTTCAGCCATCTTTTGGAGGATCAGGTAAAACCCGCAGGGGATCATCCCGATGCGGTTTTGGCAAGCACTGCCTATCCTTGGCATCAGGACTTCTGCTCTTTCCTAGATGCCGTGATTCGCGATGGTCTGCCCAGGCGCCGTGCGCTCTTGACGGTCGCCGCCCTAGCCGCCACAGCCCTGTCTGCTCCGGGGGTGGGAGCCGCCGCGCGGCTTGAAAAGAGCCGCGTGCAACTGGTGGTGGGAGACAAGAGCGGCTTCCAGCACCTGCCCCTGACCCTGGCCGATCAGCTTGGTTTTTTTCGGCAAGAGGGCTTAACACTCGAAATCACTGACGCTGGTTCGCCCTCTCGCGCTTTGCAGTTGATGCTCGATGGCGGGTTTGATGTTTGCGGGGGGCCGTACGAGCAGACCTTGAGCTTGCAGGGACGAGGGCTGTTTCACCAATCTTTTCTGGTGCAAACTCGCACTCCGCAGGTGGCCTTTGGCATTTCCACCCGCAATTTGCCGCATTTCCAGAACTTGAACGACCTCAGGGGCAAGCGTATTGGCCTGGCGCAGGGCGGATCAGCCGATGTCTTGGTGGTCAAGCACATGCTGGCGCGTGCGGGCTTGCGCTTGCAAGAGATAAATCTCATCGAGGTCGGCCGCTCTTCCTCGGCCGCTGCCGCCCTGCGTTCCGGCGTGATCGATGCCTTGAGCCATTTTGACCCGGTCATGACCATGCTCGAGCAAAAGGGTGAAGTCAAGATCGTGGCCGACACCCGAACCCTCAAGGGCACCGTTGACCTGCTCGGGGGCTTGCTGCCTTCCAGTTGTCTTTATGCGTCGGTCGATTTCATACAGAAACACCCGGCAACCTGTCAGGCGATGACCGATGCGATGGTTCATGCCCTCAAGTGGTTGCAGACGGCCGGCCCTGGCGACCTCATCAAAAATGTGCCGGATCCTTATTTCCAAGGCGACCGGGCCTTGTACCTCGCCTCCTTCTCCAAGGTCCGCGAGTCCATTTCGCCCGATGGATTGATGCCGCCGGATGCGGCGCGCACGGCCCTGCGTGCCGTGGCTGAGTTGACGCCCTCCCTGGCCGCCGATCGCATTGCGGTCAATCGCAGCTTTACGAACGATTTTGTCCGTAGGTCCAAGGCGCGTTATCGCGCCTGAGTCGGCCCGCGGTTCAGCGTTTTTCGGGTGCCTTCTTAGCTGGGGCGGCGCTTCTCTTTCGGGGGGCGGCTTTCTTCTGTGCCGGCTGGGAGCCTGGCTTGGGCTTGGCCTGATTCGCAGAAGCCCGTGCAGGCAGAAACAGCACCACTGAATCTCCGGCCTTGAAGCCGGCGTTGATTCCCACCTTGTTCCATTCGGCCAGACTTTCCGCGCTGACCTTGTGGCGCCGCGCCATCAGCGCCACCGTGTCTCCCTGGCGTGCCTTGACGGTGGTTCGCCGGACTCCGCCCTCTGGGGCCAGCGACAGGCTGCCGTTGTCAGCGAGTTGGTCGGGCACATCGGTCTGCACATGCGGGGCCCTGGGCACGACCAGGGTTGACCCGGCCTTGATCAGCATCCGCGGCGGAATGTTGTTCACTGCACGCAGCTCAGACTCCACCCAGCCTGCGCGCCGGGCCGCTTCGGCCACGCTCATCGTGCTGGGCACCGTCCAGGCGGTCCAACTGGCCAGCCGACCTTCGCTGTGAGCCTCCACATTGCGCTTGAATACCTCGGCGTTGTCCCAGGGCAGAAGAATCTTGCCAGTGCCCGCAGCCAGGATGACCGGCCGATTGGCCGAAGGATTGAGCGCCCTGAAGTCCTCTAGCTTTACATCGGCCAGCCGCGCAGCCAGAGCGACATCGATGTCCCGACGGATCTCCACATCTTGAAAGTAGGGGTGGTTCGCAATGACCGGTAAATCTACATTGAAGGGTTGCGGACTCGCTACGATGTTTTTCAGGGCCTGTAAGCGGGGCACATAGTAGCGGGTTTCGTTGGGCATGCGCAGATCCTGGTAGCGAGTGCCCAGACCCGCGCTGCGGTTGCGGGCGATGGCTCGCCCCACGCTGCCCTCACCCCAGTTGTAGGAGGCCAGCGCCAGATGCCAGTCGCCAAACATGCCGTGCAGCCTTTGCAAGTAGTCCAGGGCGGCTCGCGTCGAGGCCATCACATCGCGGCGGTCGTCGCGGAAGACATTTTGCTTGAGATCGAAATGCCGACCGGTGGCGGGCATGAATTGCCATATGCCTGCGGCTTTCGCAATTGAGACGGCTTGCGGATTAAAGGCCGACTCGACGAAGGGGAGCAGGGCCAGCTCGGTGGGCATGTTCCGCAACTCGAGTTCCTCGACGATATGGAACAGATATTTGCGCGACCGTTCCACCATGCGCTCGAGGTACTCGGGCCGGGCCGTGTAAAGCCTTTCTTGCTGCTTGACCAGGTCGACCGTCAGGTCAGGCATGGCAAAGCCACGCCGGATGCGTTCCCATAGGTCGCCCGGAACCGAACCCAGCTCGGGAGCCAGTGGAGCGCTCAGCGATTGGCCCACAGAGACCAACGCGGCTTGCGGCGCGACGACCGGAGCCGAAATCGGGGCGGCGACAGGGCGCGCGACCGGGGCGACAGCTGGGGCGGGAGTCGGGGCCGGGGTGGCGAGCGACCGGTCGCTGACTGCGGCGGGCGGTTGCGTCGATGGGTTTGCAAGAACAACCGGCTGGACCGGGAGGGGCGCTTGGGGCGGGGTCGCCGACGCGCTCGCTGGGTTGACTTCAGGGGGGGCGGGCGCCCTGGTCTGGACGGCCGGCTGAGGGGTGGTGTCGCCGGCCTGCAAGGCGCCCACCGCGGTCGACACCTGCGTTGCGGCCGGAGCCGGGCTCGGCAGGGTGAGGACTGGCGCCAAAGTGCCGCTCGCGCAGCCGGTCAGCAGCGCGACCATGAAGGACCCGAGGGCCAGCCGGCTCAGGGGCCAGCCAGCGGGCGCGGGGGAGTTGGCCCTGTGCATGATGGGATTAAGGGGTAGGTCATCCGTTGCCCGCATTGTGCACCGGCCCCGCAGGAGCCTGTCTAGAATCCCGGCAAGTTTCGTTAAAACCCCTCAAATTGGTGAGGCCGGCCGCAACGGCAGGTCAATCTGCGATTGGGTCGGACGGTCAAGTGACATCCCCGGACACCTGCACAATGCGTTCTGAACCGACAGGCTTGGCTCAATGGTTCAAATCCGCGCCGGGGCGTTACCTGCTGGATTGGGAGCAGCGTCAATACGACGAAGCCTTGTCCGATGTGTTCGGGTTTCATGCGCTGCAACTGGGCTTGCCCCAGTTGCAGGCCCTGCGCAACAACCGAATGCCCCACCAGTGGCGGGCCATCGGTTCGGATTTGGAGGGGTGGCCGGGCGGGGATCTGCCGGCGCCTGATGCGGCCTTGACTTTGCATTCAGCCGCGCTGCCTTTTCCCGAGGCTTCGCTCGATCTGCTGGTGATGCCGCACGCCCTGGAATTCAGTGACGATCCGCCCTACGCCTTGCGCGAGGCTGAACGGGTTCTGGTGCCGGAGGGGCGGGTGGTGATCAGCGGTTTTAATCCGGCCAGCCTGTGGGGCTGGCGCCAGCGGCGTGGCCATTGGATGCGGCGCGTCGGGCGAGGGCAGCTGTTTTTGCCCGAGCGGGGAGAATTTATTGCCTATTGGCGCCTGAGGGAGTGGCTGCGACTGCTCAATTTTGAGGTCGAATCCGCGCGATTTGGAGCTTACCGACCCGCCTTGGCCGATGAGCAATGGCTCGGGCGGATGGCCTGGATGGACTCGCTGGGCGCGCGTTGGTGGCCGATCCTGGGGGCGGCTTATTTCGTAGTCGCTGTCAAAAGGGTGCGCGGTGTTCGCTTGCTCGAGCCGGCCTGGCGCAGGGCGGGGCAACGCGCGCCTGCCGGCGCGGCAGTGATGCGCCGACACCGACCGCCGCCCACCGATGCGACATGAGCGTTGGGGCGGCGGTCGGTCTCGTCTTGAGCCATCTGTTAACCTCGCGCCGCTTACTTTTTGGAGATGATTCAAGTTGGGCACCGCTGGCTCCGCTTCCTTACCCTCAGTCATCATCTACACCGATGGCGCCTGTAAAGGCAACCCGGGGCCGGGTGGCTGGGGCGTGTTGCTGCAAAGCGGCTCCTCAACCAAGGAATTGTTTGGCGGCGAGGCGCAGACCACCAACAACCGGATGGAGATCACTGCGGTCATCGAGGCTTTGTTGGCCCTCAAGCGTCCCTGCCGTGTTGTGATTCACATGGACAGCGAGTATGTTCGCAAGGGCATCACTGAGTGGCTGGTCGGCTGGAAGGCGCGGGGCTGGCGCACCGCCAGCAAAACTCCGGTCAAGAATGTGGACCTCTGGCAGCGCCTGGATGAATTGATTGCGCGCAGTGAGCACCACATCGATTGGCGTTGGGTGCGCGGCCATTCCGGCGACCCGGGAAACGAGCGCGCCGATGCGCTGGCCAATCAAGGCGTGGATCAAGTCATGCGGTCGAGCCGATAACTTGGCCTGAAAGGGGGCGCTCGACATGGGCTCCCGATGTCGGCGCTTTGCCAGTGCCGCACCCGGCCAAGAATAACTTCTGGACATTTTGTGCGTATCCGGCTCGTACACTTGCGCCCCATGCTTGTTTTAGGCGTTGAATCGAGTTGTGACGAAACCGGGGTGGCGGTGGTCGATGCCTCCGGGCGCGACATTCCGAGGCTGCTCGCGCAAGCCCTGCATAGCCAAATCGATCTGCATCAGGCCTATGGCGGCGTCGTGCCCGAGCTTGCCAGCCGCGATCATGTTCGGCGTGCGCTGCCCCTCTTGGAACAAACGCTGGAGCAGGCCGGCCTGAGCGTGAACCAGCTCGATTCCGTGGCCTACACCCGGGGACCGGGGCTGGCTGGCGCCTTGCTGGTCGGTGCCGGTCTGGCTTGTGCGCTGGCTGCTGCGTTGGGCCGGCCGGCGCTGGGCATCCATCACCTTGAGGGCCACCTGTTGTCGCCGTTTCTGGGGGACGATCCGCCACAGTTTCCTTTTTTGGCCTTGCTGGTTTCCGGCGGGCACACGCAGCTCATGCAGGTGCGTACCGTAGCTCAGTATGAGCTGCTGGGCGAAACCATAGACGATGCGGCCGGCGAGGCCTTCGACAAGTCGGCCAAGCTTCTGGGCCTGCCGTATCCGGGCGGCCCGCACCTGGCCAGACTGGCCTTGGAAGGGGACGAGCGGGCCTTCAAGCTGCCCCGGCCCCTGCTGCACAGCGGTGATTCAGACTTTTCCTTCGCCGGCTTGAAGACGGCTGTTCTGACCCAGGCGCAGCGCCTGGGCGATCAGTTGCCGATGCGCCGCGCCGATCTGGCCGCGTCCACCCAGGCGGCGATCGTGGATGTTCTGGTGGCCAAGAGCCTGGCGGCGCTGGATCAGACCGGGTTGCGACGCCTGGTGGTGGCCGGAGGTGTCGGGGCCAACAGTCGGCTGCGCGAGCAGCTTGAGCGTGCCTGCGCGCCGCGAGGGGTTCGAGTGCACTACCCGCAACTGAGTCTGTGCACCGATAACGGCGCCATGATTGCGCTGGCCGCCGGTATGCGGATTCAGGCGGGCCTGGCGCCCTCGAGCACGGCGTACGCCTTCGATGTGCGGCCCCGCTGGGGCCTGACTGAGTTAAGTCACTGATTTTTTACCCGAGGAGTTTGAATGCGCGCGTTTTTTAGCCGCTGGAGCCTGTTTTTTTGGATCGCTTGCCTGCCCGCCTTGTCCTGGGCGCAGGCCCCGGTGCGTATAGCCATGATCGAAACCTTGTCGGGGCCGCTGGCGGCCGGGGGGGAGGCGGCGCTGCGCAACCTGGTCTGGGCCACCGAGCGGGTCAACGCCCGGGGTGGCATCAAGCTGAACTCTGGCGCGCGGCCCTTGCAGATGGTCCGCTATGACAGCAAGGGACAGGTTGAAGAGGCCCTTTCGGCTTTGCGCTCGGCCATCGATGACGGGATTCGTATCGTCATGCAGGGCAATTCCTCGGCGGTGGCCGCTGCCTTGGTGGATGCCATCGGCAAGCACAACGAGCGCGAACCGGGCAAGCGCGTGATCTTTCTGAACTACGCGGCGGTTGACCCGGCGTTGACGAATGAGCGCTGCAGCTTCTGGCATTTCCGTTTCGACGCCCATGCGGATATGCGTATGGCAGCGCTGATGCAGGTGCTGCGCGAGGACAGGTCAGTGCAGAAGGTGTATCTGATCGGACAGGACTACAGTTTTGGGCAGGCCGTCTTGCGCGAGGGGCGCAGACAACTGACCCTGGTGCGCCCCGATGTCCAGATCGTCGGCGACGAGCTGCACCCCTTGGGTCGGGTCAAGGACTTCATTCCCTATGCGACCAAGATCAAGGCCAGCGGCGCGCAGGCGGTGCTCACCGGTAACTTTGGCTCCGATCTGACCTTGCTCGTGCGTGCTGCCCGCGATGTCGGTTTTGAAGGCAAGTTTTACACTTTCTACGGCAACGCTCTGGGCGTGCCTGGCGTGTTGGCAGAGGCGGGTGTGGGCAAGGTGGTGGCCGTGGCCGAGTGGTTTGCCAATGTGCCCGGTGAGGCTGCGCAAAATTTCTATCAGAGCTTTCGGCAGAGATTTCCAAGGCCCCAGGATGACTACATCCACATGCGCATGCAGTTGATGATGGAGGCGCTGGCGCAGTCCATCGAGAAGGCCCAAAGCCTCGAGGCGTTTGCAGTCGCCCAGGAACTCGGTCGAGCCGAGGTCGCTCTGGCCGGGCATACTGGCCGTATGCGAAGCGCTGATCACCAGTTCCAGCAGGCCCTGCGTGTGGTGCTGATGGACAAGCAGGGCAGTGCCGGTGTTCGCTTTGACGCCGAAGGTTCGGGCTATGGCTTTCGGGTGATCAGAAGCCTTAGTGCCGATCAGGCCGAGCAGGCCCATGGTTGCAAAATGGACAGGCCCCAGAGGTGATGCCATGAGAGGGCTCGTTGACGGCTTGCAGGAGTCCCTGATCCGGGTCGTGGCCAATGCCGCGCTCGACCGCCCGGATGTACTCAAGTTCTGGTTCGGCGAGAGCGATGAGGTCACCCCTACCGTCATACGCGAGGCCGCCAGCGCCTCTCTAGGCGCAGGCGAGACCTTCTACAGCCACAACCTGGGACTGCCCGAATTGAGGCACGCTTTGGCCGCTTACAGCAACGCTTTGCGGCCGGCGGGCGCTGCATCCCTGAGCAGCGATCGCATCGCCGTGACCTCGGGGGGCGTCAATGGGTTGATGATTGCCGCCCAGTCGCTGGTCGATGCGGGTGACCGGGTGGTGGTGGTCACCCCGGTCTGGCCCAATCTGGTGGCGCAGCCGCGCGTGATGGGCGCGCGCGTGTACACTGTGAGCTTGCGTCCCCGTCAGGGTGCTTGGTCCTTGGACATGGAGGAGCTTTTGGAGGCGCTGACGCCCGATACCCGTGCCCTGGTGATCAACTCGCCGAACAATCCGACCGGCTGGACGCTTAGCGGTCAGGAGCAGGCGCAGATCCTGTCGCATGCACGCAAAACAGGCCTGTGGATCGTGGCTGACGAGGTCTATGAGCGACTGTATTTTGATGCCGGAAAGGGTGCCTGCGCACCGAGCTTTTTGGATCTGGCCACCGCCGAGGACCGTCTGGTTGTGGTCAACAGCTTCTCGAAGAGCTTCCTCATGACCGGCTGGCGTCTGGGATGGCTGACGCTGCCCCGGACCATGATGTCGGCGGTGGGCAAATTGCTTGAATTCAACACCTCCTGCGCGCCGGTGTTTGTACAGCGCGCCGGTCTGGCGGCGCTGCATCACGCCGATCAGATTACGCCGGAGGTGGTTGGGCACCTGCGGCGTTGCCGAGACACCTTGGTGCCCCTGCTCTCGGCCTTGCCGACCGTGGAGGTGGCCGCGCCCCCCGGCGGCTTGTATGCCTTCTTGCGCTTGCCTGCGCACCACGACAGTCTGCTGCTGGCCAAGCGCCTGGTTCAGGAGGCCGGCCTGGGCCTGGCGCCCGGCAACGCCTTCTTCGAAAGTGTGGCGCCGCAGATGCAGGGCTGGCTGCGCTGGTGCTTTGCCAGCGCCGACCTTGCGCGCTTGCGGCAGGGGGTTGAGCGTCTGGAGCGTTGGTTAAGGCTATAATCTAGAGCTTTTCTGAAATTGTTCAGGAAAGCGTATGAAACCGCACGGCGCCTCGGTTTTTAGGACTAGAGCGTTCGCAAGTCAAGGAATTGTCATGATTAGCAAGCCATCGAAGGCCGAGATCGTTTCGGCCAATGCCCGCTCGGCTCAGGATACGGGCAGCCCGGAAGTGCAGGTCGCCCTGTTGACCGGTCGCATCAATGAGCTGACCCCCCACTTCAAGACCCACAGCAAGGACCACCACGGTCGCCGCGGTCTCTTGCGTATGGTCAGCCGCCGCCGCAAGCTGTTGGATTACCTCAAGGCCAAGGACGCCGATCGCTACTCGGCCCTGATTTCCAAGCTGGGCTTGCGCAAGTAAGCCGGGCAGGACAGAACGGAGCGCCTGGGTTGGTTCGCTGGCTCAGGCGCTTTTTACTTCGGAGCAAGGTCAAACGAACACGCGCTGTGTCATTCCACAAGCAGCCCACTTGGCTGATTCTGGAATGGCATCGTGTTTCTTCGGACACGCTTCGGGCCCCAGGGGCAGCCTCATGCCCCCGCATGCAACGGAGCTAAAACATGAGCCTGTTTAATAAAGTCACGAAAACTTTCCAGTGGGGGCAGCACACCGTTACCCTCGAAACCGGCGAGATCGCGCGTCAATCCACCGGAGCGGTGCTGCTCGATATGGGCGGTACGGTGGTTCTGGCCACCGTGGTGGCCAAGAACGATGCCAAGCCTGGCCAGGATTTCTTCCCCCTGACCGTCGATTACATCGAAAAAACCTA
>VGHR01000004.1 GCA_016868205.1 Betaproteobacteria bacterium
TGGCGATCGAGCCATACTTGATATCGCCCTGCACCATGCACTGCGCTTGCAATTCCACGCGCTCGGTGGCGTGAATCTGGCCGGATACCTTGCCAGCCACCAAAATGCGGTGGGCGAGGATTTCGCCTTGCACCTTGGCGCCCTCGCTGATAACCACGGTGACCGAGTCGGCGCTGGCGGTGATGTTGCCCTCCACCCGTCCGTCGATACGGGTGCTGCCACTGAGTCTGAGCTCGCCTTTGATGAGGCTGTACGGACCGATCAGGGTATCAAAGCGTTCGGCGCTTTGCGTCATGGGTAGTGCGGTGTTGGAACGGCGTTTGAACATGATTGCCTCGCTTTAATCTGGAGCGCCCGATCAGCGCCAGGACAGGGGGGCCAGGGCCTTGACCGGATCGACGGTCAGGCCTCGGTGCTCGACTTCGTAATGCAGATGGGGGCCGGTCGACCGGCCGGTGCTGCCCAGATGGCCCAGCAGTTGGCCGCGCTCGACCCGCTGCCCTTCCTGAACCGTGCGCCGGCTTAGGTGGGCGTAGCGGCTTTTATAGTTTTCGGCGTGGGCGATCTCCACCAGTTGCCCATAGGGGCCAGCCCACTCCGAGCGCGTGACGGTACCCGGGGCGGAGGCCAGAACCGGCGTGCCGGTGGGTGCCACAAAATCCAGACCTTCGTGGTGAGTGGGCGTGCCAGTGATGGGGTCGTTGCGCAGGCCAAAACCGCTGGAGACGAAAAACTCGCCCATCAAAGGCAGCCCGACCGGCAGCCGGGCCAGGCGTTGCGCTTCCAGGGTCCACTGCTGGTGAAGCTGCCCCCAGGATTGATCCAGCCATTGCGTCTGCCGTGCAGTGTGGGCGAGCTCGCGGCCCAGGCCGGGTGCTTGCAGGGGCAAGCCGGCCAGGTTGAGCAGAGGGCCTCCGCGTCCGAACCAGCTCGCGGCCTCGCGCGCGCCTTGCACCTTGCTGATCCCCAGGGCTTCATGAAATTGGGCTTTGGCCGTCTCCAGCTCGCCCACCCGCTGGGCCAATCGGCCCATGCGTTCACGCAGTCGATCGAGCTCGTCCCGGTAGGCTTGCTCGATGCGTGCCTGTTCGCTTGCGCTGGTCACGCCGCCGAGCTGTTGGGCGATTTGCGGGGAGTACGCCACGGCCAGCCGCAGCCCGACGAAGTGCAGCGCCACGCCAGCGCTGATCATGATCAGCGCCACGACGGCCACGGCCAGCATCACGCGACGCCGCGTGATGGAAAAGCTCAACATCTTGCCGGTGGGCCCGGACAACCAGATCAATTGCATGGGGGAGTGCGCGACCCGAAGGGACACGAAGCCGAACACTTCGGTGACAGTGTAGGGGCTGCGGCAGGCGATGAACAGAGCCCCTCGATTCGGGTTTACAAGGACTTCGGAGCAAAAACAACCCCATTTTTGTCTGTACGGCCCCCATCCGATCGCAGGGTCGGTCGAATCAGCCACCTCCGAGGAGGCGGCGCAGGGCCCGGCGCCAACGGCGGTCCTGCATCAGGCCGAGCAGGGCGCTGGCGCGAGGCGACTGCGCGTGGCCGTGCATGCATTCCAGGGCGTGCCAGAGCAAGGCCAGGTTGCAGGAGACGATGGGTTGGCCCCGACGGGTTCGAACGCGGCGGGCCAAGACCGGCAGGGTGGGAGTTCCGGTGCCCAGCAGCAGCACTGCGTCGATATCGGCTCGGTCAATCGCCGCGATGCCCCGCTCGGCTGCCTGGGCCTGCAGGGCGTAAATGGGGTGGAAGGCGTCGGCATCGCTTGCCAGTTGCACCACTTCTTGCACCCGCAGGCCCCGGCTGAGCCAATAGGCGCGGCTGTGTTCGGTTAGCCAGTCGGGGTAGGGCGAGACCAAGGCGATGCGGCGGGCCTGCAGCGCCTGCAAGGCCGCTACCGCCGCCAGGGCCGAATTGGTCGCTGGATAGCCATTACGGGCGGCCAGCTCTGAAAACATCTGATCCTCGGCTTGCGCGCCGATCAGGTAGGACGCGCCTGTACAGGCGCTGGCCAGCGCACCCAGGGGCGCATTGGCGAAGGCTTGAGTCCATAGCCGCAAGTCCTTGTAGTAGTCGATCAATCGCGAGCGCAAATCGCCCGCCGGGCTGCACATGCGGCTGGTCAGCAGGCTCAGCCCGGGCGGGCACAGCAATTGCAGCTCCGGCTCGACGGTGGTGTTGGCTTGCGGGGTTAGCACCCCCAACAAGCCGCGTGGGGCATAGACCAGGCCCATGGTCAGGGGGGAACCGCCGCCAGTTGCCGCGCTCGCTCAAGGCCGTCGAGCATCGAGGTCTGGCGCAAGTGCCGGTAGAGCCGATCCCGGTCGGCGATCAACGCCTGCAACTGTGCCAGAAAGGCGCGCCGCTCATCCAGCGACCTCAGTTGCATGCGCGCATGGTTGCGATCGGCCTGACCGATGATGTCATCGCGCACCACGGGCAGACGCTGTCGCTCGTAGTTGTCGAGCACCGTCTGTGCAGCGCCATTGAAGTGCTCGATCAGGTTCTGACTCAGGCAGATGGCGTCGTGAATGCCACCGTTCATGCCCATGCCCCCCTTGGGGTTGTTCAGGTGGGCGGCATCCCCGGCGATAAACAGCCGGCCCGCGCGCCAGCGCGAGGCCAGGCGCTTGTGCACCCGGTACGGTCTGATTTCCTGCAGCTCGAAAAGATGCTCGGCGCCAAACAGCGACTGCAAGCGCGCAACGATGCGTTCGGCCCGCACCTCCTCCTCCAGCGGTCCGTTGGCCAGCGGATGCAGGCTCACCCGCCAGAGTCCCGGCAGGTGCAGCAGGCTGTAGGTGCCTTCGTCCTGCCAGATGTAGTTCACGCCCGCCAGATCGGGCCAGAGGCCTGCAAAATTGAAATGGGTGGTGACCAACAGGGTGGTATCAGGGTAGGTGCTGCCCTCAAAGTCCGTTCCGATGGCCTTGCGCACCACACTGTGCGCGCCATCACAGCCGACCACGAAATCAGCGTCGATACGCTCGACCGAACGGTCTCGTCGCACCTCCACCCAGGCCCGATCGGCGCTTTGACCCACATCACCCACCTCGGCCTCACGCCAGATGCGCGCCGAAGGCTCCCGGAGCAAGCGCGCCTGCAGACTACGGCTGAGCACGGCCTGCTCGCATTGCAGGCGATAGGGGTGGGCGGTATCGTCTTTGAGGATCGACAGGTCAAAAGTGACATGCTCGCCGGTTTCGTGCAGACGAATTTGCCAGGTGGGCGTGATGCGGCCTTGGGCCAGAAGTTCGGCAGTGATGCCCCAGGGCTCGAGCATGTCGAGCGTGGGCGGATGAAATGTCGAGGCCCGTAGCTGAGTCGAGACGCTGGCCTGCGATTCGATCACCGTCACCGTGACACCCGCGCGGGCTAAACCGTAGGCCAGGGTCAGACCCACCGGGCCGGCGCCGACAACGATGACCGAGTGTCGGCTCATGGTTTCAAGTGGCTCTGGCTGGGGACAGCTTGGTCTTGAGGCAAGCGCCGAGCCGACCGATCGGCCAGGGCCTGCTTCATGAGCGCCTGAGCCTTGCGCTCAGAAGGAGCTTGAGCCCGTACAGAACGAGCAGAGTGCCGGCCAAATCGCCAAGGGCCATCACCGAGGCGTTCCGAACAAAGCTCTCGCTCAAACCCAGACTGACATACAACAGTTGATGTGCCACTGCGCTCACCACGGCAAATAGCGCCGCCGTTTTGAGCAGGATGGCCAGTCGCAGGTTGGACAGGTCGGCTTGCAGGTCCAAGTAGCGCCAACCGATCCAGCGCGCCAGCCAGGGGGCCAGCCCAGACACCAGCGCCGTCAACAGGGCTTCAACGGGTTGCTTGCCCTCCTCCATTGCGACACAGAGGCTGCCCAGAGCGACACCCAGGGCGCCCTGTCCGCCAAAAATCAGAACCAAAGCCAGTCGCAAGCCGCTGGGCAAAAAGATCCAATTGACTCCGTAGCTGTAGTCGAGCCACTCAAAGAAAAGGTCGTTGAGATGAAACAGCGCATAAAAGCTAAGCGCGCTCGCCCCGATGACAGCCAGAGGCGCAAAGGGGGGGAATCGACTGTTCATCAAGACCTGGCTGGTGTCGCGATGCTATACCTGAGATCATGATAAACCCGTGGTTTCGGTCTTTTCGAGGCGCTGGGTTTGGCCCTGACCTTCTGTGCAATAATTACGACACTTCGGGTTATTCCCGATTTGCTCTTGCATCTGCCACACACCCCAGGTCGTCTGATCGACCTCGCTGAGAAGCTTTCAGCGTTTTGTTGGATGGTTGATGTGTTTTCAACCGTCCGCCACCTCCCAGGGAGGGGGTGTGTTCAGGGTGCGCGGTGCGTTCAGACACCGTCAGCCCCCAGGGAAAGATGATCATGATGGATACTTTTGTGGCACAGGCCGTGGTGCCTGCACGCGAGGCTGAGCCCCTACCCCAGGCGGACTCCTCTTTTGCCCGGCTGGGGCTGGCGCCCGAACTCTTGGCCGCAGTGGCCGATCTGGGTTTTACCGAGCCCACTGCGGTTCAGCAGGCCACGGTGGGCCGCGCGCTGCTGCCCACCCATGGAAGGGCTTGCGACCTGATGGTCTCGAGCCAGACCGGTAGCGGCAAAACCGCGGCTTTCCTTTTGCCGGTGATTCACCAGCTCATGGCGCAGCAGGAAGTGCGTCTGGCTCAAGAGGCTGCGCGTTGGGCGCTGGCGCAAGCCGATGCCCAGGCCCGTGGCGAGCCCGTTCCCAAGCGGCCCAAGCGCAGGAACCCCACCGATCCGCGTCATTTCAAGGCGGCCACCCCTGGGGCCCTAGTGTTGTGCCCGACCCGTGAGTTGGCGCAACAGGTCAGCGCTGATGCCATCGATCTGGTTCGGCACTGCAAGGGCGTACGCGTCGCGCATGTGGTGGGCGGCATACCCTACCAAGTGCAGATTGCCCGCTTGCAAAACGCCGACCTGGTGGTGGCCACACCCGGGCGATTGCTGGATTTGCATCGCAGCATGCAGATCAAGCTGGATCAGGTGCAGATGTTGGTTGTCGACGAGGCCGACCGCATGCTGGACCAGGGCTTTGCCGATGATTTGGCTGAGCTGCATCAGTTGACCGGAGCGCGCGGCCAGACTTTGATGTTCAGTGCCACCTTCGCGCCGCGCATCATGCAGCTTGCCTCGCGTTTGATGCGAGATCCGCAGCGCATTGAAATCGATTCTCCCCAGGAGCGACATCAGCTGATCGAGCAGACCCTTTTCTGGGCCGACAATCTGCAGCACAAGCGCAAGCTGCTTGACCACTGCCTGCGTGATACCGAGGTGGCGCAAGCGGTGGTTTTTGCATCGACCCAGATCGAATGCGATGCGCTGGCGCAGGAGCTGGTGCAAGACGGCTTTCATGCGCAGGCTCTGCACGGCGCGCTCAGTCAGGGCTTGCGTAACCGGCGTTTGGGTGCTTTTCGGGAGGGCCGTTTTCAGATTCTGGTGGCCACCGATGTGGCCGCGCGTGGGTTGGATGTGCCCTCGATCACCCATGTCATCAATTTTGGTCTGCCGATGAAGGCCGAAGATTATGTGCATCGCATTGGCCGTACCGGCCGCGCCGGCCGCCGCGGTCATGCCATCACCCTTGCCGAGTTTCGTGACCGTCGCCGCATCGGTGACATCGAACACTACACGCGCCAGTCCTTCAAGGCGTCTGTGATCGCCGGCTTGGAGCCTCGCCAGAACTTCAAGCCTTCGATCGGACGGTCTGAGCGAGGCGGTCGACAATCGGGCCCGCGCAGCACGGGGCAGGGCGCTGGTTGGGGCGCCGATCGCTCACGGCAGTGTTTCGGGCAAGACCGTGTCGCACCGCATAAGCCCATCTCGGGCTTTTCGCGGCGCGATGACCGTGCTCCGCGCAGCGGCGAACCGGTATCCTGGGCCAAGCGCCCTCAGCGTGCCGCGCCCCCGCGCTTGGACTCGCGTGCTGATCCCCGGTCGGGTCCGCGTTTAGACCCGCGGGCCGAAAAGCGCCGACCCGATGTGGCCCCGCGGCCTGATTTCGCGTCGGCCAGGTCGGGTGCAGCGCGTAAGCCCGTTCGCCCGCGTTAACACGCCCGGTGGCTGCAGCGCCTCGGGCAAGGGTAAACCACGGCTGCCGGCTCCGTCAGGCGCTCCCTAGAATGCCTGTGCCGTCAAGCGCAAGCGGCCCGACCCAGCAGGAAAACTACGTGCCCCGATCAAAGCTTTCACCCCGGCTCACAGAGCCTGAGCGCTCGCGCGGCGCGAAGGCGTCGGCGGGAGCCAGCGCAGCGTCCGAACCTTCGGCGCTGCGCATCATCAAAAAATATCCCAATCGACGCCTGTACGACACCAGCAGTTCCGCCTACATCACCCTGGCCGACATCAAGCAATTGGTCATGGACCGTTCGGCCTTTGTGGTGCGGGATGCCAAGACCCAGGAGGATCTGACGCGCAGCATCTTGCTGCAGATCATTCTCGACGAGGAGGCCGGGGGGGCGCCGATGTTCACCGAAGATTTGCTCTCCAACATCATCCGTTTTTACGGCAACGCGATGCAAGGGGTGATGGGCAGCTACCTGGAAAAAAACATCCAGACCTTCATGGAGTTACAGGCCAAGCTCAGTGAGCAGTCCCGCGGACTCAACCCCGAGTTGTGGGCTCAGTTCATGAAGAGTCAATCGCCGCTGATGCAGGGGGTGATGGGTTCCTATGTCGAGCAGTCCAAGGCTTTGTTCACCCAAATGCAGGAGCAGCTGCAAAAGCAGGGCGAGCACATGCTTTCGAGCTTTGTGATCAAGCGTTAAAGCCGCCTGCTTTGGCCCGTGCAGTTGGCGCAAGCCCGCAGTGGTATCTGCGGAGGTCAGGCCGCCCGGGCCAGCGGGGGGGCGAACAAGGCCTGCATCTCGCACCGAATCTTGTAGGCCGGGGTGCTGGTGTCCATGTCCACATCGGCCCAGCTCAGGCTCTGTCCCTTGCGCACTGGACGCACCACCTTGACATCGTGCGCCAGTCCCAGCGGCAGTCCGCCCATCTGCGCTGAGCTTGCAGCGGGCAGGAGCTTGCCCCAGACGGTGTAGCCGCCTTCACCGTCAAGTAGTTCGCCGGGCTGCAGATCGCGCTTGGCGGTGGCCACCACATCGGCATTCCAGCCGGTGGCCACGCCGGTGGGCTCGCCGCGCAGTGCCACGCTGGCCACCGAGACGCCCACTTCCAGCCCAATCAGATGCCAGCGCTTGTAGAGCGTGAAATAGCGTCCGCTGGGATCGGTGTGGGCGTTGTACTCTTCGAAGCAGTTCTTGATGTACTCGGTTTCGGCTTCGACGGTGACCCATACGCCCATGCGGATGTCATAGGGGATCTTGCGGCCATCGGCCTCCAGGCTGGAGATGACCTCAACCATGCCCTTGCGCTCGAGTACGCCCCCCTCGCTGCGCGGACGGGTGACGAAGGGAATGTCTTCGACGCTGGCCGGGGGGTAGAGCAGTCCACCGCTGGGCACGCCCAAGCCGGTGGCATTGGACACGGCGGTCGATTCAATCGAGGGCTTGGATCCATCGAGAAAGCTGTTGAATATTTTGGGATTGAGTCCGCCGCGGCGCGCCTGCTCGGGACTCAATCCGTAGTAGCCCCAGACGGTCTCGGGCGTGGACTCGCAAAAATGGGGCAACCATTTGTGGCCTCGTCCTGCAGCGACCACCGGGAAGCCGCAGGTTCGGGCCCAGTCGACCAGGTCGCAGATCAGCGCCGGCTGGTCGCCGAAGGCCATGGAATACACCACGCCGGCTTCGGCCGCTTTACGCGCGAGCAGTGGGCCGCAGAAAGCGTCCGCCTCCACCGTGACATTGACCACATGCTTGCGCTGTTCGAAAGCCCTCAGGCAATGCGCCACGGCGGCGATCGGGTGGCCGGTGCATTCGACCACCACATCGATCTGGGGGTGGTCGACCACCGCCTCCCAGTTGTCGGTCATCCAGGTCTGGCCGGTTTTGAGGGCTTGGTCCAGGTTGGAGGCCTGCGTTAGCTCGGCCTTCCAGCCCACGCGGGCAAGATTGCTGCGCGCCGCATCCGGTGACAGGTCGGCAATGGCGGCCAAGTGCACGCCGGGCGTACGCGGTACCTGGGCCAGGTACATCGAGCCGAATTTACCGGCGCCAATCAAGGCAATGCGCACAGGCCGCTTTTCGTCCTGACGCTGCTTGAGCTTGGTATGGAGGTTCATCAGGCGGCCTTGCGGGTCGTCGCGATGGGTTCGGTCGAGGTCACCAGCGCGCTGCCCGGCATGCCGCTCTTCCAGGGCAGATCGACGGGATAGTCCTGCAGCAGGCAGTCATCGGGCAGGCAGTCGATCGGGGTGAAGTCGCGATGAGCGATGTACTCGGGCCGCTTGAAACGACGGATGTGATTGGACACTGCGCAAAGGCTCAGGTAAACACTGACCCGGTTCCACGGCGATAGATTGCTGGTGGAGGCATGCACCAGGCAACTGTGAAACAGGATCATTGAACCGGCCGGTCCGGTGGGGCTGACGATGCCCCCCCGCTTACCGCCGGCACGGTCGACCAGTTGCGTGATCAGCTCGTTGCTCACGGTCCACAAGGGATAGCTGGTGGTGGTCAGATCGTGTTGGGCATTGACCACGCCCTTCTTGTGGCTGCCAGGGATGAACATCAGGGGGCCGTTGAATTCGTTGACATCATCGAGGAAGATGGCCACATTCATGGCGCGCTCGGTGGGCATCATGTCGTCGTTGAGCCAGGTGCCGTAGTCCTGGTGCCATTGCCACACATCGCCCTCAAAAGCCATCTTGCCGTTTATCTTGAACTGGTGCATGTAGAGCTTCTCACCAAAGATGGCCTCGACCGGTTCGATCATGCGCGGGTGACGGGCGAGCCTGGCGAAGGGCTCGCTGTACAGGTGGGCCGCAAAGTTGGTGCGCACCGCCTCGCTGCCTTTTTCCCGCACGTTGTAAGCCTCGCGGCGGCCGTAGAGTTCGGGTACGGCCTGCGTCAGTCGGCCAGTCTCCTCGGGCGTGAACAGGCCCGGAAAGAACAGATAGCCGTCGCGGTCGAAGCGCTCAAGCTGTTCGGGGCTCAGTTTCATGCTTAGTCTCCTGGAGGGTGATGGGAGCTCAGGGCCAGTCCGTTCAGCGACCGCGACAAGAGGTGACCGAGATGGCCGGCGGCCCGCTTGCCATGCCGGTGCATCAGGGCCTCGTCATGGGTCGGCTTGGCCACCGGCGCGGGCGATGGTCTCGCGTTCGTCGCGGAAGCGCACGCCTGAGACCTGCAGCCTGTCGCCCAGTGGATGCGGACCCTAAGGCTGATTTCGATAGGCAGGATACCGTTCTCGAGGGTCTGACCCATCCGGGATTACCCCAACTCCTCTTTGTGACAACATGGGAGCACTCTGGAAGTCTGAGGGAACGACGATGACGCTGCACGATGCCGCCTGGCTGGACCTGATGTACAACAACCGCGCCCGGGTGAGCAATTTCGCCGAGTGCGTAGACCGCTGGCAGCGTGAGTCGGCGCGGGCGCGTGTCCAGCTTCGCGGCGTGCTCGACCAGCGCTACGGGGTCAGTGGGCGGGAGCGGCTCGACATTTTCCCCGCCGATCGCCCTGGCGCGCCGGTGGCGGTTTTCATTCACGGGGGCTATTGGCGCTCGATGGATAAGAGCGACCACTCCTTTTTGGCTCCCGCTTTGCATGCCATGGGGGCGACCGTGGTGCTACCAGGCTACGACTTGTGCCCGGCGCTGACCATCCCGCAAATCACGATGCAGATGGTGCGTGCGCTGGCCTGGGTCTGGCGGCACATCGAGCGGTTCAATGGCGACCCCAGTCGCATCACGGTGATGGGCCATTCGGCCGGCGGGCATCTGACCGCCATGCTGCTCAGTTGCCGCTGGTCCGACTTCGATCCGTCGCTGCCGGCCAGTCTGGTCCAGCGCGGCCTATCGATATCCGGGCTGCACAACCTCGAGCCGGTCTCGCGCGCACCTTTCCTGCGCGAGGATCTCAAACTCACCGCCGAGGATGTGCGCCGGGCCAGCCCGGCTTTGTTGCCGGCGCCGCGGCAAGCCTGTCTGTATGCGGTGGCCGGCGCCGAGGAGAGCAGCGAATTCGTGAGGCAGACTCAATTGATTCAAAGCGCATGGGGTCCGTCGGTGGTGCCGGTGTGCGAGGTGATCCCCGGCCTGAACCATTTCACCGTGGTGGATGCTTTGGGGCACAGCGGCTCGCGTCTGAACCAGTTGGCGCGTGAGTTGATCGAGGCCAGCAGCGTCGACTGATGCAGGCCTTCAAGGCCACGCGCAGTGTTCTCACATCAGTAAATGCTCGCCTGCGTTGTCTCCGCCCAGGATGACATAGTTGACTTTACGAATGTCCATCAATTTTTTACCGCCCGCGTAGCTGATCGAGCTCTGAATATCCTGCTCCATCTCGGTCAAGGTGTCGGCCAGCTTGCCCTTGATCGGCTCCAGAATACGCTTGCCTTCCACATGCTTGTACTCGCCCTTGTTGAAGTCCGAGGCCGAGCCGTAGTATTCCTTGAACAGCTCGCCATTGACCTCGACGGTCCGGCCGGGTGACTCTTCATGGCCCGCAAAGAGCGAGCCGATCATCACCATGGAGGCACCGAAGCGAATACTTTTGGCGATATCGCCGTGGCTGCGGATACCGCCGTCGGCAATGATGGGCTTGGTGGCCACGCGGGCGCACCACTTGAGGGCTGACAACTGCCAGCCACCGGTGCCAAAACCGGTCTTGAGCTTGGTGATGCATACCTTGCCTGGGCCCACCCCCACCTTGGTGGCGTCGGCGCCCCAGTTTTCCAGGTCGATCACCGCCTCCGGGGTGGCCACATTGCCGGCAATCACAAAGCTTGCCGGCAAGTGTTGCTTGATGTAGGCGATCATGTCGCGCACGCCATCGGCATGGCCGTGGGCGATGTCGATGGTGATGTACTCCGGGGCCAGATGGTCCCGGGCGAGCTGGTCGACCGTTTCGCGGTCGGCTTCTTTCACCCCCAAGGAAATGGAGGCATAGACCCCGTGGTGGCGCATCGATCGGACGAAGGCCACATTGTCCAGATCGAAGCGGTGCATGACATAAAAAAAACCGTTGCGCGCCAGCCAGAGGCAGATCGACTCGTCGACCACCGTCTTCATGTTGGAGGGCACCACCGGTAGGCGAAAACTGCGGCCGCCGAGTTCGACGCTGGGGTCGCACTCGCCGCGGCTGGAGACCCTGCACTTGCGAGGCAGCAGCAGGATGTTGTCGTAGTCGAATATTTCCATGATTCCAAGCTCCATCGGATCTGTGTCGAGCAGGGGCGCTTGGATTGCTCCGGTTTTGGTCGGCCACAGCCCCCAGGGGGCTGGCCAAAAAAACCGGGCGCAAAGGCTTGGGCCCGGTGATTGATTGTAATGACCCGGCTGCCAGAAGGGCAAGATGCACACCCGGGCCGGTGCAGGCGGGGCAGGGCGCTTCCTACAATCGGCTCATGTCGTCAAATGAAAGTTCCCCCCTGCTCGCGACGCTCAATCCCGAGCAGGCCGCAGCGGTCACCCTGCCGGCCGAGCACGCCCTGATTCTGGCGGGTGCGGGTTCGGGTAAGACCCGGGTGCTCACCACCCGCATCGCCTGGCTGCTGCAGACCGGGCAGGTCTGGCCCAGCGGCGTGCTGGCCGTTACCTTCACCAACAAGGCCGCCAAGGAGATGCTGACCCGTTTGTCGGCCATGCTCCCGCTCAATGTGCGCGGCATGTGGATTGGCACTTTCCACGGACTGTGTAACCGTTTCTTGCGTGCGCATTGGCAACTGGCCGGGCTGCCGCAGACTTTCCAGATTCTCGACACTCAGGACCAGCTGTCTGCCATCAAACGCCTGTGCCGACAACTCAATGTGGACGAGGAGCGTTTCCCGCCGAAGGAGCTGATGGGATTTATTGCCTCCTGCAAGGAGGAAGGGCAGCGGCCAGCCGATGTTTCTGCGCACGACGAACACAGCCGGCGCAAGCTGGAGCTTTACGTTTTGTATGAGCAGCAATGCCAGCGGGAGGGTGTGGTTGATTTCGGCGAGCTCATGCTGCGCAGCTTTGAGCTTCTGCGGGACCACGCAGCCGTACGAGCGCACTATCAGAAGCGATTTCGTCATATCCTGGTCGACGAGTTTCAGGACACCAACCGGCTGCAGTACGCTTGGCTCAAGCTGATTGCAGGCCAGGGCGAGTCCGGCGGCAGCGCGGTCATGGCTGTTGGCGATGATGACCAGAGCATCTATGCCTTTCGCGGAGCCCGGGTGGGCAACATGGCTGACTTCGTGCGTGAGTTTTCGGTTGCGCATCAGATCAAGCTCGAACGCAACTACCGCAGCTACGGGCATATCCTGGACACAGCCAATGCGCTGATCAGTCGAAATGTCAATCGATTGGGTAAAAACCTGCGCACCGAGGCCGGCCCAGGTGAGCCGGTTCGCGTCTACGAGGCGCCTAGCGATTTCGCCGAGGCGCAGTGGTTCGTCGAAGAGGTTCGCCAGTTGGTGCGCGAAGGCACGGCGCGCCACGAAGTGGCCCTACTCTATCGCAGCAATGCCCAGAGCCGGGTCATGGAGACAGCCTTGTTTAATGCCGGCATTGCTTACCGGGTTTACGGGGGCTTGCGATTCTTTGAACGAGCGGAGATCAAGCACGCGCTGGCTTATCTGCGCCTGCTCGACAACTGGAACGACGACACCAGCTTCCTTCGCGTGGCCAATTTTCCGCCGCGGGGCATTGGTGCGCGCACGCTCGAGCAACTCCAGGATGTGGCCCGACACCGTGCCTGCTCCCTGCACGATGCAGTGGCGGTCCTCGGCGGCGCGGCGGCTACCAAGCTCGGTGGCTTTTTGGCTCTGGTTGATGTCATGCGAGAACAGACGACCGGCTGCACCCTGCGCGAGACCATCGACTGCATCCTCCAGCACAGTGGATTGATCGAGCACTACAAGGCCGAGCGCGAGGGCCAGGATCGACTTGAGAATCTGGCTGAATTGATCAATGCCGCAGAGGCCTTTGTCACCCAGGAGGGTTTCGGTCGTGATGCGCGGGCTCTGCCACTCGATGAGCAGGCCCTTCTAAGTCAGTCGCCGGTCAGCCAGGGCCTGGACCCCCTTGCCTCCGGTGATCTGGGGCAAGCGCTTTGGCCGCCTGCGTTGCCGCCCGGGGGGGCGCAAGACGGACTCGAGCAGGAGGCCGGGGCTACCGGTGAGACGCTTTCGCCCCTGGTGGCCTTTTTGACTCATGCCGCCTTGGAGGCCGGCGACAACCAGGCGCAAGCTGGGCAGGACGCGGTGCAGTTAATGACGGTGCATGCCTCCAAGGGGCTGGAGTTTGACTGCGTTTTTATCAGTGGCCTGGAGGAGGGTTTGTTCCCGCACGAAAACGCGATGAGCGATCGCGCGGGTTTGGAGGAAGAGCGGCGCTTGATGTATGTGGCCATCACGCGGGCCCGCAAGCGTCTGTATCTGAGCTGTTCGCAGACCCGGTTGCTGCACGGTCAGACCCGTTACAACCTGCGCAGCCGTTTCCTGGAAGAGTTGCCGGAACAGGCGCTCAAGTGGATCACGCCCCGACAAGTAGGCCAGACGGCTGCCGAGGAGGGTCGCTGGAACGGCGCCTCCAGTCGCGGTGATTGGGCGGCCCGCATGGTGGCCTCGCGTCAGGGCGGTGCACCGCTACCGGTCATGCAGCGCCAGAGCACGCATGGCATGAAGGTCGGCACGGAGGTTTTTCACGCCAAGTTTGGGCAGGGCCGTATCAAGATGATTGAGGGCAGCGGCGATGATGCGCGCGCGCAGGTCGACTTTCCCCGGCATGGCATCAAATGGCTGGCGCTGGCCGTAGCCAAGCTGACGGTGGTGGACTGAGCCTGGCCCGCCGGGCTTGGCTCAAGCTACTTCATCGACTTGGGGCGCGGCCCGCTCATCGGCAGTGAAGCTGTCCCGAAAGGTGGCGTAAACCGAACTGAAAAACATGGCGGCCATGATGAGCGCGACCGGCAGCATGACGGTGGCCGCCATGGTCGGGCTGTCGAACAGGCTCGCCAGCAGCGCCACCACCACTCCGGCCAGCAGGAAGCAGCCAAACCAGCCCAGGGCATAAACGATAAAGGCGCCCAGGTTCTTCCAGCAGGCCATGGCGCTGAAGAACAGGCTTTTGACGGGGTCAGTCCGGTGCCAGTGGACCAGGGCCGGAGCGTGCCAGAACACCAGGGACAGCGGCGCGTAAAGCAGGGCGGCGGCCCAGGTGGCCGCCTGAAACTGCGGATCACTGACAACCTTCTCGTCAATCTTGCCACCGAACAGATAGAGGCGGGCGAACTCGCCGCCATCGATCAGCGACGACAAACCGATCACCACCGCAAAGCCCAGGGCGTAGAGCACGCCCAGCAGGAGCATGGCCCGCGCCTGTTGCGCGCCGGCCCGGAACGCGCTGGCCATGATGAAGGGCATGGGAAAGCGGCCTTGCTCGGCCTCGCGGGAAGCAGCCATCAGGCCCAGGGTGGCTGCAGGTAGCAGCACCAGCGCCAGCACCGGTCCGATGAGCGGCACCAGGCTGGCCAGCGAGAGCACGGCCATGAACATGAAGAACAGGCCCGACATGGCCAAGGGCTGACGCAGGAACAAACGCATGCCCTGCCGAACCCAGGTCAGGCCGGTGCGCGGGCGTATGAGATTGAGTTTCATGAATGAACAGAGGGCGGGACAGCCAACTGCGGTTTTTGAGGATACTCGATGCAGTGGCGCAGCACGCGCTCGAAGTGGTCCGGGTCGTGGGCCTTGAGCACCGCAGCTTCGCGCGGCAGGTGCAGGTCCCACAGGCGCGAGAGCCAAAAGCGCAGGGCCCCGGCGCGTTGCAAGGCCGGAAGAAGGCGGCGCTCCTGGCTGCTCAGGGGCCGCACCGCATGGTAGGCCTCGATCAGGGCTTGGGCGCGCACTGCATCGCCGGCGCCCGTTTGCCAATCGATGCACCAGTCATTGAGGCACACGGCCAGATCGAACAGCCATGTGTCGCAGCCCGCGAAATAAAAGTCGAACAAGCCGCTCAGTCGCGCTTGCTCGCCCCGGCCTTCGAACATCACATTGTCGCGAAACAGGTCAGCGTGTACCGGCCCGCGCGGCAGGCTGCGATAGGCACTGTCCTGGGCCAGGTGGTTCTGGTAGGCCAACTCGGACAGCAGAAGTTGACGCTGCGCCTGCTCGAGGAAGGGCAACACCACAGGGACGGTTTCATTCCACCAGGTCAGGCCGCGCAGATTGGGCTGCTGCAGCGGGAAATCGCGACCTGCTAGATGCAGGCGCGCCAGCATCTGGCCCAAAGCGCGGCCATGATGCGCCCCGGGTGCCAACTCGGTGGCACCGGCAAGCCGGTTGACCACTGCAGCGGGTTTGTCGCACAGCCGGTGGACCAGGGTGGATGAGGCCGGGCCGGCTTGCGGGTCGGGCACGGGCAGGCCCTTGAGGGCCAGGTGCTTCATCAGCCTTAGGTAGAAGGGCAGTTGCTCGAAGCTCAGGCGCTCGAACACGGTCAGTACCCAGCGACCCTGGTCTGTGTCGGCAAAGTAGTTGGTGTTTTCAATGCCACCGGCGCAGCCCTCCAGGCTTTGCAGGCGGCCCAGCCCCAGCGCGTGCAGGAAGTCGGCGGCCTGATCGAAAGAGACCTCGGTAAAAACGGCCATGCGAACCGGTTCAGGCGAACATCAAAACCTGAGGAAATTCCAGACGCGTGCGCCGCTCTGGGCTGAAGTCCCGCGGGCATCGGGCGGGCGCACTTCGTAGGCTGGGAGGTCCCCCTTGGGCTGCACCACGATGCTTTGGGTCTGTCCGCCAACGCGCAATTCGTCAATCCGGCTGCCGCCGTCTTCGAAGCGAATGCGTTCTATGCTCTGATGTCCGCGGTCGGGGGCGCGTCCAGCCGCGTCCGTCGCCGCGGCGGCGGTCGTCGACCCGCTGCCCTGGGCCCAGGCGGCGGCCTGAACAAGTCCGCACAGCGCCAAAGCAGCTAGGCGGGTTGGAGAGGAGAGTCGGGAGCGGGCCATGAGCAACATTGTAGGTCGGCGCGCCGGTAGAGCCCGGCCGGGCTGCGCGCATGGCTGACAATGGCCGCATGAGCCAGAAAACCTTGCTGCTGGTCGATGGGTCCAGCTATTTGTACCGGGCATTTCATGCCATGCCGGACCTGCGTGCCGTGCGTAACGATCCAAACAGTCCGGCCACCGGGGCTATTCGCGGCATGATCAACATGATGCAAAAGCTGCGCAAGGATGTGCATGCCGACTACGCGGCCTGTGTCTTTGACGCCAAGGGACCGACCTTTCGGGATGCGATCTATCCGCAGTACAAGGCCCACCGTTCGCCCATGCCCGATGATCTGCGCAGCCAGATCGAACCCATTCATGAGGTCATCGCGCTGATGGGCTGGCCCGTGCTCGATATCCCGGGTGTTGAGGCCGATGATGTGATCGGCACCCTGGCCCGATGCGCGGCGTCCCAGGGCATTGAGGTCGTGATCTCCAGCGGCGACAAAGACCTGTCGCAATTGGTGGAGGAGCGCATCACCATCATCGACACCATGAACGACAAGCGTCGCGATGTTACCGGGGTGATGGCCGAGTTCGGCGTGCCGCCGCAGCGCATGGTCGATTTTCAGGCGCTGGTCGGTGACGCGGTTGACAATGTGCCGGGCGTGCCCAAGGTGGGTCCGAAGACGGCGGCCAAGTGGTTGCAGGAGTATGGCTCCCTCGACGCACTGATTGAGCGCGCCCACGAAATCAAGGGCGCCACAGGCGAGAACCTGCGGGCCACGCTGGACTGGCTGCCCACCGGCCGAGTGCTGCTGACCATCAAGACCGACTGCGATCTGAGCGAGCACATCGCAGGCTTGCCCGCCCTCGATGAGCTGCATCTGCGATCACCCCTGGAGGAGCGACTGCAGGACTTTTACAGGCGTTACGGCTTCAGAACCTTGCTTGAAGACCCCGCGGCCGACCCGGTCCCCGGTCCGGTGGCGGGCACGCCGCAGAGGGTCCAGCAGGCCCCGCGCCCTCAGGTGCACTACGAGACGGTGTTGAGTTGGGCGGCTCTGGAGGCTTGCCTGCACGCCTTGGGGCAGGCCGATCTGGTGGCTCTGGACACCGAAACCGATTCGCTCGATGCCCTGAAAGCCCGGCTGGTGGGCTTGAGCCTGAGCTGGCAGCCCGCGCAGGCGGTGTACATTCCGCTGGCCCATGACTACCCGGGGGCGCCCGATCAGTTGCCCCTGGGGCAGGTGCTCGAGCGCTTGCGGCCCTGGCTGGAAGATGCCGCGCGGCCCAAGCTGGGCCAGCATGTCAAGTACGACCGCCATGTGTTGGCCAACCACGGCATTGAGGTGCGGGGCTATCAGCACGACACCCTGCTGCAAAGCTATGTTTTGGAGGCGCACAAGCCTCACGGGCTGGCCAGCCTGGCCGAGCGTCACCTTCAGCGCAGCGGCATCAGCTACGAAGAGGTGTGCGGCAAGGGGGCGGCGCAGATCGGCTTCAGTCAGGTCGACATTGAGCGTGCAGCCGCCTATTCCTGCGAGGATTCGGAGCAGTGCCTCGAAGTCCACCGCGTCCTGTGGCCGCAGGTTCAAACCGACCCGGGGCTGCTTTTTATCTACAGCCTGGAGATGGCCTGCAGTGAGACGCTTTACCGGATCGAGCGCAACGGTGTTCTGATCGACGGCGCCACCTTGGCTCGCCAAAGTGCTGAACTGGGCAAGCGCATTGTCGAGCTGGAGACGCAGGCCTTCGAATTGGCTGGACAACCCTTCAACCTGGCCAGCCCCAAGCAGATTGGCGAGATTTTCTTCAACAAGCTCGGCTTGCCGGTGATCAAGAAGACGGCTACGGGCGCACCCAGTACCGATGAGGAGGTGCTCGAAAAGCTGGCCGAGGATTACCCCTTGCCCGCCCGTATCCTTGAGCACCGCGGCCTGTCCAAGCTCAAGGGCACCTACACCGACAAGCTGGCCCAGATGGTTCATGCAGGCACGGGCCGGGTACACACCCACTACGCGCAGGCGGTTGCGGTGACCGGACGGCTTTCGAGCAACGAGCCCAATCTGCAGAACATCCCCATCCGTACGGTCGAGGGGCGACGGGTACGCGAGGCCTTCATTGCGCCGCCGACTTGTTCCATTGCCAGCGCCGACTATTCGCAGATCGAACTGCGCATCATGGCGCATTTGAGCGAGGATGAGGCTCTGCTCGACGCGTTCCGGCAGGGTTTGGATGTGCATCGCGCCACAGCGGCGGAGGTGTTTGGCGTCAGCCTCGATCAGGTCAGCAGCGAGCAGCGGCGTTATGCCAAGGTGATTAATTTCGGGCTGATTTACGGCATGAGCGCCTTCGGCCTGGCACGCAACCTGGGAATTGAAACCAAGGCGGCTGCGGCCTACATCGACCGGTATTTCCAGCGCTATCCGGGCGTCAAACGCTATATGGACGAAACCCGGGCCATGGCCAAGGCCCAGGGCTATGTGCGAACGGTGTTCGGACGCAGACTCTACTTGCCCGAGATCAATTCGCCCAACGGACCGCGGCGCGGGGCGGCCGAGCGGGCCGCTATCAATGCGCCCATGCAAGGTACGGCGGCAGACCTGATCAAGCTGAGTATGGTGGCGGTGCAAAAGGCCATCGACGAGCAAAGGCTCAAGACCCTGATCATCATGCAGGTCCACGATGAACTGGTCTTTGAAGTGCCGTCCGGGGAGCTTGACTGGGTGCGCACCGAGGTGCCGCGCTTGATGGCCGAGGTGGCGCAGTTGCGTGTGCCCCTGTTGGCCCAGGTGGGGATAGGCCCGAACTGGGAGCAGGCCCACTGAATCAATGCGGCCGGTGTAGTGCCGCCAATAACCCCGCACTTCGTTAAGCCGGGCTTGTCCCTATGCTCGAGGTATTCCCTTTTTTCCGGAGATCCCCATGCTGCACCAAGACTTGATCGCCGACAGCCACGCTTTGATCGACAGCGGCGGCCCGACACCCGCTGCATCCCGGCGCACCGCGCTGAAGGCCGCTTTGGGGGTAGGCTATGCAGCCGCCGCTGCGCCCATCATGGCGCAGACGGCGATCAAAACATCTTCCGAGGGGCTCAGGACCGGCGAGGCCTCTTTCGAGGTGGCCGGCTTCAAGGTGCCGGTGTATTTTGCGGCGCCAGCCGGCAGGACGGACTTGCCCATTGTTCTGGTTGTGCATGAAATTTTCGGCGTGCACGAGTACATCGCCGACACGGCCCGCCGCTTCGCACGGGCTGGCTTCATGGCGGTGGCGCCCGAGCTGTTCGCCCGTCAGGGCGATCCCAGCGCCTACGGCGAAATTGCCAAGTTGCAGGCTGAGATCGTCAGCAAGGTACCCGACGCGCAGGTGATGGCGGACCTCGACGGGGCGGTGCGCTGGGCTGGCGCCCATGGCGGTAATGCCCAGAAGGTCGGGATCACTGGTTTTTGCTGGGGTGGTCGCGTTGTCTGGCTGTATTCGCAATTGCGTCCTATCGGTGCCGGCGTCGCCTGGTATGGCCGCCTGGTTGGCAACAGCACGCCCAATACGCCGACGCATCCCGTGCAAGGGGCTGGGGGTATGAAGGCTCCGGTGCTGGGTCTTTACGGTTCGGCGGACACGGGTATTCCGGTGTCGACGGTTGACCAAATGAAGCAGGCTCTGGCCGAAGCCGGCGCCAAGGGCAATCGGGCCGCCGCCCAGTCGACTTTTGTGGTTTATCCGGATGCGCCGCATGCCTTCCATGCCGATTACCGCGCGACCTTTCGCAAGGAACCGGCTGAGGACGGTTTCAGGCGCGCCCTGGAGTGGTTTCGCACGCACGGCGTCAGCTAGGTCCCGGGCTTGACAGGCTTGGGATAATCCAAGCTTGCGGTTTGTTGTCCGCACCCTCACCGCATGGTCAGCACAGGCCATGGGCCGGGGGCGTTTTTCCCCTGGGACCTCTCGTTCATGACTCTTCCTGCTATTGTTCTGGCCACCCTGGTTGCGGGTGTGGGCAGTGTGTGGATCGCCGCCTGGCTCAATCGGGGCCTGATGGCCCATCAAACCCCGCACATGCTCAGCCTGGCCGCCGGTGCCTTGCTGGCCACCTCCTTCATGCTGCTGCTGCCCGAGGCCTTCGAGTCCGATGCCGAGCCGCATTGGCTGTTTGCCACGGTGCTGGGCTCCTTGATTTTTTTCTTTCTGCTGGACAAGGCCGAGTTGTGGCACCACGGACATGAGCACCACCACGGCCACGAAGGGCACGATCATGGTGGGCACAACCTGGGCTCGGGCGGATGGGCGGTGCTGACGGGTGACAGCCTGCACTGCTTTGCCGACGGTGTGCTCATTGCATCGGCGTTCGTTGCCGACACGGGGCTTGGCGTGCTCGCCGCGATGGCGGTCTTGTTGCACGAGGTCCCGCACCACATGGGAGATCTGTCGGTGGTCGGGGCCACCACCCGATCGACTCGATCGGCGCTGATCAAGGTGTCGATGGCCGGCGCCATGACTCTGGTGGGCGGCTTGTTGGGCTATTGGTTGGTCGACAGCCTGCGTGATCTGTTGCCCTATTTTCTGGTGCTGGCGGCCAGCAGTTTTTTGTATGTCGCGCTGGCCGATCTGATCCCACAGCTGCAGCGGCGGCTGAGTCTGCGCGAGACCGCGGCCCAGGTTGGTTGGTTGCTGTTCGGGCTCAGCCTGGTCTCTCTGGCGTCCTATGTGGCCCACATGGGTCACGCGCACTGAAGGGGCGCTGCCGGGCCGGTGATTGGCCGTGCGGTCTCGATGAGGCCCTTGCCCGGGATTTGGTCCGACACGAGGGATCGAAGCGCGCCGCCAGGCCCCGCCTCGGGTCACGCGCACCATCGTTGTCCGCGGTGCCGAGCCCTGGCTTTCCAATCCAAGCGATGCGTGTTGCAGTGCTTGCGCCTTTCTTCCGCCTTACCCTCGAAGGGATGCAACCATGAAACACACCCCACAGCACTATGTGGCCTGGACGCTGGCCGGCCTGGTTTTCGTCTTGGCCGCTGCGCCGGCGCGGTCTCAGTCCGATGGCAACGGCTCAGACTGGACGCAGATGCAGTCGCAGCCCTGGAAGCCCGGCTCAAGCGTCAGCGTCTATGACCGCAATTTTCTGGTCCGCGCGGCGGCCGATGAATTGTTTGAACTGGAGATGAGTCGCCTGGCTGTCGAAAAGGCCTCGGCTGCGGATTTGAAGGCCCATGCCGTCAAGTTGGTAGGCCAGCACATGGCGGTGCAGCAGGAGTTGCAGTCGCTGGCTCAGTCCAAGGGGGTGGATCTGCCCAAGCGTCTGGGCGCCTTGCGTTAACGCGAGCTTTACAGTCTGGAGCGCATGTCCGGCGAGGATTTTGACCGGGCCTACTTCCAGCGCATCGCCACCCGGGCCCATCGTCAGGACATGACGCTGTTCAGGGATGCCATCCGCATGGCCAGCGACGCCGATGTTCGTGCCTGGGCCGACAAGATGATGCCCGCACATGAGCAGCATTTGGCCGATGCACGGTCTCTCCCCTCGGTCAGGCGGCTGGCCATCACGCCTGTGGATCCAAACGCCGCCAGCAGCGGGCCGTGAGTGGTCGGGCTGGCGGCCGCGGGCGCGGTGCTCAGCCGCGCTCAACCGGCCGGGCTGGGTCGCTGCACCACTGACTCCAGCTGCCGGCAAACAGGCGGGCGCGACCAAGGCCGGCAATCTCCATAGCCAGCAGGTTGGCGGTGGCGGTCACACCGCTTCCGCATTGATGCACCACGCTCTGAGGGCTGTGTGAGCCGAGCAGGGCCATGAACTCCTGGCGCAGTTGTTCGGCCGGCTTGAAACGCCCCTCGCTGTCCATGTTGAGGGTGTAGGGGCGGTTGAGGGCGCCCGGTATGTGGCCCGCCACCGGATCGAGGGGCTCGACCTCGCCGCGGTAGCGCGGCTCGGCGCGGGCATCGACGATGGTGTCCTGTCCGAGCTGACGGGCCACCTGTTCGACGGTGATCAGCTCGGCTCTCGGTGTGCCAGCAACGAAATCGCCCTGGGCCAGGGGGGGCAGACCCGGCCCGGATTCCAGGCCCCCCTGCCAAGCCCGCAAACCGCCGTCGAGCACGGCCACCGGCTCGTGACCGAGCCATTTGAGCATCCACCACAGCCGCCCGCAAAAACTGCTGCCCTGCCGGTCGTAGACCACGACCTGCATGCCCTGATTGACCCCAACGCTGCGCAGCCAAGCCGCAAAGCGATCCGGATGGGGCAGGGGGTGGCGGCCGCCGCTGACCGGCGCCGGCTGCGCGCCGTCACGCTTGTCGCTCAGGTCGGTGTCGAGGTCGGCGTAGACAGCTGCGGGTAGATGACCCTCGAGATACTGCTGGCGGCCGACACTGGCCCGGGTGAGATCGAAGCTGCAATCAAAGATTTTCATAGGTTCGCCTTGCGCGATGAGTGCGCGCAGGGCGTCGGCGGTGATCAAGGTGGTGTGCATGTTGAGGCTCAAATGTCCTGACTGTTGGAGACGGGCGCATGACGACTGCGCAAGATGGTAGCGCCGATACCACTGACGGTAATCAGAAGGATACCGAACCACGCCAGAGGCGAGAGCGCGTCGCCAAAAAGCAGCAGGCTGTAGATCGCTGCAAACACGATGCCGCTGTATTGCAGGTTGGCCACCACCAGGGTGGCACCCCGTCGGTAGGCCCGGGTCATGCACCATTGACCCAAGGTAGCCAGGGCGCCCATGGGCAGCAACCACAGACCCTGCGCCCAATTGAGGGGCGTGGCCCCGACAAACAGCAGGCTCAGAGCTCCGCAAGCAGCGCAGGCCAGCGAGAAGAAAAGCACGGTGCGCTCCTCCGGTTCGCCCAGGCGACCCAGGGTGGTCACCTGCAGATAGGCCAGGGCCGAGATCAAGCCGGACATCAATCCGATGAGGCCGGCAAAGAGCTGGTTTTGCGCCAGCGTGGGTTGCAGCACCATCACCACGCCGGCAAAGCTGCTGATCACCGCCAGCATCAGTGGCCCCTGGCCCGGCGCGCTGCGGCCGAATAAAACCGTACCGGCGATGACGAAAACGCCCACCCAGATGCTGCTCATGTAGTTCAGTGTCATCGCCGTGGCCAGAGGCAAGGCGGCGATCGCGTAGTACCAGGCGGTCAGTGAAGTCACGCCGCTGATACTGCGCCACAGGTGCGCAGCGGGGATTTGCGTGCGCCAGCTTACGCCGCGCCATTTCATGACCGCCCCGATCAGCAGCGTGCTGATCAGGCCGCGGTAGAAGACCAGCTCGAAGGCGTGAAAGTGCTCACTGGCGAACTTGACGCACACCCCCATGGTCGCAAAGGCCAGCGAGCCCAGCAGCATCCACAGGGCCCCGCGCGGGCTCGAGGAGTCGGCCACGCGGCGCTCAGACGCTTTGCGTGGTCTTGGTGGCACCCATCTCGCGGCGGTACCACTCGTGGAAGTGCTGCATTCCGTCTTCCATCGGGCTCTGATATGGGCCGAACTCGTCGTCGCCGCGCTGCAGCAGCGCCAATCGGCCGGCGTCCATGCGTCGGGCGATCTCATCGTCTTCAACGCAGGTTTCCATGTAGGCGGCCTGCTGGGCCTCGATGAATTCGCGTTCGAAGGCGCAGATCTCCTCGGGGTAGTAGAACTCGATCAAATTGAGCGTCTTGTTGGGTCCCTGGGGATGCAGCGTGCTGATCACCAGGACATGCGGATACCACTCCACCATGATGTGGGGGTAGTAGGTCAGCCAGATCGCGCCATAGCGGGGAGGCTCACCGTCGCGGTAGCGCAGCACGACATCGTGCCATTTCTTGTAGACATCGGTGCCGGGCTTGCCCAGTTTGTTGGAGACCCCTACGGTTTGCACCGAATAGTGCTGACCCATATTCCATCGCAGGTCCTCACAAGTCACGAAGTTGCCCAGCCCGGGGTGGAAGGGGCCGACATGGTAGTCCTCGAGGTAGACCTCGATGAAGCTCTTCCAGTTGTAGTCACATTCGTGCAGCTGAACCTGTTCGAGCTTGTAGCCGCTGAAGTCCAGATCGGTGCGCGCGATCATGCCGGCCAATTCGGCGGCAATGTCGCGGCCGGTGTCCTCGAAGATCAAGCCGTTCCACTGCGTGGTTTTGTACTGGTTGAGATTGAGGCAGGGGTCCGTCTGGAAGTGGGGCGCGCCGATCAGTTCGCCGGCGGTGTTGTAAGTCCAGCGATGCAGGGGGCATACGATCTGGCTGCCCGTGTTGCCCCGCCCCTTGAGCATCACCGCTTGCCGGTGACGGCACACATTGGAAATCAGCTCGATGCCTGAGGCGTTGCGAACCAGAACCCGTCCCTCAGCCTCCTGGGGCAGGGCATAAAAGTCCCCCAGTTCGGGGATGGCCAGCTCATGACCGAGGTAGCGTGGCCCGCGGGAGAAGAGCTTTTGTTGCTCCTTCTCGTAGAGACCGGGGTCAAAGTAGCTGCTGACCGGCAGCTGGCTGGTGGCTTGTAGTAGTCGCAGGCTCAGGTCGGACATGATCGCGATGATGCTCCCGGGCGTTGTTGCAGGAACGGGATGGGCGGCCCCTCTAGGCTGAGCCGAAATGTCTGGGCCGGAAATTCTACCCCTCGCCCCTGGATCGGTGAACTGCCGGTAGGCCTACATTTCGTGGCCTTATCGGACCTGTCTGGATCTCGGGAGCCCGCGACCTCCTCGCTTGGTCCTAGAATAAGCGCGCTCAACCCGCCCCCCATGAAGTCTTCCCCCAGCCCTCGCCTGCCTTCCGAGCCGGTGGCCCCGAGTTACGAAGCCGCCTTGCAGGAGTTGGAGCAACTGGTCTCGAACCTGGAGACGGGGCAGCTTGCGCTCGACCAGTTGCTGGGCAGCTACCAGCGCGCGGCCCAGTTGCTCGGTTTCTGTCGCGACCAACTGGCGGCGGTGGAGGGCCAGGTCAAGGTCCTCGAGGGCACTGAACTCAAGCCGTGGTCGGTTTCCTGATGAGGGCGTTTCCGTGAGCGAACAGCCTATCTCGGGACAGGCGATCAGGTCCTTCGATCTCGAATCCTGGATAGCCGACGAACTGCGGCGCCTGGAGTCCGCGTTGGGTTCGTGGGTGGCTCCCGGAGGTGGGGTGCCGGCTGAGTTGGCCGCCCCCATGCGTTATTCGGTGCTCGATGGCGGCAAGCGACTGCGCCCCCTGCTGGTGCTCGCCGCAAGCCAAGCCGTTCAGGGTGAGCCCCAGGCTGCCTTGCGCGCCGCCTGTGCGGTTGAGCTGATCCACGCCTATTCACTGGTCCATGATGACATGCCCTGCATGGACAACGATGTCTTGCGCCGGGGTAAGCCCACGGTGCATGTGCGGTTCGGGCAGGCCAGCGCCTTGTTGGCGGGCGATGCACTGCAGGCCCTGGCCTTCGAATTACTCACGCCGCAGGATGGCTCGGTGGCTCTGGCCTTGCAGGGACATCTGTGCGGCCTGCTGGCGCGGGCTGCGGGCGGTCAGGGCATGGCCGGTGGCCAGGCCATCGATCTGGCCAGTGTCGGTCGCTCGCTTGATGCCCGGCAGTTGCATGAAATGCACCGCCTCAAAACGGGCGCCTTGCTGCAGGCCAGCGTGCTCATGGGCGCTGCTTGTGGACCAGCCGGTGAGTCGGCTAAGCGTGCCCTGGCCGACTACGGCGCGGCCATCGGGCTGGCTTTCCAGGTGGTTGACGACATTCTGGATGTCACCGCCGACTCGCAGACCCTGGGCAAGACCGCGGGCAAGGACGCCGCGCAGGACAAGCCCACCTTCGTATCCCTCATGGGTTTGCACGAATCGCGCAACTACGCCCAGGAATTGCTGTCCCAGGCCCGGGCCAGTCTGCGTCAGAGTGGACTGCATCGCACTGACGCCCTTGAAGCCCTGGCCGATAAACTGGTGCACCGTGCCTTTTGACACCGGAAGACCCGGATCCCCCAAGGAGCAGACCATGCCCCCCTTGCTTGAAACCCTGCAGAGTCCAGCCGATTTACGGCGCCTGTCGCGCGCCGACCTGCCGCGCGTGGCCAGCGAGCTTCGCAGCTATTTGCTCGAGAGCGTGGCGCGCACCGGTGGGCACCTGAGCTCCAACCTCGGCACGGTGGAGCTGACGGTTGCCCTGCACTATGTGTTCAACACCCCCGAGGACCGACTGGTCTGGGATGTCGGCCACCAGACCTATCCGCACAAGATCCTGACGGGCCGGCGCGACCGCATGCACACGCTGCGTCAATGGGGGGGTCTTTCGGGTTTTCCACGCCGTGACGAAAGTCAGTACGACACCTTCGGCACCGCGCATTCTTCGACCTCCATATCGGCGGCCCTGGGCATGGCTGTGGCGGCGCGGCAAAAGGGCGAGGATCGGCGCGCGGTGGCCATCATCGGGGACGGGGCCATGAGTGCGGGCATGGCTTTCGAGGCGCTCAACAATGCCGGCGTGGCTGACTGTGATCTGCTGGTCATTCTCAACGACAACGACATGAGCATCAGCCCCCCGGTGGGCGCGCTTAACCGCTATCTGGCCCAGCTGATGAGCGGCCGGTTTTATGCGGCGGCCAAGAATGTGGGCAAGCAGGTGCTCAAGGCCGCTCCGCCCCTGTTTGAGCTGGCCAAGCGTCTGGAATCGCATGCCAAAGGCATGGTGGTGCCAGCCACCCTCTTCGAGAATTTTGGCTTCAACTACATCGGTCCGATTGATGGCCATGATCTGGATTCGCTGATCCCGACCCTGGAAAACATCCGGCAACTCAAGGGGCCGCAGTTCCTGCATGTGGTGACCAAAAAGGGCCAGGGCTACAAGCTGGCTGAGGCCGATCCGATTGCCTACCACGGCCCCGGCAAGTTCGATCCAGCCGTGGGGCTGACCAAGCCGGCCACTGCGCCCAAGCCGACCTTTACCCAGGTGTTCGGGCGCTGGCTGTGCGACATGGCCGAGCAGGATGTGCGTTTGGTCGGCATCACTCCGGCCATGCGCGAGGGATCTGGCATGGTCGAATTCCACCAGCGCTTTCCGGGGCGCTATCACGATGTAGGCATCGCCGAGCAGCATGCGGTGACATTTGCTGCCGGCCTGGCCTGCGAGGGGCTCAAGCCGGTGGTGGCGATCTACTCCACTTTTTTGCAGCGCGGCTACGACCAGCTGATTCATGATGTCGCCCTGCAAAAGTTGCCGGTCGTTTTTGCCCTCGATCGCGCGGGGCTGGTGGGCGCCGATGGTGCGACGCATGCCGGGGCCTACGACATCGCATACATACGCTGCATCCCTCACATGGCCCTGGCCTGCCCGGCTGACGAAAGCGAATGCCGCAAGCTCCTGACCTGTGCTTTTGAACAAGACCACCCCGTGGCCATACGCTATCCGCGCGGGGCTGGCGCTGGCGTGGCCACAGAGCCGGGCTTGCAGAGCCTGCCCTACGGCAAGGCAGAGATTCGCCTGCGCGGACGGGGTGTGGCCTTGCTGGCCTTCGGTACTTTGCTCTATCCGGCCCTGGAAGTCGGTCAGCGCCTGGGGTTGACCGTGGTCAATATGCGTTGGGTCAAGCCGTTGGATGAAGTTCTGCTGCGCGAGGTGGCCTCGACGCACGAGGCCCTGGTGACCCTGGAGGAGGGCGCCGTCATGGGGGGGGCCGGCAGTGCGGTGAGCGAGGCCTTGGCGCGCCTGGGCTCGGTGATACCCGTGCTGCACCTGGGACTGCCGGACGAATTTATTGAGCACGGTGATCCAGCGGCACTGCTCGCAGCCCAGGGTCTGGATGCGGCGGGTATCGAATCGTCGGTGCGGGCGCGCTTTGCCGCGCAACTGGCGGCCGTGGGTAAGCCCGGACTCAAGTCGGTGGCTTGAGTTTGAGGGGTGGATTGGCTTGAAAAGAGCAATCGCATGAGGCCCAGCCGCCCCTTCAATCGGCCGGTCTTGGGCCTCCTGCTGAGCTGGCTGGCTCTGTGTTCGGCCCTCTTGGCCCCGGCCTCGGTGCTGGCCCAGCAGATGAGCGAGGGCAAATGGTCAATCATTTGCTCGGTGGCTGGATCCACCCTTGCGGCTCCTGAGGGTCACGCTGACGGGGGCGAGGGTCACTGTCCCTTGTGCCTGCTGCCCACGATGGCCTTGCCCGGGGTCTGCGAGCCTGTCAGAGCCCTGGGCGCGAGCCCACCCGCGCCCAGCGACGGGGCCGATTTCGGGTCGATGCCGCAAGGCCAGCGGCCGTTCATCCGCGGCCCTCCTGATCGGCCCTGAACACCTCCGGTCGCCTGTGCGGCCGGTCTGGGGCCCCTGCTGCCGGGGGCGCGTGGGCCTTTGTGCCCGTTCAAATTTTCAGAGATCATCATGAGTGTTTTTTCACGGGTTGTATTGCCCGTTTTTCTGGCCTTTTCGGGCTCAGCCCAGGCCCACATTACCTTGGAGTACCAGACGGCCCATGCGGGCAGTCGCTACAAGGCCAACTTCAAAGTGCCGCACGGCTGCGGCGATTCACCTGTACGGGAAATCGTGGTGCAGATTCCGCCGGGCGTGCGTGGCGCCAGGCCGATGCCCAAGCCGGGGTGGACCGTGCGCATCGAGCGAGCGGCCCTGGCAGAACCCTTCATGGATCATGGCCGCCGGGTCACCGAGGAGGTGGTCCGGGTGAGTTGGGTTGCCCGAACCGAGGCTGATCAGTTGGCGAGTGATCATTACGACGAGTTCGCCCTGCAGGCATCGCTGCCCAATCAGCCCGGACCCATGTACTGGTCGGTCAGCCAGGTGTGCGTGCAGGGACGCATCGACTGGAATGAGCGGCCGCTTCAGGGACAGAGTCTGCGACAGCTCAAGACGCCGGCGGCCCTGTTGGAGATCATCCCGGGCGGTGCTGCCCATGTTCATTGACCGTATCTATCCAGGAGTTCATGCATGAAAACATTTTTTGGGCGGACCGCCCTGTTGCTTGGGGCCTTTGCCCTGGGTTCGGCCGGGGCCCAGGCCCCGGCGGTCAAGATTGACGGCCCGTGGGCGCGGGCGACGGTGCCCGGTCAGAAGGGCACGGGTGCTTTCATGACGCTCACCGCTGCCCAGGGCTTGCGCCTGGCCGGTGTTTCATCGCCAGTGGCCGGCGTGGCCGAAATCCACGAGATGAAAATGGAGGGCGATGTGATGCGTATGCGCGCCCTACCTGCTCTGGAACTGCCCGCCGGCAAGACCGTGGCTTTGCGACCGGGTGGCTATCACCTCATGTTGATGGACCTCAAGCAGCCCTTGGTCCGCGACACCCAGATCCCGGTGACGCTGCGTTTTGTCGATGCCCAGGGGCGCAGCAGCGAGCTGCAGTTGAGCGTTCCGGTGTTGCTCAATGCTCCTGGTGCGAGTGTGCAGTCGGGCAGCGGCCACGGCGGTCCTACCGGCCACGGCAGTCATCGTTCGCATTGAGCGTGGCGTAGCGTGTTCCAGGCTTGGCGGCCCTCTGGCATTTGTCGGGGGGCTTATTGTCAACGCTGTGTGTCAGACGGAGCCCCTTGTTGGCAACGGGGCTCCGCTTCCTAGGGTTTCACCTAGGCGTCAGAGCGGCCGACCGCCGAACAATGGGTCCATCGTCCCGGACCTTCGCTGCACGAGCAGGCTGGCGATCCGGACTGTTTTCGTGAGGCAGGACAGGAGACACCCCGCATGCAAGTCGAACTAAAAATCAATGGCAAGGCCCAGCAACTTGATGTGCCCCCGCACACCCTGCTGGTCCAGCTGATCCGAGAGAAGTTGCAACTGACGGGCACCCATGTCGGCTGCGATACCGCGCAGTGCGGAGCCTGCACGGTGTTAATGAACGGGCATGCCGTCAAGAGCTGTAATGTCCTGGCTGCGCAAGCCCAGGGCGCTGACATCACCACCATTGAGGGCCTGGCCGCTGCCGACGGCACCATGCATCCGATGCAGGCGGCTTTCAAGGACTGCCACGGCCTGCAGTGCGGCTTTTGCACCACCGGCATGGTCATGAGCGCCGTCGACCTGTGCAAGAAGCATCCGGGCGCCGGTGAAGGTGAGATCCGCGAATTGCTGGAAGGCAATCTGTGCCGCTGTACCGGCTACCAGAATATCGTCAGGGCGGTGCAGCAAGGCGGCCAGGCGATGAAGGCGGCCTGAAGGGCGCGGTTTCAAGCCCTTTTCACGGCAGGACGGCGCGCAGCCTCCGGCCCCACCATCAAAGACTTGGAGAGATCACTATGGGTGCTTCCGACTTCACCAAATTGCCGCACATTGGCGAGGCCCTCAAGCGCAAAGAGGACTACCGCTACCTCATCGGTGCGGGCCAGTACACCGACGACATCACGCTGGCGGCGCAGTGCCATGCGGTGTTTGTGCGGTCGCCCCACGCGCATGCCCGCATCAAGTCCATCGATCTGTCGCGGGCCCGTTCTGCCCCGGGCGTGATCGATGTCTTCACCGGTGAGCAGGTGGCGGCCGACAAGATCGGGGGCCTGCCCTGCGGCTGGCTGATCACCAGCACCGACGGCACGCCCATGAAGGAGCCGCCGCACCCTATCCTGGCGCAGGGCAAGGTGCGCTATGTGGGGGATCATGTGGCCATGGTGGTGGCGCAGACCCAGGAGCAGGCCCGCAATGCGGCTGAGCTGATCGATGTGGATTACGAGGTGCTGCCCAGTGTGGTGCGTGCAACCCAGGCCGCAAAGGCGCCGGCCCTGCACGAACAGGCGCCCGACAACCATTGCTACAAGTGGGCCATTGGGGACAAGGCCCAGGTGGACGCCGCGTTTGCCGGGGCCGCGCATGTCACGCGCCTGGACCTGGTCAACAACCGCCTGGTGCCCAATGCGATGGAGCCGCGCTCGGCCATCGGCAGCTACAACCGCGCCACCGACGAATACACCCTGTATGTGGCCAACCAGAATCCGCATGTCGAGCGCCTGTTGATGACGGCTTTCGTCATGGGCCTGCCCGAGCATAAAGTGCGGGTCATTGCCCCCGATGTGGGGGGCGGCTTTGGCTCGAAGATCTACCTCTACGCCGAGGATGTGTGCCTGACCTGGGCGGCGCGCAAGCTCAATCGCAACATCAAGTGGACGGCCGAACGCAGCGAATCCTTTGTCAGCGACGCCCACGGCCGCGACCATGAAAGCCATGCCGAACTCGCGCTGGACAAGGACGGAAAATTCCTGGCGCTGCGGGTGCACACCGATGCCAACCTTGGCGCTTACCTGTCCACCTTTGCCACGGCCGTACCCACCATCCTGTACGCCACGCTGCTGGCCGGTCAGTACGCCACGCCGCAAATTTATGTGGAGGTCGATGCCTGGTTCACCAACACCGCACCGGTCGATGCCTATCGCGGTGCAGGGCGTCCCGAGGCCACTTACCTGCTCGAGCGCCTGGTGACCCGCGCCGCCTGGGAGACTGGGCTGGGCCAGGATGAAATCCGCCGCCGCAACATGATCACCAGCTTTCCGTACCAGACGCCGGTGGCCCTTCAGTACGACACCGGCGACTTCAAGGCCTTGCTTGAGCGCAGCAATCAGCTGGCCGATGTGGCCGGCTTTGCCCAGCGCAAGGCGGCCTCCGAGGCCCGCGGTCTGTGTCGCGGGATTGGCTACTCGTCCTACATCGAGGCCTGCGGCATTGCGCCTAGCAATATTGCGGGGGCCCTGGGTGCGCGGGCGGGTCTTTTTGAGTGCGGCGAGATCCGGGTTCACCCCACCGGCAGCGTGACGGTTTTCACGGGCTCGCACAGCCACGGCCAGGGCCATGAAACCACCTTTGCGCAGGTGGTGGCGGCGCGCCTGGGCATCTCGCCGGACATGGTCGATGTGGTCCATGGCGACACCGGACGCGTGCCCTTTGGCATGGGCACTTACGGCTCGCGCTCGCTGGCAGTCGGCGGCACGGCCATCATGAAGGCGCTCGACAAGATCGAAGCCAAGGCCAAGAAGATTGCGGCTCACCTGATGGAGGCCAGCGATGCGGATATTGATTTTGTCGGCGGCGAATTCGTCGTGCGCGGCACCGACAAGAAGATCCCTTTCGGTCAGGTGGCCTTGACGGCCTATGTGCCGCACAACTACCCGCTCGACAAGCTTGAGCCGGGCCTGAACGAGACCGCTTTCTACGATCCGACCAACTTCACCTTCCCGGCGGGCACCTACATCTGCGAGGTCGAGGTCGATCCGGCCACCGGCGTGGTGCGCCTGGATCGCTTCACCGCGGTGGACGATTTCGGCAACATCATCAACCCGATGATCGTCGAGGGTCAGGTACACGGCGGCCTGGTCCAGGGGATCGGTCAGGCGCTGATGGAGAACTGCGTTTACGACCCGCAGTCCGGTCAGTTGCTGACCGGCTCCTTCATGGACTACGCCATGCCGCGGGCCGACGATCTGCCCACCTTCAAGCTCGATACCTTGGCCACGCCCTGCACGCACAATCCGCTGGGGGCCAAAGGTTGTGGCGAGGCTGGGGCCATCGGGTCGCCGCCAGCAGTCATCAATGCCGTTCTGGATGCGCTGCGTCCGCTGGGCGTCAAAGATCTGGACATGCCGGCCTCGCCGGCCCGCGTCTGGCAGGCTATTGCTGCCGCCAAGCTCTGAATACGATCAGGAGACTTCACGATGTATCCCTTCACCCTAGAGCGCCCCCAATCGACGGCCGACGCTGCCCGCCTGGCTTCAGCCGGCGGCCGCCCCCTGGCCGGCGGTCAGACCTTGCTGGCCTCAATGAAACTGCGACTGACCCAGGCCGATCAGCTGATCGACCTCTCAAGCATCAAGGATCTCAGCGGCATTTGCCGTGATGGGAACGCGGTGGTTATTGGTGCCATGACCCGTCACGCGGATGTGGCTGGTCATGCCGAGGTTCAGTCGCTCATCCCGGCCCTGGCCGATCTGGCCGGGCATATCGGTGACCGTCAAGTGCGGGCCATGGGCACCCTGGGCGGCTCAGTGGCCAACAACGATCCGGCCGCTTGTTACCCGAGCGCGGTGCTGGCTCTGGGCGCCACCGTCCATACCAACAGCCGCAAGATCGCCGCCGATGATTTTTTCAAGGGCATGTTTGCCACCGCGCTCGCTGAGGGCGAGCTGATCACTGCCATCAGCTTTCCCATCCCGCAGCGTGCGGCCTACATGAAGTTCAAGCAGGCGGCCTCGCGCTTTGCGATGGTCGGCGTGTTTGTGGCTCAGTTTCCCACCGGCGTGCGGGTGGCGGTCACCGGGGCTTCGAGCGACGGCGTATTTCGTCACAAAGGCCTGGAACAGGCGCTATCGGCCAGCTTCACCGCGCAGGCGGCTGCGGCGGTGAAGATTGATGTAGCGGGCCTCAATGAGGACATTCACGGCTCGGCCGCTTATCGCGCCAACCTCATCAGCGTGCAGACGCAGCGGGCGGTGGCCAAGGCCTTGGGCTGAGGCCTGCCTGATCCCGGGCGACCGCTGCGGGCGGTCGCTTGTCCCTGGTACAGCGTTGCGCCGCTCGCGAGATCTGGCTAAACCCGCGCCAGCCCCAACAGGTGCGCCACATCCTTGAAGAAGATGCGCACATGGGCCATGGGCTTTTTGCGCGTGAGCTTCTTGTTCATGTAGGACTCGAAGGTCAGGGTCTGCACATCCTTGTCCTCGCAGATCTTGACGAAGCGCTCGCGCCGGCGATCGGTGCTGTACCAGAACCATTGCATCACGCCGAGCACCCAGAACACGGTACCGTGCTCTTTCATGAAGCGCTTGCGCGCCAGCTTCAATGCACTGGCCTGGCCGGTGCGCAGCATTTCGTGGGCGGCCTGGGCGGCCAGCTGGCCGCCGAGCATGGCGTAATAAATGCCTTCGCCCGAGGCCGGGGCGACCACGCCGGCGGCGTCGCCGGCCAGCACCACATCGCGGCCGTTGTCCCAGCGCGGCAGGGGCTTGAGCGGCAGCGGGGCGCCCTCGCGGCGCAGGGTTTCGGCCTGCTCCAGCCCGGTGATGCGGCGCAGCAGGGCAGTGGCGCTCTTGAGCGAAAAGCCCTTGTCCGCGCTGCCGGTGCCTACGCTCAGCGTCTGGCCGTGTGGAAAAACCCAGCCATAGAAATCCGGTGAAACCTGTCCCTGGTAAAACACATCGCAGCGGCTGGCGTCATAGCCAGCCGGCTTGTGCTCGGGCGCACGGATGATCTCGTGATAGGCGAAAACGAACTTGCCTTTGTCGGCTCCCGGTACTTCCTGGCGAGCCACTTCCGACTTTGCGCCGTCGGCCCCAATGATGCAGCGGGCCCGCGCCCTGGCCGCTGTGCCTTCACTGCGGTTGGGCTTGTCGCGGGCAGTAAAGTGCACCACCGCCGTTCCATCGCTGTCACGACTGATGCGCGAGAAGGTGCCAGTCTGCCGCCGGGCACCGGCTAAGGCCGCGCGTTGGCGCAGCCACTCATCGAATTCGTCACGGTCGACCATGCCGACAAAGCCGTTCTCGATGGGGATGTCCACCTGATGGTTCGAAGGTGCGACCATGCGTGCGCATTGCGCTTTGGCGACGAGCAGGTGATCGGGAATCTCGAAGTCGCGAATCAGCCGGGGCGGAATCGCACCGCCGCAGGGTTTGATGCGCCCGGCCCGATCGAGCAGCAGGACGCTGTGGCCCTGCTGGGCCAGTTGCTGTGCGGCGGTGGCTCCGGCTGGCCCGCCGCCGATCACGATGGCGTCATAGGTTTCTGGGGCATTCATGATCAGTCCTTCCAAGGGGCAGTCGGTTCAGGTTTCATGGGCCAGCGGGGTCGGGTGCTGCAGATCGCTTACCGGGCCGTTCCAGTGGCGCTCGCCGCTCCTGATGTACCAGGCCAGCGCAGCCGAGGTGAGGAACATGAGGGCCTCAAGGAAGAAGACGCTGGCATAAGCCGAGCCGTCCGATTGCACAAGGGCATGCGCAATGTCGCTGGCCACGGTGCCCAGCAGGCTGCCGATGCCAAAGGCGATGGCCTGCGCCGCGCCCCACAGGCCCATGCGCACACCCTCGCGTGCGCTGCGCCCCTGACCGGCCATGCGCATCATCGATCCGATCGCGCCGATGGAAAAAGCGCCATTGGCCACGCCGAGTGCGAACACATTGGCTTTGAGCGGCCAGGCCGCTCCGACCAGACCCGCCAGCGCAAGGCCCGCCATGGCGATGCCGGAGGCGATGCAGCCGCCCACCGTCCAGGCCCGCAGTGAGCCCAGCTGGCTGGCCCAGGGGTGCTGCTGCCAGCGTGCTGAAATCAGTCCGGCGCCGGCGACGACCAGCATGCCCAAGAGCACACCGCCATGCTGCACACCGGAGAGTTGGGTGGACTGACCCGGGGTGTAGCCGAACACGCTGCCAGCGAAGGGCTCGAGGATCAGATCCTGCGCGCTGTAGGCGAGCATGGAGACGAAGACGAAGACGGTGAAGTACCGGGCTGGCGGCTCCTGCCAGACCTGTTGCAGCGCCACCTTGAAAGCCACTGGCGTGCTTTGCGCCACGCCGGGGCTGGCTGCAGCGGCTTTCTCCACGCCCAGCACGGCCAGCACGGTGAGCGTCACGGCCAGGGCGCAAATGCAGGCGGCCACCTGCAACAGCCGTTCGGGTGAGTAGGGATCGAGCCAATGCCCGGCCAGCCCTGCCGTGATGGCAAAGCCGGCGATCATCATGATCCAGACCAAGGTGGCGGCGGGCCCGCGTCGTTCAGGGGCCACGGATTTGGCCAGCATGACCAGCAGGTTGGTGCCGCAGGCGCTCACCCCCGTGCCGATGCATAGAAAGCCCAGCAGCGCCAGAGCCAGCCCGGCGACTTGATGGGAGGCTGCCCAGACGGTGCCCAGCGTGGCCAGCATGCCGCCGCCGGCCAGGGTGATCATGCCGCCAATGATCCAGGGCGTGCGTCGTCCGCCGACATCCGACCCGTATCCCATGCGCGGACGCGAGACTTGCACCAGATAGTGCAGCGCCACCATGAGGCCGGGCAGCATGGCCGCCAGCGCCAGCTCGACCACCATCACCCGATTGAGCGTGGAGGTGGTGAGCACCACCACCGCGCCCATGCTGGCCTGTACCAGTCCCAGACGGGCCACCGAGGCCCAGCCGATGTAACGCGTCATGCTGACCCTCCCAGAGCGCGCAGGGCAAAGGCGCTGACCATCATGCCGCCTACAAACAGCGGCACGCCAAAGCCGCTGTACCACAGCGCCTTGCCCATGGGATCGGCCAGGAAGCGGCGCATCATCAGTCCTTGAAGGAGCACCAGGGCAGCCACCGCAGCGGCATGCGCCTCCTGCTGCCAGGCCAGCAGCAGCGCGATCACCGCCACTTGGGGCAGAACCATGAACCAGCAGGCCACCCGGGCGGCCCGTTGCACACCCAGTTGCACCGGCAGGGAGCGAACGCCCACCTGCCGGTCGCCCTCGATGGCCTTGAAGTCATTGAGCGTCATGATGCCGTGGGTGCCAGCGCTGTAGAGCGCGGCCAGGATCAGCGACTGTCCATCGGGCATGGCCCCGCCGGCCATGACCGCCGCACCTGTGATCCAGGCAATGCCCTCGTAGCTGATGCCGCAGGCAGCATTGCCCCACCAACCGTTTTCCTTCAGGCGCAGGGGTGGGGCACTGTAGGCCCAGGCCAGCAGCAGGCCGAGCATGGCCGCGCCGAAGCCCCAGGGCCCCAGGGCGGTGGCCACCAGAAGAGAGACAGCGGTCCACAGGACTGCCAGGTACAGCCCCCACCGGCCGGGAATCCGCCCCGAGGGAATCGGCCGATGGGGTTCGTTGATGGCGTCGACATGACGGTCAAACCAATCATTGACAGCTTGGCTGGTGGCGCAAACCAGCGGCCCTGCCAGGGCGATACCGATCAGGGCCAGACCCCAGCGCCCGTCCATGGGCATGCCCGAGGCCACCACGCCGCAGGCAAACGCCCACATCGGCGGAAACCAGGTGATGGGCTTGAACAGTTCAGTAACGGCTGAAAGGGCCGGGCGCGCCATGCGCGTTTTGTAACCGGGACATCGGCTATTGTCAATTTAAATTGACATATTTCGGAGCCCCGGATTGTCCAGGGTGGGGCGTCTGAACGGGTTTCGGGCGCTCAGGTCGGGCGCCGGGGGCAGGCCCTCAAGGTGAACGCGGGTCGTCGCCGGCGTCGCCGGGCAAGTCGGCGTTACCCTCGACCAGACCGAAGCGGCGCAGCTTGATGTACAGGCTCTGGCGCGAGAGCCCCAGCATCTCGGCGGCCGAGGCGCGGTTATCGTGGGTGAGCTGCAGGGCTGCCTCGATGCACAGCTGCTCAATCAGATCGGTGGTCTCGCGCACGATGTCCTTGAGCGGCATACGGCCCACCAGTTCGGTCATCTGGCTGGCCGAGCGCGGCAGCTCTCTGGGGGCGCGGGCCTCTGGAGCCAGGCGGCGGCCCATGTCTCGGATCGTGAAGCCCAGGCATTTGTCTTCCCCGCGCTGCAGCGTGGCGGCCGATATCTCCACTTCTGCCGTGGAGCCCAGCTCGCCGCGCATCTGGGTGGCAAAAAGCCGCACCGTGCCGTGCTGGCGCAGATTGGTCAGCAGCACGCGCAGATCGACGCCGGAGCGACCCAGCCAGGTGTCAAGCAGTACGCCACGAGCCAGATCCGGACTGCCCACCTGCGCCAGGTCAACGAAAGCCTGGTTGACGGCCAGAACCCGGCCATCGAGGTCGGTGAGGGCCACCGCATCGGGGGCCTGTTCCATGAAGGGGCCGAGCCAGGGATTGCCGCTGGGCAGCTTGGGGTGGCTCGCGGCCGTCTGGGCCGTCAGTCGGAGCAGAAATTGCGGGGTTTGGTCTTCGCGGTACTGTGAGGCGGAGGCCAGAAACTCCTGCCCGTCCTTGAGTCGCACAGGCACCGGGTCCGCACGGCCGTTGCCACGCAGTTTCTCGATCATGTCGCGCAGCGTGTTCAGACTGGTCGCGTCCAGGCGCTCGCTCAGGGCCTGCCGGCTGCCGCCTTGCTTGTCGCCCAGCAGAGCCTGGGCGACGGGGTTGATCTCGGTGATTTTGTCTAGCGCACCGTCGAGGATGATCACGGGCTCGGGGGCCAGCTGGAACAGAAGCCGGTAGCGGGTTTCGGCCTGGCGCAGACGCCAGTAGTCGCGCTCCATGGACAACTGGGCGGTCACCAGGCGTTGTTGCACCGCAACCTGCGGTCGCAGGTCCCGACCGAAAGCCACCCGATGGACATGGGCCTTGCCCTTGCCGGGACTTGGCGGATTGACCGTGACAACCGAGTAGGCCAACGGCAGTGCGGACCCATCGTCGAGGTCGTGGTTGATGTGGCGCCACGCCGATGGCTGCGGATCAGAGGCCTTGAGCAGCGCCTGTACCTTGGGCTGGCTCTCCAGCGTCACCGTGCGTATCCAGGCCTTGCCTTGCCACTGCTCGCAACCGCGGGCGATCAGATCGTCCCCGGTGAAAGCCAGGTCCAAAATCACGCCTTCTTTATCGAGCAGCAGCACCACATCCGAGGACGCCGCCAACAGTTGCGCCACCATCTCGGCGGACAAACCCTGCAGCATTTCTTCAGCGCGGGCCAAGCCTTGTTCGTTCAGGACGGGTTGGGGGGAAGACATGGTGTTTTGAAGGTCTCGAGTCGGTCGCGGGGTTCAAGCCCCGGCGTTTTGTCGTTCCAGGAGTCGCTGCGCCATCTCTGGCGCCGCATCGGCCTGTACCACCACCGCGTCAGCGATGGTCTGCCCTGCCAAGCCAGGATTCAATACGAAAACAGATCCCCCTACAAGTATGGGGACCTGCGGGTTGGTGCTGGCCCTGCGAATTTGCCGCACGCAGTCGTTGAGGCGACCCAGTCCATCGAGATCGCCCAGACTCAGACCGATTACATCGAACCACTGGCGCTCGACCAGCTGCGCCAGCGAGGCGCTGGGCTGCATGAAACTGGTGGTGACATCCCAACCGGCCCGGTAGAAGAACTCAGCCACGATGGACAGGCCAAATGTGTGTTGTTCGCCGGGACAGGGCATGAGCAGCACCCGCCGATCGGCGGCCCGTCCCTGGCTGATGTTGTTGAGTCCAAAGGCGCTGCTGTTGGCGCGCAGCAATTGCTGCAAGCGCCCCATGGCGACGGTCACATCGGTAAAGCTGCAGCTGTCGCAGGTCCAGAAGTCCCCCAGCCGGCGCGCTGCCGGGGTGAGCAGGTCCAGAAAGAGGCCCTGGACCGAGACGCCGCGCTGACGCAGATTCTGCAGACTTTGATGCAGCGCCGCGTCATCGGCGTTCAGCAGTTGATCGGTAAAGTGTTCGAGGTCCTGCGGGCTGACGCTGGCCTGAGCAGGCTGGCTGTGGGCGCGAACCAGGCGAGGGATGATCTCGTCCTCGACCGTGCGCATCAAGACGCCGTCGGATCGCTGCGGCAGACGGTTTGATCCCTGCGGCTGCGGCCGCTCTTGGGGGTCAGGGTTTTCAAACGAGCCCATGTTGGTCTCCGTGCACGCTAAGTCACTGCCGCGGACAGGCGCGCATGAGTTCCTCTTCGTCGGGCTGAGGGTCCGGGGGCTTCTACCCCGGGGCCTGGCCGGCAGTTAGTGGAACGGTCCACGGGTCGGTTGTACTCCCTGAGCGGGCCCAGGTCAAAGGTTTTTTTGGAAATTCGACGATTTTCTCCGATGTGTCAATTTAATTAGTCGTCAATTAAAGTTGACACACGAGCCAGACCCGACTAAATTGGGGGGAGCGGGTGTCCGGATACCCGTCACTATTGAGGGGATTTGCCATGCTGCCTGTAACCGAGCGCTCGCCACCGCGGCGCCCGCTTTACACGCCTGAGGAGCGCCAGAGGCGCGACGCCTCGGTCTGGACCTGGGTCCAGGGGGTACTGGCTCCTCTGCAGTTTCTGGTGTTCCTGGTGAGCTTGTTTCTGGTGCTGCGCTTTCTCTGGACGGGGGAGGGTCAAGGCATCACCGAAGCGTCCATCGTTATCAAGACTTTGGTTCTCTACACCATCATGGTCACCGGCTGCATCTGGGAGAAGGTGGTGTTCGGGCAGTACCTGTTCGCCCCGGCCTTCTTTTGGGAGGATGTTTTCAGCATGTTGGTGCTGGCCCTGCATACGGCCTATCTCGTGGCCTTGCTGGGTCAGTGGATGGGGCCCAGGCCGCTGATGGGCTTGGCATTGGCCGCCTATGCGGCTTATGTCATCAATGCAGCCCAGTTCCTGATCAAGTTGCGTGCGGCGCGACTGGAGGCGGCCCGCCTTGCGCCCGGACAAGCTCAGGAGGGCCTGCCCGCATGAGCCCGGTCATCCCTCTGCGACCCGAGGCGGCCGCCTGCACCGACAAGCCGGTTCTGCGCGAGCGCGGCCAGCGCGAGGTCTTTTGCGGCCTGACCGGCATCATCTGGCTGCACCGCAAGATTCAGGATGCCTTCTTTCTGGTGGTGGGCTCGCGCACCTGCGCGCACCTGCTGCAATCGGCCGCCGGCGTGATGATTTTTGCCGAGCCGCGGTTTGCAACGGCCATCATTGACGAGCGTGATCTGGCCGGCCTGGCCGATGCCAATGAAGAGCTCGACCGGGTGGTGCAACGCCTGCTCGAGCGCCGTCCCGAGATCAAGCTGCTCTTTCTGGTCGGCTCCTGCCCGTCCGAAGTGATCAAGCTCGACCTCTCGCGTGCGGCTGCCCGACTTTCCGGGCGCTTTTCGCCGGCGGTGCGGGTCCTCAACTATTCAGGTAGCGGCATCGAGACCACCTTCACCCAGGGCGAGGATGCCTGTCTGGCCAGCCTGGTGCCGCAACTGCCCGAGCGTGAGCGCGGTGCGCAACCCGATCCCCTGCTGGTGGTGGGTACCCTGGCCGATGTGGTGGAAGACCAGTTCCAGCGCCTGTTTGAGCAACTAGGGGTGCCGGTTCAGTTCTTCCCGCCGCGCCGGGCCCTGGCCTTGCCGGCCATTGGACCCGATACCCGCTATTTGCTGGCCCAGCCCTTTCTGGCCGACACCGCGCGCGCGCTGGAAGCCCGCGGGGCTACCCGGCTGCCAGCGCCTTTCCCTCTGGGTGTCGAGGGCACCAGCGCCTGGCTCGGTGCCGCGGCCGCGGCCTTTGGCGTACAGCCCGAGCGCTTGGCACAGGTCGTTTGCGCCCCGGTTGAGCGCGCGCGCGCGGCCCTGGCGCGCCAGCGTGCCTTGCTCGAGGGGCGATCCATCTTCTTTTTCCCGGACTCGCAGCTGGAGATTCCGCTGGCGCGGTTCCTCAGTCGCGAGATGGGCATGCGTCTGACCGAAGTCGGGACGCCCTACCTGCATCGTCCCCACCTGGCCGAGGAACTGGCTCTCTTGCCCGCAGAGGCACAGCTCTCGGAGGGGCAGCATGTTGAACACCAGCTCGACCGCTGCCTGGCCCAGCAGCCCGACATCGTGGTCTGCGGCCTGGGCCTAGCCAATCCGCTGGAGGCTCGCGGTTTGACCACCAAGTGGGCCATCGAGCTGGTCTTTACCCCGATACAGGGCTACGAGCAGGCTGGCGATCTGGCCGAGCTGTTTAGCCGTCCCTTGAACCGACGCCTGCGTCTGGCCGCCTAGGAGCTCACGGCATGCAACTGACGCTCTGGACTTACGAAGGCCCGCCGCATGTCGGGGCCATGCGGGTGGCCACCGCTTTGCGCGATGTGCACTATGTGCTGCACGCGCCCCAGGGCGATACCTATGCTGATCTGCTCTTCACCATGATTGAGCGCCTGCCCAAGCGACCCCCGGTGACCTACACCACCTTTCAGGCGCGTGATCTTGGGGGCGACACGGCCGAGCTGTTCAAGACCGCCGCGCGCGAGGCCTACGAGCGCTTTGCACCCAAAGCCATGATGGTGGGCGCCTCATGCACTGCCGAGTTGATCCAGGACGATCCAGGCGGTTTGGCGCGTGCGCTCGATCTGCCGGTTCCCGTCGTCGCCCTGGAGTTGCCTTCCTATCAACGCAAGGAAAACTGGGGCGCCGCTGAGACTTTCTACCAGCTGGTTCGGCATTTGTCGATAGAGCCAGCGCGCAAGCAAGCGCTCTCGCGCGGGCCGGGCTGCGCGCCGAGTTGCAACATTCTTGGCCCGACGGCGCTGGGTTTTCGCCATCGCGACGATGTGCGGGAAATCTCCGGCCTGCTCGAGCAACTGGGCATCGAGGTGCGGGTGGTGGCTCCGCTTGACGCCAGCGCGGCCGATCTGGCGCGACTGCACGAGGCCGACTTCAATGTGGTGCTGTATCCGGAAACCGGCATGACCGCTGCGCTTTGGTTGCAACGGCAGTATCAGCAGCCCTATACCCGGGTCGTACCCATCGGGGTCAACGCCACCCAGGAATTTATCGCCGAGGTTGCAGCGCTGGCTGGACTGCAGCAGATACCCGACCTGCGCGAGCAATCGCGCGCCGGCTGGTATTCGCGTTCGGTCGACTCGACCTACCTGACCGGCAAGCGGGTTTTCCTGTTCGGTGACGCCAGCCATGTGGTGGCCTGTGCCCGCGTGGCAGCGCAAGAGATGGGTTTTACCGTGGTGGGGCTGGGCACCTACAGCCGCGAATACGCACGCGAGGTCCGCGAGGCGGCCAAGCGCTACCAGTGTGAGGCTCTCATCACCGACGACTACCTTGAAGTGGAGCAGCAGATCGCCCAGTTGCAGCCCGAGTTGGTGCTGGGTACGCAAATGGAAAGGCATATTGCCAAGCGTCTGGGTTTGCCCTGTGCGGTGATTTCCGCCCCGATCCATGTCCAGGATTTTCCAGCCCGTTATTCACCGCAAATGGGCTTTGAAGGGGCCAATGTGCTCTTTGACACCTGGGTGCATCCGCTCATGATGGGGCTGGAGGAGCACCTGATCGGCATGTTCCGAGGCGACTCAGAATTCCATGAGGACGCGGCGCCCTCCCATCTCGGCCGCGCTCGCGCACCGACCATGGCGACGCCGGAGCCGGCATCGGTCGCCGAGGTTGCGACCACCTGGGGGGTCGATGCAGAAAAAGAGCTGCGCAAGATTCCGTTCTTCGTGCGTGGCAAAGCCAAGCGAAACACCGAGCTCTATGCGCGTGAGCGCGGCGTGCCGGTGATCACCGTGGATACGCTCTACGATGCCAAAGCTCATTTCAGCCGCTGAAAGCCCGCCGCTGGCTCGGGCGCCGGCCGCCGGGGTAAGCCCGACGATCCGCGTCGTGCTGGTGACCATGGACAGTCACCTGGCCAGCGCTGCCGAGCGCGCCGTCCTGCGACTCAAGCGGTCCCTCCCCGGGCTGCAGATGCAGGTCCATGCCGCCTCCGAATGGGGGGCCGATTCGGAGGCCCTGGCGCGTTGCCAGAGCGACATTGCATTGGGCGACATTGTTATTGTCACCATGCTGTTCATGGAAGAGCACTTCCTGCCGGTGATGCCGGCCCTGCGCGCGCGGCGCGAGCACTGCGACGCCATGGTGTGCCTGATGTCGGCCGGTGAGGTGAGCAAGCTCACCCGCATGGGGCGCTTTGACATGCAGGCGCCCAGCAGCGGCCCGATGGAGTTGCTCAAGAAGCTGCGCGGCAAGAGCGCGCAAGCGGCCGATATGAGCGCCGAGGAGAAGACCAGCGCTGGCGAGCGTCAGATGAAAATGCTGCGTCGTTTGCCCAAGATCCTGCGTTTCATTCCGGGGACGGCGCAGGATGTGCGCGCCTATTTCCTGGCCATGCAGTACTGGCTGGCGGGCTCGCAGGAGAACATCCAGGGGCTGGTCAGCCTGCTCATCGACCGCTACGCCTCGGGTCCCCGCACCGTGCTGCGCGGCCTGAAAGTCGATCCGCCGGTGGACTACCCCGAGGTGGGGATCTATCACCCTCGCCTGAAGAGCCAAACCGGGCATCGCTTGTCCGACCGGCTGTCGGATCTGCCGCGGGTGGCCACCAGTGCCGGCACGGTGGGCATCCTGCTGCTGCGCTCGTATGTGTTGGCCGGTAACACGGCGCACTACGATGGGGTCATCACCGCGCTGGAGGCCCGTGGATTGCGGGTGATACCGGCCTTTGCCAGCGGCCTGGATAACCGTCCGGCTATTGCGTCGTTTTTTATGGACGGGGACCGGCCCGTCATCGACGCCATGGTCTCGCTGACCGGCTTTTCACTGGTGGGCGGGCCGGCCTATAACGACTCGCGCGCTGCCGAGGAATTGCTGGCGCGCATGGATTTGCCGTATCTGGCGGTGGCGCCGGTCGAGTTTCAGACCCTGGACAGCTGGGGTGCATCAGAGCGCGGTTTTCTGCCGGTGGAGGCCACCATGATGGTGTCCATCCCCGAACTTGACGGTGCCACCGGCAATATGGTGTACGGCGGCCGGGGGGGCGCCGGGGCCAGCGCCTGTACCGGTTGCTCGCGGCATTGCCGTTTTGACGCGGCCGGCGCCCACGACATGAATACCTGCAGCGAGCGTGCCGATGCGCTGTCGGCACGCCTGGCGCGCCTGATTGCGCTGCGCAAGTCCTCGCGCGCCGAGCGCAAGGTGGGGATCGTTTTGTTCAATTTCCCGCCCAATGCGGGCAGCACCGGGACGGCCGCGCACCTGAGCGTGTTCGAGTCTCTGTTTAACACGCTCACCGCACTTGAGCGTGAGGGCTATCGGGTCGAGGTACCCGTCAGCGTCGAAGCGCTGCGCGAACGCGTTATCAAGGGCAATGCCGAGCGCTACGGTGCCCAGGCCAATGTGCATGCGCTGGTCGGCGCCGACGACCATGTGCGCCGTGAGAAACATCTCAAGCAAATCGAGGCGGCTTGGGGCCCCGCGCCCGGCCGTCATCAGAGCGACGGCAGTCGGATCTTTGTCCTCGGCGAGCGCTTTGGCAATGTCTTCGTGGGCATACAGCCGGCCTTCGGGCACGAGGGTGATCCAATGCGGCTCCTCTTCGAGAAAGGGTTTGCCCCCACGCATGCCTTCTCGGCCTTTTACCGCTGGATGCGGGAGGATTTTGGCGCGCATGCCTTGCTGCACTTTGGCACCCACGGTGCGCTCGAGTTCATGCCCGGCAAGCAAAACGGACTGAGCGCTGAGTGCTGGCCCGATCGTCTGATTGGCGATACGCCTAATCTGTATCTGTACGCTGCAAACAATCCCTCAGAAGGCACCATAGCCAAGCGACGCTCGGCCGCCACCCTGGTCAGCTACATCACTCCGCCGGTGGCCGAGGCGGGTTTGTACAAGGGTCTTCATGCGCTGCGAGAGATGATCGAGCGCTACCGCGGTCTGGAGGTGCAGGCTGGAGCCGAGGCTGAGGAGCTGGCCAACTTGATTCAGGCGCAGGCGGCCGAGCTCGAGCTGGCCCCGGCCGAGCCCGCCTGGGGCGACCAGGCTGCGGTGCAGATCGTGCGTCTGAATGATGCCGTGCTCGAGCTGTGCTACACCTTGATCCCGCATGGGCTGCATGTGGTGGGGCAAGCCCTGTCGCAGGAGGCGCTGATGCACATGCTGGGCAGCTGCGCCAAGGCTTGGCACGAGCAGGACCTGCCCGACCCGGTGCTGCGGGCACTGGCCGCCGGCGAGTCGGTCGGGGACGCCTGGCGCGCTTGGACGCAGGTCGATGCATCGGCAGCCGACCACAAGGCCGCGCGAGTGCTCGCCCTGGAGGCTCTGGCCCGTGCGCGCGACGAGTTGTGCAAAGACAGCGAGATGCAGGGCCTGTTGCATGCCCTGGACGGCGGCTTCGTGCGGCCCGCGCCGGGGGGCGATTTGCTGCGGACCCCCGAAGTGCTGCCCACCGGTCGTAATGTGCACGGCTTTGACCCTTTTCGTATCCCTAGCGCCTATGCCGTCAAGGACGGCGCCCGGCAGGCCCAGCGCCTGCTGGAGCGTTATCAGGCCGATGGCAACGCGCTGCCGCAGTCCATTGCCATGGTGCTGTGGGGCACCGACAACCTCAAGAGCGAGGGAGGGCCGATTGCACAGGCCCTGGCCTTGATGGGGGCGCGACCCCGCTTTGACAGCTACGGGCGGCTGGCTGGGGCTGAGTTGATCCCTCTGTCGGAACTCAATCGTCCACGCGTGGATGTCGTGATTTCGCTCTCTGGCATCTTCCGCGATCTTCTGCCGCTGCAGATCCGGCTCTTGGCCGAGGCCGCTTACCTGGCCGCCAGCGCTGACGAGCCTGAGGAAAAAAACTTCATTCGCAAGCATGCGCTGGCCTACCAGCAAGAGCACGGCTGCGATCTGGAGGCCGCATCGCTGCGTGTCTTCGGCAATGCCGAGGGGGCTTACGGCGCCAATGTCAACATGCTCATCGACAACAGCCGTTGGGACTCGGGCGACGAGCTGGCGGAAACCTACAGCCGGCGCAAGGGATTTGCCTACGGCCGATCGGGCAAAGCCATGCAGCAGGGCCCTTTGCTTGCCACCATGCTCGCCGATGTCGATTTGGCCTACCAGAACCTCGATTCGGTGGAACTTGGGGTGACCACGGTCGACACCTACTTCGACACCCTGGGCGGGGTCAGCCGGGCCATCCAGAGGGCCAAGACCGCCCGCGCGGGTGGCCAGCAAGCCTCGGTGGCGCCGGTCTATATTGGCGATCAGACCCGCGACAGCCACGGCGCAGGCACCGTGCGCACCCTGTCGGAGCAGGTGGCGCTTGAAACCCGCACCCGCATGCTCAACCCGAAGTGGTACGAGAGCATGCTCAAGCACGGCTATGAAGGGGTGCGCCAGATTGAGGCCCACCTGACCAACACCATGGGTTGGTCGGCCACCACGGGGCAGGTGCAGCCCTGGGTCTATGAACAACTCACGCAGGCCTTTGTGTTGGATGAGCAAATGCGCCAGCGCCTGGCTGCGCTCAATCCAACCGCTTCGGCCCGCTTGGCCAACCGCCTGATCGAAGCCTCAGACCGCCAATTCTGGCAACCCGACCCGCAGGTCCTGCAAGCCCTGCGCCAAGCCAGTGAAGAGCTGGAAGACCGCCTCGAGGGCATCTACGAAGGAGCGTCCGCATGAGCCTTGCCACCGTACCCGTCAGCAATATCCGAAAGTCTTCTCGCGCAGAGGATGGGGAGGGCAGTGTGCAAGTGCACATGGATCCGAGCGTCAAGATTGGCACAGCCAAAGTCTTTGCGGTCTATGGCAAGGGAGGGATAGGTAAGAGCACCACCTCGTCGAATCTTTCCGCCGCCTTTTCGCACCTGGGCAAGCGGGTGCTGCAGATCGGATGCGACCCCAAGCACGACTCGACCTTCACCCTGACCAAGAAAATGCTGCCCACCGTCATCGATGCGCTCGAGCAGGTCGATTTTCACGCCGAGGAACTGCGGGTCGAGGACTTTGTCTTCCCGGGCTACAACGGCGTGATGTGCGTCGAGGCGGGCGGACCGCCGGCGGGCACCGGTTGCGGCGGTTATGTGGTGGGTCAGACCGTCAAGCTGCTCAAGGAGCACCACCTGCTCGAAGACACCGATGTGGTGATTTTCGATGTGCTCGGCGATGTGGTCTGCGGTGGTTTTGCCGCCCCGCTGCAGCATGCCGATCGCGCCCTGATTGTCACGGCCAACGACTTTGACTCGATCTTTGCCATGAACCGTATCGTGCAGGCCATCGGCGCCAAATCGAAAAACTACAACGTCCGGCTCGGCGGAGTCATTGTCAACCGCAGCGATGCCACCGATCAGGTGGACAAGTTCAACAACGCGACCGGCCTCAAGAGCATGGCCCACTTTCCCATGCTCGATGAGATCCGCAAGAGCCGTTTGTCCAAGTCCACCTTGTTTGAGGTGGAGGCGACGCCGGCGGTCAAGGCGGTGCAGGACGAATACATGCGCTTGGCCGCTTCTCTGTGGAAAGGATCCGATCCCTTGCCCGCGGTGCCTATGAAAGATCGGGATATCTTTGATCTGTTGGGGTTTGATTGATGCAAAGCAGCGGCTATTTGCAGCGTCGCGAGCAAATCGAGCACTACTTTGACCGCACAGCGGTCAAGGCGTGGGAGCGCTTGACCTCCAATGCGCCGGTCGGGCGCATACGCGCGACAGTGCGCGCCGGTCGCGAGCAGATGCGCAGCACCCTGCTGTCCTGGCTGCCGCAGGATATGCGTGGCTTGCGCTTGCTCGATGCCGGCTGCGGCACCGGAGCCCTGGCCACAGAAGCGGCGCGTCGCGGCGCGCAGGTGCTGGCCATCGATCTGTCCCCCACCCTCGTATCCCTGGCGGCCGAGCGTTATGCCCAGCAGGGCATCGAGGGCTGTGGCCGGGTGCAATTTCTCGCGGGTGACATGCTCGCCGATGAACTCGGGGCGTTCGACCATGTGGTGGCCATGGATTCGCTGATTCACTACGATGTACCGCATATGGTCGAGGCTTTGCAGCGACTGTCCGCGCGCACCCGAGCCTCCATGGTGTTTACCTTTGCGCCGCGTTCACCGGCGTTGGCCCTGATGCACGGACTCGGCCGTCTGTTCCCTCGCGGCGACCGCTCCCCCTCACTGACGCCGGTGGCCGAATCCGTGTTGCGTCGGGGTCTGGAGCACGGCCTGGCGGCTGGGGGCTGGCGTGAGGGGCGCTGTTCGCGCGTCAGCAGTGGCTTCTACACCTCGCAAGCCTGGGAGTGGGTGGCGTGAGGGGGATGTGGCTCAAACCACCAGCCTGGGTGATGGCCCTGGCCTATCGGTACATGCCTTTTGCCGATGCCGCCTCGAGCCAACTGCCTTTGGCACGCCTGCTACGCCTGTCCTTGTTCCAAGCTGCCATTGGCATGACCACCGCTTTGCTGGTGGGCACGCTCAACCGGGTGATGATTGTGGAACTGGGGGTGCCTGCCTGGTGGGTGGCGCTGTCGGTGGGCTTGCCGCTGCTCTTTGCGCCTGCGCGGGCTTTCATTGGTTACCGTAGTGATACCCACCCCTCTGCTCTCGGATTGCGCCGCTTGCCCTATCTGTGGATGGGCAGCCTGCTGATGTTTGCGGGCCTGGCCATGATGCCTTTCGCACTTCTGCTGCTCTCCGATGCGCCCGATCAGGGCGCGCTCTGGTTCGGGCGATTCGGCGCAGCGCTGGCTTTTGTGCTTGTGGGCGCCGGAATGCAAATCACGCAGACCGCCGGCTTGGCTTTGGCCACCGATGTGGCGCCCCCTGAAAAGCGGCCCCGGGTCGTGGCGCTGCTCTATGCGATGTTTCTGGTCGGACTGATCATCGGCAGCGCCCTGTTGGCATGGCTCCTCCAGGACTTCAGCGCGCGTCGTTTGATCCAGGTGGTCCAGGCCAGCGCTGTGGTGGTGATCGCCCTGAACCTGATCTCGCTGTGGAAGCAGGAGGCTCGTTCTGAAAGACGCGGGGGGCGGGAGCAGGGCGGTTTTGCCCGCAACTGGCAGCGGTTGATGGCCCTGCCCAAGATGCGCCGATTTTTGTGGACTGTGGGCCTGGGTACGGCAGCCTTCAGCATGCAGGATATCGTGCTCGAGCCCTACGGTGGCGAGGTGCTGGGTCTGGATGTGAGCCTGACTTCATCCCTGACGGCCTTGACGGCCGGAGGGTGTCTGCTGGCCTTTGCCTGGTCGGCGCGCCTGTGTGCCCGTGGCCTGGACACCTGCCGGCTGGCGGCGCTGGGCGCCTTGCTCGGTTTGCCTGCGTTTGCCTGCGTGATTTTTTCGGCTCCGCTGGAATCGGCTTGGATGTTTCGCATCGGCGCCGCCTTGATCGGTTTTGCCGGCGGTTTGTTTTCGGTGGGCATGCTGCTTAACGCCATGCAGATACCTGAGCGCGAGCTCACGGGCATGGTGCTTGGCGCCTGGGGCGCGGTGCAAGCGACCGCGGCGGGCCTGGCCATGGTCCTGGGCGGCGTCTTGCGCGATCTGGTGGGCGGCCTGGCGCAGTCGGGCTGGCTCGGGCACGCCCTCAATTCACCGGTGACCGGTTACAGCTTTGTCTTTCACTTCGAGATGTATCTGCTTTTTGTCGTGCTCGTGGCGCTTGGCCCCTTGGCTGCGCGCGATCGTGCGCCCCCGCGACGCATCGGCCTGGCCGAGATGCCGGGTTGATTGCCTATGAAACCTCGCCCTGAATGAAGGAGAACCCCCATGGAAACAGGAGCCATCACGCAGTATGTCGACGTAGCCCAGCTTGTGCTTTACGCCTTCTGGATCTTTTTCTTCGGATTGATTTACTACCTGGCCCGGGAAAACCATCGCGAGGGCTATCCAATGGATCCGGGCCGAGACAAGGGACCGAAGATCACCGGTGCGCCAGTGCCCAAGCCCAAGACCTACAAGCTTCACGATGGTCGCGAGGTGCACGCGCCTGATCCGCACCGGCCCGATGGCCGCTACTCAGCCCGGCCCGCCCACAACTGGAACGGTGCGCCCATCGAGCCTGAGGGCGATCCCCTACTGGCCGGCGTGGGCCCAGGCGCTTGGGCTATGCGCGCTGACACCCCGGACCTGACTCACCACGGCGATCCCAAGATCGTGCCGATGCGTGTGGCGGCCGACCACAGTGTGGCGGTGCGCGATACCGACCCGCGAGGCTTGCCGGTCTACGGCGGCGACGGTGCGCTCGCCGGTCATGTGGTGGACCTCTGGGTCGACCGCATGGAAATGATGTTTCGCTACCTTGAGATGCAAACGCGCGGCGGTCGGCGGGTCCTGATACCCATCATGTTTGCCCGCATCAAGCGCGATGGCGTTCATGTGCATGCGCTGATGGCCGATCAGTTCGAGGGCGTTCCCGCCACGCGCCATCCGGAGCAAATCACCATGCTCGAGGAGGAAAGAATCCCCGCCTTCTTTGGCGCCGGTCTGCTCTACGCCTCGCCCGAACGCCAGGAGCCCCTGTTTTGAAAGCGCAGCACGAGCACGAGTTTGAGGCGGCTCCGGGTCTGCCCGAGGCCTTGCCGGTGGGCGAGCGCATCCTCTGGCAGGGTGCCCCGGATTGGCGGCAGCTGGCCGTGCATGCTTTCCATGTGCGCAAGCTGGCGGTCTACTTTGTGCTGATGCTGGCCTTGCAGGCGGCGTTCATGCAGGGGCAGCCCATGAAGGTGCTGGTTCCCTCGGTCGCAACCAGTGCCGTGTTGGCCTTGACTGCCTTGATCATGCTCTCGGGCATCGCATGGTTTGCCTCGCACACTTGCCTGTATACCCTGACCAACAAGCGCGTGGTGATGCGGGTGGGTATCGTGCTGACCATGACCTTCAATCTGCCGCTGAACTGTTTGGCGGCTGCTGCGATCAAGCAGCGCCGGCGTGGCTGCGGCGATATCGCACTGAAGATCAAGGGATCCGACCGTATCGCCTACCTGCATTTGTGGCCGCATGCCCGGGCCTGGCATCTGCGACAGCCGCAGCCCAGCCTGCGCAGTGTGCCGCAGGCCGAAGCAGTGGCGCACAAGATCCTGCAAGCTTGGCGCGCTGCCAATCCGCAGGAGGCTTTGATTACCCCGCAGGATGCCTCCAGCCCATCCCGTGAGCGTGACCCGCTCTCCAGGAGAGTGACCGCATGAGGCTAGCCGTTATGGCCGTCGTCAAGCCCCTGCCCACCGTTAGCCGCCGTCCGTGGCTGTTGTGGGTGGCCCTGGGCTTGCTATCAATAACGGTCTTGGCCGTGGCCTGGTATCGCCACCAGGCGCCTCAGGATGTGTCCCTGGGGCCGCTCAAGTGGCAGCGGATGCTGCGCTTTGAGGACCGGGCCGAAGGGGATATTGCCGTGGTGGATGCGGCGCAAGGCCGAGAGGTGGCGCGCCTGCGCGGCGAGCACGGCTTTGCGCGCGGGGCCCTGCGAACCCTGGCACGCGAGCGTATGCGCCGCGGCCTGGGCCCTGAGGTTCCCTTTGAGCTGTCGGGCTATGCCGACGGCAAGCTTGTCTTGCGCGACCCTGCCACCGGAGAGCGCATTCATTTAGAGGCGTTCGGTCACAGCAATGCGGCCGTCTTTGCCCAATTGCAGGACATTGGACTGTCCGCTTCGTCTCAAGGAGTTCAGCCGTGAATGCCACTATCGCCAACGACCGCAATACCGACCATGTCGACTTATTGATGAACAAGGTGGAAAGCTCAGCCGATGCGACTGCACGGGCTTTGGTCAACACCGTCTTGTCGCCGCGGTTCTACACCACACGCTTCAAGGACTTCGATGAAATCAATGTGGAACCGGTACGGGCCGAGTGGGACGCCATGATGGCCGAATACGAGGGCGACAACAATCACGATCACTTTCAGCGCGACGCACGGTTTGCGCAAGAGGTCAATCAACTCATGCCCCAGCTGACTCCCGAATTGCGTCAGGAGTTCATTGACTTTCTCATTTCCTCCCTGACCTCAGAGTTTTCCGGGTGCATTCTCTACAACGAAATCCGCAAGAACATCAGCAACCCTGACATTCGTCAGCTGATGACCTACATGGCCAGGGACGAATCCCGGCATGCCGGCTTCCTGAACCAGTCGCTCAAGGATTTCAATCTAGGCATTGATCTCGGCGGACTCAAGCGCAGCAAAAAATACACTTTTTTCAAGCCCAAGTACATCTACTACGCGACCTACCTGTCAGAAAAGATTGGTTACGCCCGCTACATCACCATCTTCCGACAGCTTGAGCGGCATCCGGACAAGCGCTTTCACCCCATCTTCCGGTGGTTTGAGCGCTGGTGCAACGACGAATTTCGACACGGCGAGTCCTTCGCTTTGATCATGCGGGCCAACCCGCACCTGCTGACCGGGGTCAATCGTTTATGGATCCGGTTCTTCATTTTGGCGGTCTATGCCACGATGTATGTGCGCGACCACAGTCGCCCACTGCTGCACGAAGCCATGGGCCTGCACTCGACCGAATACGACTACGAGGTCTTTCGCATCACCTCGCAGATTTGCCGTCAGGTTTTCCCGGTGGAGCTCGACATCGATCACCCGGCCATGCGCGCCGGCATGGACCGCCTGGTCGAGATTTCGGCGGCCCACCAGCGCGCCAAAGCGCGGGGAGGCTTGATCGGCGCGCTGCTGCAAGGGGTGCATGCTGTGCGTGCCTTCGGGACTTTCGCCCGGATGTTCTTCGTTCCGGTCAAGTCGCACGAGTTGCCTGAGCAAGTGCGCGTCGCGCCGGTTTGGTAGTACGCATGATCGAATCCCGCCCCTCCTTCATGCGGTGTCGCTGCCCTAAGTTGTATGGCTGATTGGTCCACTTCGGTTGCAGCTGCAATTGCCTTTGCCTTGTTCAGTTGGTGGCTGGGCACGGGCGCCATCCTGTGGCTGGTGCGCAGGCGGGCGTCGAGCTTCCCTTGGAGCTTGTCCCTGGCTTTTTTGATGCTGCTGCTCGGCCTGCTCGGCAGCGGGCTGAGCATGCGCAGCACCGGCAGTGGACCTGCCTATCTGGGTTTTGCCAGCGTGATTTTGATGTGGAGCTGGCACGAGTTGGCCTTTCTGACAGGCTGGCTCACGGGCCCACGGCAGCAGTCGCTGGACCCTTCGGCTCAAGGCTGGCTGCGCCTGCGTCAGTCGGTGCAGGCGGTGGCCTATCACGAGTTGGCTTTGCTGATTAATTTTTGCCTGCTCTGGTGGATGCAAGCCGGGCATCCCAATCATGTCGCCCTATGTACCTTTGCATTGCTTTGGTGCATGCGCTTGTCAGCCAAGCTCAACCTGTATCTCGGAGTTCCGCAAACCGGCGCACAGTATCTGCCTGCACAACTGAGCTACATGGCCAGCTACTTCAGGTGTGGTCGCGTGACGCCCTTTTTCTTCACGACGCTGGGCCTGTCGGTGCTGATCTTTTTTTGGCTGATCTGGGAGGTCAGTGCGGGCTTGGTCAGCGCCAGCACGGGGGCCGTGTTGCTCGCTACCTTGCTCGGATTGGCCATTGTCGAGCACCTGTTGATGGCTTTTCCCTTATCGATTGAGCGTCTGTGGGGCTGGGCTATGACGCGACCGCAGACGCACGGGTCGCGGGAGAGCCTTCCTCTGCCCGCGGTTGCCCTGGGCGCGACAGCAAAGGCCGATCCGCCGTGAACGCGATCAATCTCCTTGAAAGCCAGAGTCTGGCCAGTATCACCCAGCGTCCGCATGCGATCGTGATCGGCAGTGGCTTTGGCGGGCTGGCAGCGGCTATTCGCCTGCAGTTGCGCGGCTGGCAGGTCACAGTGCTTGAGAAGCTCGATGCCCCGGGGGGCCGGGCTTATGTGCATCGAGTTGACGGTCATGTGTTCGACGCTGGCCCGACCATCATCACGGTACCGGCGCTGCTGGAGGAGTTGTGGCAACTGGCTGGGCGGCGACTTGCCGATGAGGTCACCCTCAAGCGGCTGGACCCCTTCTACCGCATCCGTTTTGACGACGGCGATCACTTCGACTACAGCGGCGATATCGATCGAATGCGCGCTGAGGTGCGGCGCATCAGTCCCGCCGATGCCCCCGGCTTTGAGAATTTCATGCGCGAGGCCGACGACTGCCATCAACGCGGCTTTGAAGTGCTCGGCACCAAGCCCTTCAATACGGTGGGCGACTTGCTGCAGGCCGTCCCATCTATCGCCCGGATGCGGGGTTGGCGCAGCCTGCACCAAATGGTGGCCGGACATCTCAAGCATCCCAAGCTGCGCATGGCCATGAGCTTGCAAAGCCTGCTCATCGGCGGCAATCCTTACTCGGTAACCTGTGTCTACAGTCTGGTCAATGCCTTGGAGCGGCAGTTCGGGGTGCATTGGACCATGGGGGGCACGGGCTCGCTCATTTCCGCCATGACGGGTCTGCTGCGCAGTCTGGGCGGACAACTGCGCTGCCAGGCCGAGGTGCGTCGCATCAATGTCGAAGGCGGTCGAGTCAGCGGTATCACCCTGGCTGGCGGCCAGAGCCTGCCGGCCGATATCGTGGTGTCCAATGCCGATGCGGCCTGGACCTACCTCCATCTGATCGATCCGCAGTGGCGGCGCAGCTGGCCGGATCGCCGTATCGAGCGCGGGCGTTACTCGATGAGCCTGTTCGTCTGGTACTTCGGCACCGATCTTCGCTACGAAGAGGTTCCGCATCACATGATGGTATTGGGCCCGCGTTACAAGGAGCTGCTCGACGATATCTTTCGCAAGCACCGGCTGGCCAGCGATTTCAGTCTCTACCTGCACCGGCCCACCGCCACCGACCCGTCGATGGCACCGCCGGGCTGCGACACCTTTTATGTTCTTTCACCGGTGCCGCACCTCGACAGCGGGACCGACTGGCGCGCCCAGGCCGAGCCCTACCGACAGGCGGTGGCCCAGGCTCTGGAGCGCACTGTCTTACCCGGTTTAAGCCGTCATTTGCGCGCGTCACTGATGACAACGCCGCTGGACTTTCAGGATCGATTGCTGTCCTACAAAGGAGCGGCCTTCGGGCTAGAGCCTTTGCTGCTGCAAAGTGCGTATTTTAGGCCGCACAACCGCAGCGAGGACCTGCCTGGGCTGTTCATGGTCGGTGCTAGTACCCATCCGGGCGCCGGTGTGCCGGGGGTGCTGATGTCGGCCAAGGCGCTCGATCAGGTGGTGCCCGATGCGGCGTTGTATCGTCAGCGTGGCCTGGCCGCCTTGGTGGGGGACTGAATGCTGATGCCTACCGCCCAAACGATTGCGCTGCGTCGTCAGCAGGATTTGCAGGCCTGCGTGGAATTGATGCGCGGTGGCTCACGCAGCTTCTTTGCTGCCAGCCGTCTACTGCCGGCCCGCATGCGGGCGGCCAGTATTGCCCTGTACGCCTTCTGTCGCGTGGCCGATGACTTGGTGGACCAGGCCCAAGAGCGCGGTGACGATGCCCGTCGGAGCCTTGAGGAGCTGAGTCAGCGGCTCGACGCCATCTACCAGGGCAAGCCCTGGTCCCATGTGGAGGATCGGGCCCTGGCCGTGGTGGTGCATGAACATCAGTTGCCGCGGGGCTTGCTCGAGGCTCTGCTGGAGGGTTTTGCCTGGGACGCGCAGGGGCGCACTTACGACTCGATGGATGAGCTGCAAGCCTATGCCGCGCGTGT